>JAZQPL010000022.1:0-20783 GCA_045628495.1 Acutalibacteraceae bacterium
GTTGACGGTTATGCAACAGCAATAAACGAAGCAGTAGCAGCACTTGCATACAAGCCGATAAACAGAACAGCATTCGACTCAGCAGTTGAAGCATTCGGCAAGGTAGATACAACCAAGTATACAGAAGCATCAGTAAAAGCAGTAACAGACAAGATAGCAGAAGGAAATACACTTCTCGAAGGAAACGTAAACATCAAAGATCAGGGAACACTTGATACAATTGTTGCAGCAATAAATGACCTTGCAAGTAAGCTTGTTCTTAAGGGAGCAGATTACACAAAAGTAACAGAAGCAAAGAATGCAGCAACAATAAAAGCAGTGGACAAAGACCTTTACACAAACTTTGATGCAGTAGAAGAAGCAATATCCAAAGTTGTATATGATCTTACAATCGAAGAACAGGCAACAGTAGACGGATATGCAAAGGCAATCAACGATGCGATAGCAGCACTTAAATACAAAGCTATCAGCACAGAGAATTACGAAACAGTAAAGGGAACAATTCCTACACCGCTTACAAACTATACAGAAGCAACAGCCGGTGCAGTAACAGCACAGGTAGAAGCAATCGAAGAATATCTTAAGGGAACACTTGATATCAGAAATCAGACAGAGCTTGATAACAAAGTAGCAGTTCTTTCACAGAAGATCGCATCACTTGTACTCAAGAATGCGGACTATTCAGCACTTAACAAGCTTATCACAGATTTCGAAGCTCTTGACCCGGCACAGTATACAAACTATGATGATGTATACAATGTATGCAAAACAGTTAAGAGATGGAAGCAGTCAAATCCGTCACTTAAGATAGATAAGCAGGGACTTGTAGATGAACAGTACGGAATACTGAAAGAAGCAGTAGACGGACTTATTCCTGTAGCACCGCCAGTAACAGAATACTTCCAGGCAAAAGAAGGCAGCACAACAATAATAGCAAATAACAAACAGATAACAGGACTTTGCACAGGCCTTACACTTAAGATGCTTCAGAATGATTATCTTGATTACGAAGGTGTAACAGTAACGTTTACAAAGGCAGTAAAATCAGCAAGATATTACGGAACAGGTTCAATAATAAAAGTTGAATATTCAGACGGCACAGTAGAAGAATATGTAATCGTAATCTACGGTGATGTAGACGGCAACGGAATAGTAGACTTTGACGATGCAACATTGGTAAGTGATTCATTTGAAGACAGTTCAATCCTTACAACAGAACAGTCAAAGGCAGCAAATGTTGACGGCGTACGCAGAATATCAGCAGACGACCTTGCAGCAATCAAAGAAGTTGCAGACGGTTCCAGAGTGTTCAATCAGGTTGATCCTACAATGCCTGCAGAAGCATAATTTTGCAAAACTAATAAAAATCCGCTCGGAAACGGGCGGATTTTTCTTTTGAAAACAAAGAAAAACAGTTGCAATAATCTCAAACTGAGAAAATTGCAACTGTTAATTATAATACAATATCATCCAGATTGGCGTGTGTATGTGTTTTAATCGGAGTCATATAATCAGGTCCGTACATTGAGGTTAATGCTTCGTTATAATCTTCCGGAATATAAAATTCTCTGTCTTCAAAAATATGCTTAACAACAGGTTCAGCGGCACATCTTTTCTTATTTATATCAATGCTATCAGTCCAGGCATGAACTCTTATATGGTCACTGCTTTTTCTGCAGGTGATGGGCACGAGGCGGTAAAATAAACTTCTTATAAATTTAAGTATTCCGTCAGGGCAATTATATAATGCCCTTACAAGCTTTATTTTTGCGGAGGTTTCTTCATTATTATCATTTGAACGAAAAACAGCAATCTGCCCTGCTTCTCTTATTACCCACAGCATAAATTCCTGCAGTTTTGTTCCTATTTTGGTTTTGGGTTTATCGTAATATAAAAAAATATCAATCCAAACGCCGTCATTTAATTTCAGATTTTCAACGGAAAAATCAGTCATGTGAGTGCCTTGTTTTCTGAGCTTTGCATAATGAAAAGGATAAAATTCATCGTTACTGTCAATCCACGAAAAATCGTATCCGTCAATAGGATTTTTCTTAATAAGTTTTCTGAATTTTCTGAATTCTTTGTAATGCATCAGAACATCAATATCGTCATCCCAGGGAATAAAACCGTTGTGTCTTACAGCTCCTAACAATGTTCCGAAAGCAAGGATATATTCTAACTGGTTTTTTTCACAATACTCAGCAAATTTACATAGAATATCATATTCTGTTTTTTGCAGTTGTTCAAGCGTACATGCCATAAACATCACCTCCCGATAATGTTATCACAATTACAGTCAAAAATCAATATGGCAGGTTTTAATATATTTGAATACAATGTAATAAGCCTTAATTGAGCTTACCAAAATTTCAGGAGGAATAATGATGGCAGATTTAGCGTTGCTATGCAGTGCAATCGGTATACTCGGCAGCGTTTTTACTTCTGTTTTCGGCGGATGGACTTCTCCGATGATAACACTGATAATTGCGATGTTTGCCGATTTTATTACCGGAATAATTGTTGCCGCTGTTTTCAATAAAAGCCCGAAAACGGAAAACGGCGCATTGGAATCAAGAGTAGGATGGAAGGGACTTTGCAGAAAGTCTGTTATTCTTGTATTTGTTCTGATTGGTCACAGGCTTGATATGTCCCTGGAGATTTCTTATGTGCGTGATGCGGTATGTATTGCGTTTACAGCCGATGAACTTATATCAGTTGTTGAAAATGCGGGGCTTATGGGCATACCGATACCGAAAGCGATAACAAATGCTATTGAAATATTAAAAAATAAAGATAAAAAGTAAAAACTATACCTGCACACTGTATAAGTATGCAGGTATCTTCATTGATTATTTGTTTTTATTATCCAAGTGTTTATTTCTGTAATATATTATTATTCCGGCAAGAACCATACAAAAATTCAGAATGTAAAAAAACCACACATAGGCAGGGGTTGAAATACCCTGAGTGTATTTAATAATTTTTGCGGCAATTCCGGCAATATAGCCCAAGTCAATAAAATAATAAAACAGAACGCTGGTTCCTTTTGCTGTTTTGGATTTAATAAGTTTGTATATATTTATCGGCCAGGATATGCCGAATAAAACGATCATTATTGCTTCAAGAATGTTTGTCATATCTGCTCCTCTTATATTAGTATGTATGGTTACATATTTCTTTGATTTTTTCCCGCAGTTGAATAAAATCTTCGAATGCATCAGGCTTCTGGCTCGGATTTCTTAAAAGTGCGGCGGGGTGATATGTACCCATCATGTAAAATCCGTTTTTGTTAATAAATTTACCGTGTTGCTTTGTTACCCGAAAATCAGGACTGATAAGCTTCTGAGCGGCAATTCTGCCAACGCATACAATAATTTTGGGTCTGATAAGTCTTGTCTGTTCTTTTAACCACATTATACAGGCGTTTTGTTCTTCTTCCTTTGGGTCACGGTTTTGCGGCGGTCTGCATTTAACAATATTTGCTATGTAAACATTTTTATGCCTGTCAAGGTCAATAGCGGCAAGATATTTGTCAAGTAGCTGACCGCTTTTGCCAACGAAAGGTTCGCCTTTCAAATCCTCCTGCTCTCCCGGGCCTTCGCCGATAAGCATAACCTCTGCGTTTTCGTTGCCGACTCCGAATACAAGATTTGTTCTTGTTTGAGCCAGGGGACAGTTCCTGCAGGATAAACACTGATTTTTTAATTCATCCCAGTTTGTGAACATTTTTCTGCACCTCCGCAGAATCTTTAATCATTTGCTGTTTCAACTGTTCGGCACTGTCAAATTTAATTTCTTCACGCATATATTTAACAAGCTGAACATCAATACGGCTCCCGTAAATGCTGTCATCAAAATCAATAATATATGTTTCAGCAAGGGGACATTCGGATAGGTATGTAGGTCTTATACCGATGTTTGTAACTCCGTTGAAAAGTTTGCCGTTGATGTTTACCACTGTCTGATAAACACCGAATTTAGGAACAACAAGAGATGAGTCGATTTTCTGATTAGCTGTAGGAAATCCCAGCGTTCTGCCTCTTTTGTCACCGTGAATTATTTCCCCGCTTATGCAAAAATTTCTGCCCAGCATTTTTGCGGCATTTTCCGGTTCACCCGACAAAATATAATTTCTTATGGCAGTGGAAGAAACAAATTCGTCACAGATTTTTACAGGCTCTGCAATTTGACATTTAATATCATTTTCAGCGCACAGTTCTTTGATTGTATTACTGTCTCCCAAACCGGATTTGCCGAAGGAATAATTAAAACCGCAGCATACTGCTTTTGCATTTAATTCATCAATAATTATTTTGCTGAAAAATTCTTTGCAAGTCATATTCCTGATTTTTGAAAAATTTATGCGGCATATTTCAAATCCCATTTTTTTCAAAACAGTCTCAGATTTTTCGTCGCTTAAAAGTTTCGGAACTTTCTGACCTGAAATGAATTCTTTCGGATGAATATCAAAAAGCATAACCTTTGATTTAAGATTATGCTTTTTTGACAATGCCAGTGTGTTTTCAAGAACTTTTTGATGCCCGATATGCAATCCGTCAAAATTGCCTAAAGCAACTGCACAGCTGTTATTTACTTTTTCATCGGTCATAAAATCACCGTCATTCATTTATAAATTGCTCATAAATCATTTGGTTCTGTGAAGCATTTTCATTCTCTGTTCTTTTGAAAGAATGCGTTTGCGAAGTCTCAGTGATTTTGGTGTAACCTCAAGAAGCTCGTCATCTTTAATAAATTCCATGCACTGTTCAAGGCTGAGCGTTGTTGGAGGAACAAGTCTTAATGCTTCGTCACTTCCTGATGCACGGGTATTTGTAAGGTGTTTGCTCTTGCAGACATTGCAGACAATATCTTCGTTTTTAGCACATTCGCCTACAATCATGCCTTCATATACTTCAACGCCTGCACCGATAAATAAACGACCTCTGTCCTGCGTATTGAAAAGACCGTATCCTGTGCTTAATCCTGTTTCGTGAACAACAATGGAACCGTTTTCTCTTGTTTCTATGTCTCCTTTATAAGGTTCATATCCCGCAAAGAGCTGGTTCATAATGCCGTTACCGTTTGTGTCGGTCATAAATTCCGAACGGTAGCCGATAAGGCCTCTTGAAGGAATTTTGAATTCAAGATGTGTTGCACCGCCGTCACGGGTTCCCATGTTTTCAAGCTCGCCTCTGCGTGAGCCTAATTTTTCAATAACTGCACCAACATAGTTTTCGGGAACTTCAACAATAAGCAATTCCATAGGTTCGCAAAGCTGACCGTCAATAGTTTTGAAAATAACCTTCGGTCTTGAAACCTGAAATTCATATCCCTGTCTTCGCATTGTTTCAATAAGAATGGAAAGGTGAAGCTCTCCTCTGCCGGAAACCTTAAATGTATCTGTTGTTTCAGTGTCCTCAACACGCATACTTACATTCGTTTCAACTTCTTTATAAAGTCTGTCACGAATATTTCTTGATGTAACAAATTTACCTTCTCTGCCTGCAAACGGACTGTCATTAACAATAAAATTCATTGAAAGAGTAGGTTCGTCAATTTTAACAAATGGCAAAGGTTCAATATAATCAGGGTCGCATGCTGTTTCGCCGATGTTGATATCCGATATGCCGGATACGCATATAAGGTCGCCCATTTCAGCTGATTCAACCTCAACTCTTTTAAGACCCTCAAACTGATACAGTCTTGAAATTTTTACTGATTCTGTTTCTCCGTCAGTCTTACATAAAACAACAGTATCGTTCCTTTTTACTTTACCTCTTTCAACTCTTCCTACACCGATTCTTCCGATGTAATCGTCATAATCAAGGCTGGAAAAAAGAATCTGCAAAGGACCGTCTGTATCTCCCTCAGGCGGTTCAATGTGTTCAAGAATGGCGTCAAGGAGCGGTCTCATATCGCCCTCTCTCACATCCGGGTCAAGGGAAGAATACCCGTCTCTGGCTGAAGCATAAACAACAGGAAATTCTATCTGCTCATCATCAGCGCCGAGCTCAATAAATAAATCAAGAACTTCATCTATTACTTCGGCAGGCCTTGCACCGGGACGGTCAATTTTATTGACAACAACAAGAACTTTCTTTTTAAGACCGAGGGCTTTCTGAAGAACAAATCTTGTCTGGGGCATACAGCCTTCAAATGCGTCAACAAGAAGAAGAACACCGTCAACCATCATGAGAATACGCTCAACTTCTCCGCCGAAATCAGCATGACCGGGAGTGTCTACAATATTTATTTTTGTATTTTTATAGTGAACAGAAGTGTTTTTGGAGAGGATTGTAATTCCTCTTTCCCTTTCCAAATCGTTGGAGTCCATAACCCTGTCCTGTACCTGCTCATTATCACGGAAAGTACCGCTCTGCTTAAGCATTTCATCAACCATGGTTGTTTTGCCGTGGTCAACATGGGCAATTATCGCCACATTCCTTATTTTTTCTCTCTTTGCCAAAACAAGTCACCTTTTTTCGCATATTTTAACCTTTATATTGTAAAACATAATGAGTGTTTAGTCAAGAAAAATAAGTATATTTATAAAACAAAATTAAGCGGAGCACAAGCTTGTTTTTTCAGGACTTGCTTTCCGCTTAAATAAAAGTTTTATATTATATTACAAATCGTCTGCATCCTGTTCAGGATAATCACCGTCAACCGGATTTCCGGTATAGCTTCCTAAAACATCGTCTGTGTCATTATCGGCAATTTCTTCCCATACACCCAGCATGTCGGCAACAATGGGGAATTTTTTCTTTTCAGATTGTTTTCTGATTTTTCTTTTCATATTATCACACCTTTCAGTTTTATTTTTTGCAGAATAATTTGTTTTATTACGATTTGACAAAACCTGCTTTGCTGATATAATATTATTATTAAATAAGGGGAGGTATTAAATGGATAATAAAAATTTTAACGACGGCTGGAATCCTACTGAATATGAAGTATATTCAAAAGAGGGGAAACCGTTTGATGTAAAATATGACGGTATTTATAACAAGCCTGAAAATAAAAGAAAAAAGAAGAATATTCTGCCGGCTGTTATTGTGGCGATATGCGCAATTATTCTTGTTTTGTCGGCGACCGTTATGGCTGTTGTTTTACACGGCGGAACAAGTAAAGAAACAAAAGATAATAATACTGCGCCTTCTCAGGCGGCAAGTGTAAGAATTACTTTTCCTGAGGGTTATACGGTATATCAAATGGCTGAACTGCTTGAACAGAATAAAGTCTGCTCCAAAGAGGATTTTTATAAAGCCGCCAATAAGCCTGTTGACGGAATTGAAATCACCAATGGGGATGAAAGAGTTTTTCTGCTTGAAGGATATCTTTTCCCTGATACATACGATTTTTATGTTGGTGAGGATGCAGATAGTGTAATTAAGAGATTTATTGATAATTTCAATTCAAAAGTAACACCTGAAATGAAGGCAAAAGCTGAGGAATCAGGCTATACATTTGATGAAATGATTACCCTTGCATCTATTATTCAAAAGGAATGTGACCTTGATTTAAATGAATGTAAAAATGTTTCATCTGTTTTTCACAACAGGCTTGATAATTCCAGGCAGTCATATCTCGGCAGTGATGTTACATATTTTTATCTTAAAAACATGGCTGATTATCTCGGCGGAAGTGACAGCGAAAAGTTTGATGATTATCTTACAAAATATTATACATATCAGAATTACAGAAAAGGGCTTCCTGCAGGAGCAGTGTGCTGTCCCGGTATGAAAGCAATAGAGGCGGCACTTTATCCTAACGATACAGATTATCAGTATTTCCTTACAGATGAAAGTATGACAAAGTTTTTCTATGCCGAAACCTATGGACAGCATCAGCAAAACGCTGTAGAGGCAGGCATAACGGGGTGAGTCTATGAAAAAAATATTGGCTTTATTAGTAGCTTTTGTTTTGACTTTTACCTTGGGCTCGTGTGTTAAAAAAACGCAGGCTGATGAAAGCAGTAATAATACAGTGGCTGATTATGAAGACAAGGGCTCAGGCAGAAATCAGTTTTATCTTGATATTTGTTTTGAAAAAGGTGAAAAGCACTACAATATAAGAACAGATAAGGACACTGTTGGAGCGGCACTTGAAGAACTTGAAATAATTGACGGTGAACAGGGAGATTACGGACTTTATATTTTATCTGTTGAGGGTGAAGTCCATAAATATGAAAACGGCGGAAAGTACTGGTCATTTTTTATCGGCAAAAACCTTGCTCCGCAAAGTGTTGACCGCACAAAAATAGAAAACGGAACATCATATTCTCTGAAGGTTGCCGAAGGGTGACAAATATGATTTCCGTTTAATATGATTATTCAACTGTTACACTTTTTGCAAGATTTTTAGGCTTATCAATATTACATCCTTTTTCTTTCGCAGTATAATAAGCTATAAGCTGCAGCGGGATTAAAGACAGTGACGGAGTAAAAAGGTCACCGGATTCCGGAATAAAAATCATTTTATCATCTGCATCATATTCAAATTCTTTTTGATTTGTGATGCAGATTATTTTTGCGCCTCTTGCTTTGCATTCTTTTATATTACCCATAGTTTTCGCAACAACTTCAGAACAGGCGGCAACTGCAATAACAGGTGTGTTCTTTTCAATAAGGGAAATTGTTCCGTGCTTCAGTTCACCGGCGGCATAAGCTTCACAATGGGCGTAGCTGATTTCCTTCAGTTTTAACGAACCTTCCATAGCAGTGCAGTAATCAAAGCCTCTGCCGATAAAGCAGACATAATTTTCATTTTTCAGCTCCCGGGCAATTTCAACGGCATATTCTGTGTTTTCAAGAGATTCGCTGATTTTTCGGGGTAAAGCATCAAGTTCATTACACAGCTGTCTGTACTTTTCTCTGTCAATTTTTCCTGATGAATATGAAAGTCTGATTATCAGTGCATAAATAACAGCAAGCTGAGCACTGTACGCTTTTGTTGTTGCAACTGAAATTTCTTTACCTGCTTTTGTCAGAATAACACAGTCGCTTTCCTGTGCGATAGTGCTGAATTTTGAGTTGACTATGCTTACTGTTTTTGCGTTTCTTTTTTTTGCTTCACGCATAGCGCACAAGGTATCTGCTGTTTCACCGCTTTGGCTGATAACTATTGCAAGAGTGTTTTCGTCTGCAACTGAATACCTGTTAATATATTCTGAGGCGATAAAAGCAAACGCAGGTATCTTCATAAGCTTCTGAGCCATGTATGCTCCCGCAACACCAACATGATATGCAGAACCGCATCCGATAAATTCAATATGATTTATGTTTTTGATTTTTTCTCTGTTCATTTTCAGACAGCCAAGCTTTATTTTACCGTCAATCAATATATCGGAAAGTGTGTTTTTTACCGCTTTCGGCTGTTGGAAAATTTCTTTAAGCATATAATGCTCATAACCGTTCTTTTCTGAATCGTCTGAAATTTCTCCTGCTTTTATTTCGGATTTTCTTATACGGCATCCGTCAATATCAAATATTTTCAGGCTGTCTTTATTGATTACGCCTATTTCATTATCACCCATTTTATATATTCTTTCGCTGTTATGGTACAGTGCTTCAACATCACTTGCAAGGTATCCGCCGTTTGCATCAATGCCTGCGAAAAGGGGGCTTGATTTTTTAGCGCAAAAAATCGTATCGGGGTAATCACTGCATAATATTCCCAGAGCATAAGAGCCTTTGAGCATTGTCATGGTTTTGCTGATTGCCGATTTAACATCACCGCTGTACATTTTCCCTAAAAGAACGGAAATTACTTCCGTATCGGTTTCGCTTTGAAAAGAAAATCCTTCTTTAATAAGTTCTGATTTTAGGGATTTATAATTTTCGATAATTCCGTTGTGAACAACTGCAAATTTTTTGTCTGCGCTTAAATGAGGATGAGCGTTTTTTTCGTCAGGCGCTCCGTGAGTAGCCCATCGGGTGTGACCGATTCCCGTGTTTGTAATGCTGATAAGCGGAACTTTTTCTTTAAGCTTTTCAGGGCCTCCCTGAGCCTTATACAGCGTTATTTTACCGTTTTCAAATATTCCCATACCTGCCGAGTCGTAACCTCTGTATTCGAGCTTTTCAAGCCCTCTCATAATCAGCGGAACAGCAGGCTGTACACCTGTGTAACCGATAATACCACACATAAAAAAGCCTCCCTGAAGTAAACTGATTGGTAATAATAGTTTACGCAGAGAGGTTATATTTATTCTTGTTTAATTGCCGAACATTATCAGCAAAAAGCCTGCGGCAACGGCGGAACCGATTACGCCTGCGACATTCGGTCCCATTGCGTGCATAAGCAAAAAGTTTGTAGGTTCTGCCTTTGCACCTTCGTTTTGTGCAACTCTTGCCGCCATAGGTACGGCTGAAACTCCGGCTGCACCGATAAGGGGATTTATTTTTCCTTTTGTAACAACATAAAGCAGTTTCCCGATAAGAACACCGCCAGCTGTGGAAAAGATAAATGCCGTCAATCCAAGTAGAACGATTTTTATTGTTTTAAGCTGAAGAAAATCAGCGCCGTTCGCAGTAGCACCTACGCATACGCCGAGCATTATTGTTACAATATTCATCAATGCGTTCTGTGCTGTATCGGAAAGTCTTTCAACAACTCCGCATTCTCTGAAAAGGTTGCCGAGCATAAGCATACCTAAAAGAGGAGCAACTGACGGAAGGATTAAAGCTACAAGAGTAAGAACAACTATGGGGAAAATTATTTTTTCGGTTTTTGATACCTTGCGTAGCTGAGTCATTTTTACTTTACGCTCTTTTTCCGTGGTCAGCAGTTTCATAATAGGGGGCTGAATTACCGGAATAAGTGCCATATACGAGTAAGCGGCGAGTGCTATGGGGGCAAGCAAATGAGCCGCAAGCTTAGATGCGAGGAAAATAGCGGTGGGTCCGTCTGCTCCTCCGATAATGGCTATTGAAGCGGCTTCTGTCGGTGTAAATCCCAAAAGAATTGCTATAATAAAGGCAATATAAATTCCAAGCTGAGCGGCAGCTCCTAAAAGAAGACTTACCGGGTTTGAAAGCAACGGACCGAAATCTGTCATAGCGCCTACGCCCAGGAAAATAAGGCAGGGGAATATACTCGATTTTACGCCCACATAAAGTATTCTCAGAACACCGGATTCATACCAGTGAGCGCCTTCAACAGCATGAGCTGATTCGGAAATATCGCCTAACATTCCGCCGGTTGTGTCAAGCATAATATCCGCACCGGGAAGATTTGCAAGCAAAATACCGAATGCAATCGGTACAAGCAGCAACGGCTCAAATTTTTTAGCTATTGCAAGGTACATAAAAACAAATGCAACGCCGAACATAACAAGGTTTTGCCATGTAAGCAGTGCGAATCCCGAGGATTCCCATACTCCACGAAGAACTTCTGTAATAAGATTCATCTGAAATCCTCCTTAAATTACTGCGAGGATGTCATCTGTATCAACTGTTGCACCTTTTGATGTAACAATCTGTTTTACAGTGCCGTCAACGGGAGCAACAATATCATTTTCCATTTTCATTGCTTCAAGTACAAACAGAACTTCTCCTGCTTTAACGCTCTGACCTTCTGAAATATTAACAGAAATAATATTACCGGGCATAGGAGCAAGCACTTTTTCACCTGCAACAGCAGAAGCGGCGGGGGTTACGGGAGCCGGTTTGCTTACAGCGGGCACTGAAAAAGAAGGAACTGCAGTATCAGATGTAACAGAAGTAATTACAGCGTCTGTTTCGGTTACATCTACTTCATAATTTTTACCGTTTAAAGTAACTATATATTTCATTTTAATTCCTCCGAAAGTTTTATGGAATTAAATTTTAATCTGTTGAGGGGAATGCCGCTTTTATCGCTGACAATAGCCATAATAACCGCAGCCTCTTCTTCTGTAACATTTTCAAGCACAAGTTTTCCCTCAGACTGATTATCAGGGAGGGGAATGCCCGAAAAAGAATCCGTTTTTGGCTTTTGCATTTCAATCGGTTCGGTTTTAGCGTTTACAGCATCAAAGCCTTTGCCCATAATTTTCACAAAAATTGCAAGTATGCCGAGAATAAGGAAAACTATGAAAAATCCGACAACGGAAATCAGTAAAGTTCGGCTGATTGTCATTTCAGCGTTTTGACCGTATATTGTGTTAAACACACTAAGATAATTCATTTCAGCCCTCCTTAACAGCAGTTATGCTGTAATTAAAGGTACGGCGTTTCTTTTCTTCTCTTTGTTCAAAAAATTTTTCGGCAAGCTGAGGGAACGCAATGTATGACAGAACATCTTCGTCACACTCCGCTCTTTTTCCCAGCTCTTTTTTTGTTTTTTCAAAAGAAGGCTCAAGAGTGTCAGCGTATTTACCTGTAAAAGGTTCATTATCACCCAGGACGATTCTTTTAAGCTCATCACTGATTTTTCCGGGAGCTTTTCCGTATTCGCCTTTTACATAGCCTGCGACTTCTTTTGATATATTTTTATATTTGCCTGTAAGAACATTTGCAGTTGCCTGAACGCCGACCATCTGACTCATGGGAGTAACCAGCGGAGGATAGCCCATATCCTCCCTTACACGGGGAACTTCTGCAAGAACTTCGTTGAGCTTATCAAGCTTATTCTGAGCGGTAAGCTGTGCTACAAGGTTTGATAACATTCCGCCGGGAATCTGGTAGTTAAGGGCATTTGTATCTGTTGCCATAACAACAGGGTTAAGCAAGCCTGAATCAAGCACTTTTGCTCTGACAGGTCTGAAAAAATCATTTACTTCTTTTACGACACTGTCATTAAGGTCAACCTGATATCCCAACTGACGCAAAGCAAATGCGAGGGTCTCCGTTGCCGGCTGAGATGTTCCGCCGGAAAAACATGAGGTAGCGGTATCAATAATATCTGCACCGGCTTCTATGGATTTAAGAATAGTCATATAAGCCAGTCCTGTAGTGCAGTGTGTATGAACAACAACGGGAATTTTAACTGTTTCTTTTATTGCTTTAACAAGGTTATAGGCATCATCAGGTCCCATAATACCGGCCATGTCTTTAATACATATTGATGATACGCCCATATTTTCAAGCTCTTTAACATATTTGGCATAAGCTTCAAGAGTGTGAACAGGGCTTGATGTGTAGCAAACTGTACCTGAAGCGTGTGCACCTCTTTTGTTTGCTTCGTCAATAGCTGTTTCAAGATTTCTTTTGTCGTTTAATGCATCGAAAATCCTGATTATGTCGATGCCGTTATCAACGCTTTTTTCAACAAATTTTCTAACAACATCGTCGGGATAATGCTTATATCCCAATAAATTCTGACCCCTTAAAAGCATCTGAAGCTTTGTATCAGGGCAAGCTTTGCGTATTTTGCGAAGTCTTTCCCAAGGGTCTTCGTTCAGGTAACGAAGGCATGAATCAAATGTTGCACCGCCCCAGCATTCTATTGAATAATAGCCGGCTTTGTTCATTGTTGAAAGAATATCTTCAAAGTCCTCAAACGGCATTCTCGTTGCAATAAGTGACTGCTGTGCATCTCTGAGAACAGTTTCGGTAAACTGAATTTTTTTCATAATATTACCCGCTTTGATTGATTTATATAATTAAAATTCCAGATTTCTGCCGATATATTCGTCAAGCTGATCAATAGAAATTCTGACTTGTTCCATACTGTCTCTGTCACGGACTGTAACACAGTTATCTTCAAGGCTGTCAAAATCAAATGTAACGCAAAGAGGTGTGCCGATTTCGTCCTGACGGCGGTAGCGTTTGCCGATTGAGCCTGTTTCGTCAAAATCAACCATAAACTTTTTCTGAAGCTTTTCATAAACCTTCAATGCTTCGCCGGAGAGCTTTTTGGAAAGAGGAAGAACTGCGGCTTTGAATGGTGCAACAACCGGGTTCAAATGAAGAACTACTCTTGTGTCGTTCTTTTCTGCGTCAATAATTTCCTCATCATAAGCTTCGCATAAAAGAGCAAGAATTGTTCTGTCAAGTCCGTAGGTTGATTCAATGATAAACGGAATAAACCTTTCGTTTGTTTCCGGGTCAAGGTAATCCATTTTCTGGCCGCTGTATTCCTGATGTTTGGTAAGGTCAAAATTTGTTCTGTTATGAGTGCCGTTTACTTCACCCCAGCCGAACGGGAAAAGGAATTCAATATCACAAGCCGCTTTTGCATAATGAGCAAGCTTTTCATGATCATGGAAACGGAGATTTTCAGGTGCAATACCTAAATCCTGATAGTATTTAAGACCGTATTCTTTAAAATAATCATAAAGCTCTGCATCGGTTCCTTCTTTACAGAATGTCTGAAATTCCATCTGTTCAAACTCAATTGTTCTGAAAGTGAAGTTGCCGGGGGTGATTTCATTTCTGAAAGCTTTACCGATCTGACCGATGCTGAACGGAAGCTTAGCTCTCATACTGCGCTGAACATTAAGGAAGTTAACATATTCGCCCTGTGCATTTTCGGGACGGAGGTAGATAATGCTCTTGCTGTTGTTTGTAACACCACGGAAAGTCTGGAACATAAGATTAAATTCACGAATATCGGTGAAATTATGCTTTCCACAGTTCGGGCAGGGGATAGAATGAGCTTTGATATAGTCAAACATTTCCTCTTTTGTCATTCCGTCTGCATGAGCTTCCGGGTCAAAATCATCAATAAGATTATCTGCTCTGTGACGCATTTTACACTCTTTGCAATCAAGCAGCGGGTCCGAAAAGCTTGCAACATGGCCGCTGGCTTCCCAAACTCTCGGATGCATAAGAATATCGGCATCAACTTCAAAGCTGTTTTTCCTTTCCTGGATAAATCTTTTTCTCCATGTGTCCTTAACATTGTTTTTAAGTCTTGCGCCGAGAGGACCGTAATCCCATGTGTTTGCAAGTCCGCCGTAAATGTCGCTGCCTGCAAATATAAAGCCTCTGTTTTTACAAAGGTTTACAATTTTTTCCATTGTTTTTTCTGTGTTTAACATAATACGAAAACTCCCTCATTATAAGTTACTACCATTATATCCCAAAACAAATATTTAGTCAATGAGAATTAGTTATGAATTTAATCATATAAAAGCAAGCCGTAATTTCCTTTTTTCACAAAAACAGGCGCAATATGCAATAAAATATTTATAAAAATTTTTTTCATAGAGGTTTACATATTTAATTAAAAGTGATATCATATTAGTTGGTCGATTTTGATTATTGATATATAACTTCGATACAAACAAAGGAGGACAAATAAAATGGGTAGAAAAAAATTAACCATGGACGGTAATACCGCCGCAGCTCATGTATCTTATGCGTTTACAGAAGTTGCAGGTATTTACCCGATCACTCCGTCAAGCCCGATGGCGGACTATGTTGACCAGTGGACAGCACAGGGGCGCAAAAACATATTCGGAACAACTGTAAAAGTTGCCGAAATGCAGTCAGAAGCAGGTGCTTCAGGTACAGTTCACGGCTCACTTGCAGCCGGCGCAATGACCACAACATACACTGCTTCTCAGGGACTTCTTCTTATGATTCCCAATATGTACAAAATTGCCGGTGAGCTCCTTCCCTGCGTATTCCATGTTTCAGCTCGCTGCGTAGCATCTCACGCTCTTAATATTTTCGGCGATCATTCAGATGTTTATGCTTGCCGTCAGACAGGTTTTGCTATGCTTGCAGAAACAAATCCTCAGGAAGTTATGGATTTAGGCGCAGTTGCTCATCTTTCAGCTATTGAAGGCAGAGTTCCTTTCATTAACTTCTTTGACGGTTTCCGTACATCTCATGAAATTCAGAAAATTGAAATCTGGGATTATGAAGACCTTAAAGAAATGTGTGATATGGATGCTGTTGCAGCTTTCAGAAAAAGAGCTCTTAACCCCGAACATCCTGTAATGCGTGGTTCTCATGAAAATGACGATATTTTCTTCCAGCATCGTGAAGCCTGCAACAAGTATTATGAAGCAATGCCTGCTATTGTTGAAAAATATATGGGCAAGGTTAATGCTAAGTTGGGCACAAATTATCAGCTCTTCAACTACTACGGCGCACCCGATGCAGAAAATGTTATTGTTGCTATGGGTTCAATCTGCGATGTTGCTGAAGAAGTAATTGATTACCTTACAGCTAAGGGCGAAAAAGTCGGACTTCTCAAGGTTCGCCTTTACAGACCGTTTGCTGTTGACAAATTTGTTGACGCTATCCCTGCAACCTGCAAAAAGATTGCTGTTCTTGACAGAACAAAAGAGCCCGGTTCAATCGGCGAGCCTCTTTTCCT
Source organism: Acutalibacteraceae bacterium (assembly GCA_045628495.1). Taxonomy (GTDB): domain Bacteria; phylum Bacillota; class Clostridia; order Oscillospirales; family Acutalibacteraceae; genus CAG-488. The sequence goes on from JAZQPL010000022.1 coordinate 16,255, forward strand.
TGATGTTGTTGCAGCTCTTAATGCAAAGGGTAAGTCAGATATTCAGGTTATCGGCGGTCGTTACGGCCTCGGTTCAAAGGATACTCCTCCCGCAAGCGTATTTGCAGTATATGATGAACTTAAGAAAGATGCTCCTAAGTCAAAGTTTACAATCGGTATTACAGACGATGTTACTTACCTTTCTCTTGAAGAAAAAGAAGCTCCCAATACTGCCGCAGAAGGTACTATTGAGTGCAAGTTCTGGGGACTCGGCGGTGACGGTACTGTTGGTGCAAATAAAGACTCTATCAAAATTATCGGTGACCATACGGGTAAATTTGCCCAGGCATATTTCCAGTATGACTCAAAGAAGACAGGCGGCGTTACAGTTTCCCATCTTCGTTTCGGCGATAAGCCTATCAAGAGCCCTTATTATGTAAACAAAGCTGACTTTGTTGCCTGCCACAATCCTTCATATATTGAAAAAGGATACAAGATGGTTAACGATGTTAAACCCGGCGGCGTATTCCTTATTAACTGCCAGTGGGATGCTGATGAACTTGCAGAAAAAATGAATGCTGAAACAAAGCGTTATATTGCAAAGAACAATGTTCAGCTTTACACTGTTAACGCTATTGACCTTGCGGCAAAAATCGGTCTCGGCAAGCGTACAAACACTGTTCTTCAGTCAGCTTTCTTCTCACTTGCAAAGGTTCTTCCTGCTGAGGAAGCAATCGGCTACATGAAAGAGAAGGCACAGAAGTTTATGAAGAAGGGTATCGAAATCGTTAAGATGAACGAAGATGCTATCGATGCCGGTGCTACTGCTTATGTTAAAATTGATGTTCCCGCTGAATGGGCTGAAGCAGAAGACTGTGCTGCTGCTGATAAAGCAGAAGGCCCTGCAAAGCTTGTTGAGCAGGTTGAAAAGATTATGAAACCCTGCGGTCATATGGACGGATATGAGCTTACAGTTGGCGATTTCAGCGACCATGTTGACGGTACATTTGAACAGGGTGCTTCAGCTTATGAAAAGCGTGGAGTTGCAGTTATGGTTCCTGAGTGGAATGCAGATACATGCGCAAAATGTAATAAGTGCGCTTATGTTTGCCCCCATGCCACAATCAGACCGTTCGCTCTTAATGATGAAGAGCTTGCAGCTGCTCCCGAAGTTTTGAAAAAAGCTCCGAAGCCCGTTGTTAAAACAAATTATACTTACACTCTTGCAGTATCTCCTATGGATTGTATGGGATGCGGTGTCTGCATTGGTGTTTGTCCCACAAATTCACTTAAAATGGTATCTCGTGAAAGCCAGGATGCTCAGCAGGAAGCATTTGATTACTGCGTAGCTAATGTTTCTGAAAAGAAAGAGCTTACAGAGAAAATCAATGTTATTTCCAGCCAGTATAAGAAACCTCTCCTTGAGTTCTCAGGTTCATGCGCAGGTTGTGCTGAAACATCTTATGCTCGTCTTATCACTCAGCTTTTCGGTGACAGAATGTACATTTCAAATGCTACAGGATGTTCATCAATCTGGGGTGGTCCTGCTGGTACATCTCCCTACACAACTACAAAAGAAGGCAAGGGTCCGGCTTGGGCAAATTCATTGTTTGAAGATAATGCTGAGCACGGTTACGGTATGTACCTCGGCCAGAAAGCAATAAGAGCAAATCTTATTGAAAAAATCAAAGGCATTGCAGAAGGCGATAAAGCTTCTGATGAGCTTAAGGCTGCTTGTGAAGCTTACCTTGCAACAGCAGAAAACGGTGCAGAAAACGGTGCTGCTACAGATGCTCTTGTTGCGGAGCTTGAAAAATGCGGTTGCTGTGCATCAAAGGATATTCTTGCTCAGAAAGAGTATCTTTCAAAGAAATCTGTATGGATTTTCGGCGGCGACGGTTGGGCATACGATATCGGCTTCGGCGGACTTGACCATGTTCTTGCATCAGGTGAAGATGTAAATGTTATGGTATTTGATACAGAAGTTTACTCAAATACAGGCGGTCAGGCGTCAAAGGCTTCAAATATCGGTCAGGTTGCACAGTTTGCAGCAGCCGGTAAAGCAATAGCTAAGAAGAGCCTTGCTGAAATTGCAATGAGCTACGGTTATGTATATGTTGCACAGATTGCTATGGGTGCTGATCAGAATCAGACACTTAAAGCTCTTCAGGAAGCTGAAGCATATAACGGACCTTCACTTATAATCGGTTATGCTCCCTGTGAAATGCACAGCATTAAGGGCGGCATGACAAACTGCCAGGCAGAAATGAAGAAGGCAGTTGATTGCGGTTACTGGAATATGTTCCGTTATAATCCTTCTCTTAAGGCAGAAGGAAAGAATCCGTTCACTATTGACTCTAAGGCTCCTGTTTCAGAAGGCTACAGAGCATTTATCATGAACGAGGCTCGTTACTCAGCTCTTACACGCTCATTCCCCGAAAGAGCAGAACAGCTCTTTGCAAAGGCAGAAGATACTTCAATCGCAAGATATGAACATCTTCTTAAACTCAAAGACCTTTATGCACCAGATGCTGAATAAATAATAATTATGTCCCCTTTGAATATGCTTCAAAGGGGATTTTTATAATGGTGATAATATGAAAGATTTTGTAGATTTAATTTACTCAGAGTTAAGTGTTTTATTGATTGCAGGAGTGATTGTTGCTGTAATTGCCGTTGTTATTGATATTCTTCTGGCTGTAAAATTCGGAAATATCGCAAAAGACAAGGGCTACAAATTCGGCATACACTTTATAATCTGCTTGTTATTCGGTTTGGTTGGATGGATTGCGGTATGTGCTTTACCTGATAAAATAACTCAGAAAAGACTTGCCAAAATTTCAAAGCTTCTGGAAAACGAACAAATAGGAGAAGATTATTACAATATAAACCAATAATTTTAAGTAAAAAAATAAGAGCCGGTTTTATACCTTACCGCTCTTAATAATTGTCAAAATAAAAAGCCGTGAGAATTTTCTCACGGCTTTTGTAAGTGCAAAACTTATTTAAGTTCAACTTTTGCGCCAACTTCTTCGAGTTTAGCTTTGATTTCTTCAGCTTCTTCTTTAGCAACAGCTTCTTTAATTGTTTTGGGAGCGCCGTCAACAAGAGCTTTTGCTTCTGCAAGGCCAAGACCTGTGATATCTTTAACAGCCTTAACAACCTTAATTTTCTGTGCGCCTGCTTCTGCAAGAACAACATCAAATTCTGTCTTTTCTTCAGCTGCTGCTGCGCCGCCTGCTGCGGGGCCTGCTGCTACTACAGCTGCTGCTGCAGATACGCCGAATTCTTCTTCTACTGCTTTAACGAGCTCTGAAAGCTCAAGAACTGAGAGAGTTTTTAACTCTTCAACGATTGCTGTAATCTTTTCTGATGCCATTTTAGTCATCCTCCTAATAAATTTTAATTAAGTTTAATTTTAGTTTAAGACGGGCAATTAAGCCTCAGCCGGAGCTTCTGCTCCATCATTGTTTTTATCAGCAATAGCCTGAACCGCACGGGCAAAGGATGCGATAGGTGCGCTGAATACATTTGCAACCATAGAAAGCAAAGTTTCTCTTGAGGGGAGAGTAGCAAGTTCCTTAAGCTTATCAAGTGAAATAATTTCACCGTCAAGGTAACCTGTTTTAATATTGAAGCTGTCGATTTTTTCAGCGTATTTGTTAAGTACACGGGCAGCAGCAACATAATCCTCTTTGCTGGTTGCGATAGCAGTTGTTCCTTCAAGTACGGAACTCATGCCTTCAAGGTTTGTGTCTTTAATAGCAAGATTGAGAAGAGTGTTTTTAACTACTGAGTATTCAACACCTGCTTCACGAAGCTCTTTACGCATAGCTGTATCATCAGCAACTGTGATGCCTTTGAATTCAACAACTACACCTGCGACAGAATTGGAAATTTTGTCTGAAATCTGAGCAACAATCTGCTTTTTCTGTTCCAATACACTTGCACTTGGCATTTTCTGTTTCACCTCTTTAATTAAAGTACGGTGCTCAATGCTAAAAATAAATCCTGCCCGAAACTGCAGGCAGGATTGAATCATACACAATCAATAAAAGTACTGATTTTATATGTCCTAACCTCGGCAGGCGGATAAAACCTTTACGCAAAAATGCACCTGCTGTCTTAAGCAAAGAACAGCTTGATTATAATACCACACAGAAAGCTCTGTGTCAAGTAAAATATAAAAATAATTATTCAGCGTCTGAAGTAGTAGCCTTTGCAGGGTTAATACGAACGCCGGGGCCCATTGTTGTTGCAAGAACGCAGGATTTAATATACTGGCCTTTTGCAGCTGCGGGCTTAGCTTTTTCAACAGCAGTAATAAGAGTGCTGTAGTTTTCCATCAATTTATCTGCACCGAAGGAAACCTTACCGATGGGGCAGTGAATGATGTTTGTTTTATCAAGACGGTACTCAATCTTACCTGCCTTAGCTTCTTCAACAGCCTTAGCAACATCAGGAGTAACTGTGCCTGCTTTGGGGCTGGGCATAAGACCACGGGGACCGAGAACTTTACCAAGACGACCAACAAGACCCATCATGTTAGG
>JAZQPL010000023.1:0-53266 GCA_045628495.1 Acutalibacteraceae bacterium
CGGTTGTAACACGGGATATCCCCGAAAACAGTCTGGCAGTCGGCGTTCCTTGCCGCGTTATTAGGGAAATTACCGAGCGAGACAGTTTTGACAATCATCCCGAATGGTTTGTTTGATAAGAATTTCATATAAACAAATCCCAGTTTGTAGGGGAGTTCTGATACTCCCCTATAAAAATGGCTATTATCAACTGTTTGTTGTGACATAGCCAAAAATAAAAAAATTTACTGCGCATTATACGGAATTATATTATAAATAATTTATCAAGTCAAATTTTATGATAATTTGACTGTTATTTTTATTTATGTTACAATTCAAAAGGAGATGATGTTATGAAAATCCAGATAAAAGAAAAGCAAAAAGAGTTTCTCGACTGGGAATTCGGCGTATTTTTTCACTTCGGAATACGCACTTTTTATGAAGGCCATACAGACTGGGATATGAAAGAAATGCCGGTTGAAGGATTCAACCCCACACAGCTTGACTGTGAAAACTGGATTAAAACGATTAAACAGGCAGGCGCAAAATATGCTGTTCTTGTGTGCAAGCATCATGACGGATTTGCAAACTGGCCTTCTGAATATACTGAGTATTCAGTTAAAAATACACCGTGGAAAAACGGTAAAGGCGATGTTGTAGCCGAATTTGTAAACGCTTGCCGCAAATACGATATTAAAACAGGGCTATATTATTCCCCCGCACAGTTCGGTTCAAAAGAAATGAACAGTGATGAATATGATGATTATTTTATAAATCAAATAGGCGAGCTTCTGACAAACTACGGTAAAATCGACTACTTATGGTTTGACGGCTGCGGAAGTGACGGACACAGCTATAACAGAGAAAGAATAATAAAATCAATCAGAACTTTACAGCCGGATATTCTGATTTTTAATATGTGGGACCCTGACACAGCATGGTGCGGCAATGAATTGGGATACAGCGATATGCCCAACCGCAACATAAGAGATTTTGAGGGCGAATTGCGTTTTCTTCCGTTTGAATGTGATTGCAGAATCCGTGATAAATGGTTTTACTCGGAAAACAATCAAAGCTGTTTAAAAAGCGTCAGCGAGCTTATGGGAATGTACCTTTATTCTGTTGGCAGAGGAGCAAACCTTCTGCTTAATATCGGGCCTGACAGGCGTGGCCTTATTGATGACAGCGATGCTCAAAGAGTAATCGAATTCGGTGAAGAAATAAAGAACCGATTCGGCAGTCCCGAAAAGAAAATTGAAAATCCCACTGTACACAACGGAGAAGTATCAGTTGTACTCGATGAAATCCGGCTTTTAAGCTGTGTTATTCTTAAAGAGGAGCTTGAAACCGAAAATCCCGTTGAAGATGTTGATATCAGCATATCAACATACGATAACGGCGAGGAAATTTACATAGGCAAAGCTTTCGGAATAGGTCACAAGCTGATTTTTCCGTTTTCACCTATCAGAGTAAAAAGACTTACTGTAAGAATGAAATGCAGTGAAGAAATAAAGCTTAAAGAAATCAGCGTGTATTAATCTTATTACCGCAAAAATCAGGTGTTTTAAAATGTTTCATAAAGCAAAAGTAATGACAGCAAATGTTAATAATATCACAATGGATTATGTCAAATTCGGCGTGGGTAAAAAGCCCTTTGTAATGCTTCCGGGTATTTCACTTAAAAGCATAACCTTATCTGCTGATTCTATTGCAAGCGCATACAGAAGTTTTTCTGATAAATATACAGTGTATGTATTCGATATAAAAAGAAATATCAGCGCAGGTTATTCGGTGGAGGACATTGCGGAGGATACATCTTCGGTTATGAAGTATCTCAATATTTCCGATGCTTATATCTTCGGAGCATCATTAGGCGGAATGGTAGCTCAGTGCATTGCCGTTAACCACCCCGAACTTGTTAAAAAAATGATTCTCGGTTCAACAATAATGAAATTCAGCAGTGAATCCATGCCGGTTTTGTCAAACTGGATAAGACTTGCTCTTTTAGGGAAAAACACTGAGTTAAACGAAGCTTTTTTTGAAGCAATATATTCCGATGAATTTATGGATAAATATAAATCTTTACTTCTTAATATGATAAGTGAAGCAACAGATGAGGAATTTTTCAGATTCTGCGTAGTGGGCGCAGCAATAAGTGATTTTGATTATTCTGAAAAAATCAGGAATATAAAGGCGGATTCTCTGGTTATTTCTTCAAAAAAAGATAAAGTTTTTCAATACACAACAGCGTGTTCGCTTGCCGAAACTATCGGTTGCGATATATATATTTATGACGGATACGGTCACGCCGTTTATGATGAAGCCCCTGATTATAAAAATTTAATTCACGATTTTTTCAGTAAAGGAGAAAACTGATGAATCTTTCAAAAGAAGATTATGAAGAAACTTGCTGTCCTTTCAAAAATCCTGATGAAGCTGTTCCTGTTCCTCTTGGCAGAATCATAGAAAAGCTGGACGAATATCTGAATAAAAAAGATTATTTTTCAGCTCAAAAGCATCTTGAATACTGGATTTCCGAAGCTGAATTTCTGAAAGATATCAATGGAAAGCTTGCGATTATAAATGAACAAATCGGTCTGTACCGTAAACTTGACAAAAGCGATAAAGGCATTTTCTGTATTGAAAATGCACTGAAAATCATTGAAAGGCATGAATTTGTTAATACAATTACAGCCGGTACAACTTTAATAAACTGTGCAACCGCACTTAAATCTTTCGGATACGCTCAGGAAGCCTTACCCCTGTATGAAAAAGCGAAAAAAATTTATGAAGCAAATCTTAAATCTGATGATGAGCGGTTTGCAGGTCTGTATAATAATATGGCTGTTTCAGTTATGGAACTGGGCAATTATGAAAAAGCAAGAGAACTTTTTTATAAGGCTGTTGAAATATTGCAAAAATCAGAAAAAGGCGAAGCTGAAACAGCAGTAACATATTGTAATCTTGCGGACCTTGAATTCAGCGAAAACGGTCCGGAAAAATCAGAAAATCAAATTAAGATTTATCTTGATACGGCGTACAGACTGCTGACTCAGAGCAATTTGCCTGAAGACGGCAATTACGCTTTTGTTTGTGAAAAATGTGCACCGGTATTCGGATACTACGGTTTTTTTGCAGCTGAAAACGAACTACAGAAAAGAGCAGATAAAATATATGAACGGACTTGAACTTTCAAAAGGGTTTTATGAAGAATACGGCAAACCTATGCTTGAAAAAAATTTCCCCCAGGTTATGCCGTTTATTGCTGTGGGATTTACAGGAGCAGGTTCTGAGCATTTCGGATTTGACGATGGAATATCCCGTGACCATGATTTTGAGCCGGGGTTCTGCATTTTTCTGCCTGATGAAGAAACTGTTGACAGAAGAACTGCGTTTCTTCTTGAAAGAGCTTATGCAAAGCTTCCGAAGGAATTTAACGGGGTAAAAAGACTTTCTCTTTCCCCTGTGGGAGGAAACAGAAGCGGAGTATTCAGAACAGATGATTTTTTTATTTCTGCAATCGGTTCTTCAGACGGATTTCTTACTACCGACGGGTGGCTGCACATCCCTGACTACTCCCTTGCTCAAGCTGTAAACGGAGAAATATTTTTTGACGAGTACGGTGAGGTAACATCAATCAGACAAAGGCTTTTGAATATGCCTGAAGATGTTAAATTAAAAAGACTTGCGGGGAATCTGCTTATTATGGCACAGGCAGGTCAGTATAATTATACAAGATGCCTGAATCACGGTGAACCTGAGGCGGCACAGTTTGCATGTAATGAATTTGTTTCTTCCGCTATGAAATGTGTTTTTCTTTTAAGAGGAAAATATATGCCGTTTTATAAATGGAGTTTCAGAGCATTAAGACTGCTTGAAAATTCAGAAAAATACTCTGAAATGCTGTCACAGCTTTTGCTCGGTTCAAACAGCTTTGAAAAAGCCGACATCATAGAAAAAGTATCTGAAAATATTATATGTGAATTAAAAGAAAAAGAACTGACACAGGCAATATGTTCTGACCTTGAAAAGCACGCATATTCTGTTAATGACAGAATAAAAGACGGAAAAATCCGCAACATGAATATATTTGAAGCCGTGTAAAAAAATAAAAGCTGTACTGACTGACTGAAAGAGTGCAATTTTAATCGCAGGCAGCTTGGAATAAACATTGAATAAGCAAAAAATCACCCAACCGGAAATTAAGTCCGATTGGGTGATAACTGTTTTAAATTATTTTGTTAAACTTTCTACAAGTGAAAGATACTCTGAAACAAGGAAAGATGCTACATGTTTGCCAACGGAAAGAGCTTCATCGGCAACATTATCTTCCGGATCTAAAATATGACCCATGAATGCAAAATAACTGTCAGGTACAACATATCCTGTTGCGTCATTTGTAAGTGACATGGGATATACTTTTACGCCGTCAACAGAATTGTAAAGGCTCGGGTAAGTCCATTCTGTTCCGTCCCAGTTAGCGCCGCCGGTAATATCAGTACCCCAGAACACTTCCGGATAAAGCTCACCGGGAAACAATGCGAAGCCTACTTTATGACCGAATTCGATATATCCCAGTTCCGAAGCCATAACGGGAACTCCGTCTTCATTATAATAAACCTTGTTGTTTACAAGATTAACTTCACAGGCGAGAACAAGAAGACTGTTTTCTGAATTAAACCAGATTTCCTTATGCCTTGCATTAAGAACAGGATCAAGCTTTGTGGAATAGTCACCGTCCATAATAAGCTGAGCAAATTTTTCACCGTAAGCTTTTGTTTCGGCTCCCATTGCATCATACTCACTAAGGCCTGATTCATCAACATCAAGTCCTTCTCTTGAAACCTGACCCAATGCACCCTGAACAATTACAACATTTGCGCCTGATTTTTCTTTGATATAATTGTCAAGGAAATAAATATAGTCACTGCTTACAAGCATATTGCCTGCGCCGAATGATGTGGGATGACATCCTACATCTGTAATATATGTTGCTTCACTGCCGCTGTCCGGTACAAAATACAGGCTTGACATATTGGGAATATCTTCCTGAGCTATAAGACCTCTCTTGTCTTTCATATACTGGCTTCCATCAATTTCAGCAAAATAAAGTTCACCTTTTTCCATATCATCAACAGCTTCCTCACAAGCGAGTATGCCTTCGTTAACGAAATGCTCCTTAAAGCTGATGGAATCCTGTAAAAACGGAACTTCATAAAGAAACGGGAAAATATTTGCAATTCCGCCGAGGAAAAGCTTATAGAAAAATGCTGTTGCAACGCCCTGTGTATCAAGAGCAGTATGAGAATGTGTTGCAGAAAGGTTTACACTTGCAACTTTAATTCCTTTGCTTTCGCAATAATCAAGAATACCTTTTCTGATAGAGCGTATATCGGTAGATGTAACACCGAGTGAATCGACAGCGCCAACAAATACAAGACCTTCACCGCTGTTATCATCAATAGCCGCAACACGGATTCTGTTATCATCATAAACGCCTTTTGCGATTCTGGGCTTAACATCTCTGCCGATGTAATATCTGCCTTCGCCGATATCTTCGGGAACAAAGCTTCTGCTTGAATAGCCAAGGCTCCAGTAATTTCCGGGAGCAGCCTCAGTCTGATATGTTTCTCTGCCTGAAAGGAATGCGGCATCATCGGCACTGTACTGTGAAATATCCTGCCAATCTGACGGGTCAGGAATAATCCAGCAAATATCTCTGAGCAGATTTTCACAAAGTATGTTAAGAAGATTGAAGCTTACTTTTAAAAGGTTGTCCTTAAAATCGTCAGCCGATTTAATATCTTTCATACCTTTGAAAATGTCGGATGTTACCTTAACCTTTTCAGGTGTAAGGGCCTTAACATCCTGCGCAACTTTTTTTACATCGGTAACAAGTGTTTCCGTAGTAACCTTTTCTTCAGCAAAAGCAAATATGCCGGCTGTTGAAAAAACAACTGCAAAACACATAATTATCGAAATAATTTTCAGAAATTTGTTTTTCATAAAAATTACCTCCATTCTTATTTATGGTAATTATATAACAGTTGTTTTATTTTATCAATATAAATTTTTTACAAAAAACTTACCTTATTTTTGTTTATTGAGAAATAAAAAAGGCTTGACTTATGTGTTATAATATCAGTGAATAATATAATGCTGTTTTTTGCGGCAAGAAGAAGGTAATAAACATGGCAAAAGTTGATATTTTTTCAGGATTTTTGGGAGCCGGTAAAACGACTCTTATAAAAAAGCTTATAAGCGAAGCGTATTCCGGCGAAAAAACTGTTCTTATTGAAAATGAATTCGGTGAAATCGGAATTGACGGTAAATTTTTGCAGGATGCGGGAGTAAACATTACAGAAATGAACTCGGGCTGTATCTGCTGCAGTCTTGTAGGTGATTTCGGCGAAGCTCTTAAAAAAGTTGTTGAAACATACAACCCTGACAGAATTCTTATTGAACCGTCAGGCGTAGGCAAGCTGAGTGATGTTATCAGAGCTGTCAGAAATGTCGGTTCCGATTTATTAGACTTAAACAGCTTTACAACTGTTGTTGACGCAGGCAAATGCAAAGTTTATATGAAAAACTTCGGTGAATTTTTTAACGACCAGGTTGAACACGCTCAGACAATTATCCTTTCTCACACAGGGCTTGTAAGTGAAGAAAAAACAGCAAAAGCGGTTGAACTTATTCGTGAACACAATAAAGAAGCTGTTATTGTTACAACCGACTGGGCACAGCTTACAGGAAGTCAGATTCTTGAAGCCATGGAAAAGAAAAACATTTCACTTGAAGATGAATTAAAAAAGCTTAATGAAGAAGAGGAATGCCCTGTATGCGGACATCATCACCATCATCACGATGAGCACGATGAGCATGAGTGCTGTCATCACCACCACGACGAAGATGAACATGAACACTGTCATCACCACCACGATGAAGACGAACACGAACACTGTCATCATCACCACGACGAAGATGAACATGAACACTGTCATCATCACCACGACGAAGATGAACACGAACACTGTCATCATCACCACGACGAAGATGAGCATGAACACTGTCATCATCACGGGCATCACCATCATCATGCAGATGATGTATTTACTTCATGGGGCAAAGAAACCCCTGTAAAATATACTGTTGAAGAAATGAACAACATTCTCAAAGCTCTTGAGGATGAGGAAAAATACGGTATTATTCTTCGTTCAAAAGGAATTGTAAGCGCAGAAAACGGTGAGTGGATTCATTTTGATTATGTTCCCGGTGAACCTGATGTTCGTACCGGTTCTGCAGATATAATCGGAAAAATCTGCGTAATCGGTTCAAAAATAAACGAAGAAGCTCTTGCTGAGCTCTTCCGTTTGGGGTGATAAAAATGGAAATTCCCGTATATATGTTTTTAGGATTTCTTGACAGCGGTAAAACTACATTTATTCAGGATACCCTTCAGGATAAAAGATTTAACTCAGGTGAAAAAACTCTCCTGCTTCTTTGTGAAGAAGGAGAAGAAGAATATAATCCTTCTGAATTTTACGGCAAAAATGTTAAAATTCAGGTTATTGAAAGCCAGGAAGAACTGACAACTGAAAATCTTACGGATTTATGCAAAAAAGCAAATGCCGAAAGAGTTATCGTAGAATACAACGGTATGTGGCCGTTAAGCACATTTGTCAACGCCGCACCGGAAAACTGGTCCCTTTATCAGAGTATGTTTTTCATTGATTCCACTACATTTTCAGCATATAATTCAAATATGCGTAACCTTGTTGTTGATAAAATCAATTTCAGCGAACTTGTTGTTTTTAACCGTTTTGACAGTAAAATGGATAAAACAGAATTTCACAAAGCTGTAAGAAGCGTTACACGCCGGTGTGATATTGTTTATGAATATAAAAACGGTCAGGCTGAATATGATGATATCGAAGATCCCATGCCTTTTGATGTAAATGCTCCCGTAGTTACTATTGAAGATAAGGATTATGCCTGGTTTTACCGTGACCTTACCGAAAACATTAAATCATACACAGGCAAAACAGTTCAATTCAAAGCCATAATTTCAAAAGGCGGTAAAATGCCGAAAGGGACTTTCGTAGGCGGCAGACATATTATGATGTGCTGTGAAGCGGATATAAATTATTACGGATTTGTATGCGTTTACCCTCTTGCGGAAACTCTCAATAACGGCGACTGGGTAATTATCACTGCCGATGTAGGTTATAAATTTCACAGACTTTACTCAGGCAAAGGTCCTGTTTTGAATGTTACATCAGTCAAAAAATGCTCCGAACCTGAAAACAAGGTTGCTACATTCTTTTAATTATGGAAATAATTTTTGAAGATAAAAATATAATTTCAGTTGTGAAGCCTGTCGGAGTTCTTTCCCAATCCGGCAGTGAAAAGAACATGATAGATCTGCTCAGTTCAACTGAAAAAGAGATTTTCCCCATTCACCGCCTTGATAAAAATGTAGGCGGAGTTATGATTTATGCAAAAACGAAGCAATCGGCGGCAAAGTTTTCGGCAATGGTTCAGAACGGAGAAATCAAAAAAGAATATCTGGCAGTTATAACCGGAATTCCGGAAGAAAAAACAGGTGTTTTTGAGGATTTGCTTTTTAAAGACTCAGCAAAAAACAAATCCTATGTTGTTAAAAGAATAAGAAAAGGCGTAAAAAAAGCTGAGCTTGAATATGAACTGCTTGAAACCGTAAACGATAACGGAATTGAGCTTTCACTTGTAAAGATTCTTCTCCATACAGGAAGAAGCCATCAGATACGAGTTCAGTTTTCTTCAAGAAAAATGCCCTTACTCGGAGACGGCAAATACGGCAGTAAAAGCAATAAATGCGATATTGCATTATGGTCCCACCGCATAAATTTTATTCACCCGTTCACAAATGAAAAGATATCCGTAAAATCTAATCCCCCTGAAAATTATCCATGGAATCTGTTCAGGTATTAAAAAAGAGGTTGTCGTAAAAATACGGCAGCCTCTAATTTTATATTTCGTTTTGATAGCTTTTTCTGAGAATCATCGGAGTAACAAAGCTTGATATAATTATCAGCATAAGAATAAACGGCATAATAGAAGAATCAATCATTCCGTTTTCCACGCCCTTTTGTGCGCATACAAGAGCGACCTCCGCCCTTGCCATCATCCCGACACCCACTCGCAGTGAGTCCTTTCCTGAATATCTGCAAATCAACGATGAACCGGCACAACCTGCAACTTTACCGACAAGCCCGGCAATTATAAAGCAAATTCCGAATAAAATCATGCTCGAATCAATAGAACCGAATTTAACGGTCATACCGATATTTGCAAAAAAGACGGGAGTAAAAATCATATAACTCATAATATCAGCCCGTCGGTCTATATAGTCCGATTCGGGATTTCTCGAAAGGAAAAGTCCTGCGGCAAATGCCCCTGTAATATCGGCAACGCCAAACCACTTTTCGCTGGCGTAAGCAAAGAAAAAGCAGGTGGAAATTCCGAATATAGGAAGAAGTCTGTGATGAGGATAACGCTTCTCGATTTTTCTCATTACCTGCTTTACAACATTACCGAAAATGCCTGCGGCAACAAAGAAAAGAACCGTAAGAATAATAACCTTTACCGGGGATTTCGCTTCACCGTCGGAACCTTTCATAGCAATAACAAAAGAAAGAACAATAACGCCTATTATATCGTCAATAATTGCAGCGGCTATTACAGTTGTGCCCACCTTGGAGTTAAGTTTGCCAAGCTCTTTCAGCGTAGCAACAGAAACACTGACAGATGTTGCTGTAAGGATAACACCATAAAAAAGATTATTAAGAATAACATCTCTGCCGGCAGAAAATCCGCCGTTAAAAATACAGGCAACAAGAAAGCCTAACCCCATCGGAAAAACCACACCGGCAAGAGTTATCACCATTGCAGGAGCACCCACGGATTTTATTTGTTTAACATCTGTCTCCAGTCCTGCCGAAAACATTATAAGAATAACCCCGAGCTTTGCAATAAACCCGATACCTTCCATTGATGTTTCTGTAAGTATTTCCTGATTGGGAATATAATTTATCAGCCCTATAATAACACCTGATAAAAGCAGCCCCACAACCTGAGGCATATTTATTTTAGTGCAGACTTTTGATAAAAATTTTGAACATGCCATTATCAACGCCAACGGCAAAAGCACACTGTAGTATTCCATTGCTTTATCCTCCTGAGCAATGATAATTTTACTCCTGTTTCATTTGACGGTCAAGAATAAAATTATACAAATTACGGCAAAAATAGCGTGTTTTTGTTGACAATATGTATTATATTTGAAAAATGAGGAATAATAAAGTAGGTGTATTATCATTTATTGTATTTGTTTTCGATATAATATTTGTGCATTTTACCTTAAAAAGCAGTTAAATCAACTTATCAAACCTCGAAATTTGGTAAAATGATACAAATTTTATCAATTTTATTTTTATAAGTAATAACATTTTTATGTTGTATTTTTTATAAAGCTGGTATAAAATAATATAAGAACACAGAAGGAGGATTTTTATGAACGGAAAGTTTACCAAAAAGCAGATGAAAGAGCTTATTGAAGCGAAACTTTCGCATTTTTTCGGAGTTACACCCGAAGAAGCGGAGTATGAACATTTTTATAAATCAATCGCTCTCATTATTAGAGACCTTATGGTTCAGAACAGAAAAGATTTTTACGAAAATTATAAAAAATCCGATTCAAAAAAAGTTTATTATCTTTGCATGGAATTTTTAATGGGGCGTTCTCTTAAAAACAATTTATACAATCTTAACCTTACCAATACCGTAACATCGGTACTTAAAGATTACGGCATAAGCATTGATAAGCTTTATGACTGCGAACCTGATGCAGGTCTTGGCAACGGCGGTCTCGGAAGACTTGCGGCGTGTTACCTTGACGGACTCGCAACAGACGGATACTATGCAACAGGTTATTCTATTATGTATGAATACGGCATTTTCCGTCAGAAGCTTGTTGACGGCTGGCAGACTGAACTGCCTGATTTCTGGCTTCCCGGCGGAGATATATGGCTTGTTCCCCGTGAAGATGAGGCAGTTGATGTCAGCTTTGAAGGATGGATTGAAGACCATTGGGATAATGATTATCATTCTGTTACAATGCACGATAACAAAATTGTCAAAGCCATTCCTCACGATATGTATGTTGCGGGAAAAGACGGAAAAGGCATCAGCATTTTAAGACTTTGGAGCGCTAAAGCCCCCGGACTTGACATGGAAATGTTCAACCAGGGTGATTATATGCGTGCAATGGAGCAAAACGCAATGGCTGAGGTTATCAGCAAAATTCTTTACCCTGCCGATAATCACTCGGAAGGCAAGAGCCTCCGATTAAGACAACAGTATTTTCTCGTTTCTTCTTCAGTTCAGGATATTGTAAACAATCACCTGCGCCATTACAGAACACTTGAAAATTTTGCAGATAAAAATGCAATTCATATTAACGATACCCACCCTACCCTTGCTATCCCCGAGCTTATGAGAATTTTTCTTGATGAGTGCGGATACAGATGGGATGATGCGTGGAATATTGTTACCAACACTGTTGCATACACTAATCATACCGTTATGGCTGAAGCTCTTGAGTGCTGGCCTGAGGATTTATATAAGCGTCTGCTTCCGAGAATTTATGAAATAACCAAAGAAATTGACAACCGTTTCCGCTCATTTGTATGGAATTCAACAGGTGATGCAGATAAGGTTGAGAGAATGGCAATTATTTCAAACGGAGTTGTCAGAATGGCAAATCTGTGTGTTGCAGGCAGTCATAGCGTAAACGGGGTATCTGCACTTCATTCTCAGATTCTTAAAGACAGTGTTTTCCATGATTTTTATACTGTAACGCCTGATAAATTCAAAAATGTTACAAACGGTATAGCACACAGGCGCTGGCTTTGTCAGTCAAATCCACAGCTTACTGATTTTCTTACAAAAACTATCGGCGGTGATTTTGTTTATAACGCCGAGAAACTGAGTCTGCTTAAAAAATACGCAGATAATACAGATATTCTCGAAAAGCTCGGGGAAATTAAATATAATAATAAAAAGGAACTTGCCAAGCTTGTTAAAAAGACTAACGGAGTTGAGCTTGACCCGAATTCAATCTTTGATGTTCAGGTTAAACGCCTTCATGAATACAAACGCCAGCATCTTAACGCATTTAACATTGTTTCAAAGTATCTTGCAATTAAAGAAAATCCTGACGGTGACTTTAAGCCTCACACTTACATCTTTGCAGCAAAAGCAGCTCCCGGCTACTTTATGGCAAAAAAAATCATCAGCTTTATCTGCGCTCTTGCAGAACTGATAAATAATGACCCGGATGTAAAAGGCAGACTTAAAGTTGTGTACCTTGAAGATTACAATGTAACTCTTGCCGAAAAGCTTATGCCGGCGGCAGATATCAGTGAACAGATTTCACTTTCAGGAACAGAAGCAAGCGGCACTGGCAATATGAAGCTTATGATAAACGGTGCTGTTACCCTCGGTACTCTTGACGGTGCCAATGTTGAAATTCACCAGTCTGTAGGTGATGATAATATTCTTCTTTTCGGTATGACTACACCGGAAGTAAACACCTTAAAGCGTGACGGATATAATCCCATGAGTTATTATCAGAACAATGCAGAAATAAGAAAAGTTATTGATTTTATTAACGGAGGAATTAACGGTAAAACATTCCCCGAAATAGGCTCAACAATTATTCACCACGACCCGTATATGGTTCTTGCTGATTTTGCGGATTACAGAAGAATTCAGCAGGAAGCCGAAAATATTTATTATAACGATAAAAATCGCTGGAATCGTATGATGCTTATGAATATTGCAGGTGCGGGAATATTTGCCGCAGACCGTGCAGTCAATGAATACGCTCAGAATATCTGGCATACTGAAAAAATAACAGATAAATAATTTGTGCTATGTTCAATCCACAACGCAAAAGCCCTGAACCTCAGAAAAGGTTCAGGGCTTTGGTTTTTATATTCATATAAATATTTTCACTTAATAATCAAAGAAGATTTTCAGCAAGCTTTCCGCCGTATGCTTCAGCAACATCTGCAAGCTTATCCTCAGGAATTGTCTGAAGCATGGGCAAGCCGGTGCTTAACATTCTGACATAAATTTCTGCCGATTTTTCAACTGTGTGCATAAGACCGAATGCTGAATCAAAATCATTACCCATAACAAAAAGACCGTGATGAGCCCATACAACAATATCGTATTTTTTCATAAGCTCGCTGGTTTTAAGTGCAATTTCAGCTCCGCCGGGTATCATCCATTCAACAACGCCTACGCCCTTAGGAAATACAACAGGGCACTCAGTCATACTCTGCCATAAAATCTTTGAAAAAGCAGAATCAGTAAGTGGAAGAACAAAAGTAAGCGCAATAATATTTGTAGGATGTGCGTGATAGATTACCCTTGCCGCACCGTCTGTTTCTTTAGCTTTTACGCTGTGATTAAGAAAATGACTGGGGAATTCACTGGTGGGTCCGCCGCCGTTTTTAAGTCCCCATACAATTCTGTAGCTGTCACCTGCTTCATTGATTTCAACAATGCATATATTTGCTTCGGGGTCAAGGCTCATATTACGGAAATATTTGCCCGTTCCCGTTGCCATGAAATATTCGCCTGCAAGATTATCGGCTTTAACGCCCATATTTACCCACGGCTTTTCGTAAGTAAAGTAAGGCTTGCATTCTTCAACTTCTTCTTTTGTCATTCGATATGTAAGATTACCGCCGTTTCTTTCGTGCCAGCCCTGCTGCCAGCCATCATCGCAAAGTCGTACAAATCCTTTTAATACTTCGCTTTCTAAAACACCCATTTTAAACACTCCTGTATGTAAACTAAGTAAAATCGGTTGTATTTTGAACCGCTATAAGCATCCAACCTCATT
Organism: Acutalibacteraceae bacterium; assembly: GCA_045628495.1. Classification (GTDB taxonomy): domain Bacteria; phylum Bacillota; class Clostridia; order Oscillospirales; family Acutalibacteraceae; genus CAG-488. Next base: position 13,934 of record JAZQPL010000023.1, read on the forward strand.
TACTTAATTTTATTACCTATTTACGGCATTGTCAAGATATTTATTCCGCTTGTTGAATTAAAAATGTGAAGCTTGTCTGTTTTAAGTCCAACTTTTATTTTTTCGCCCTGATTATATTTTATATCCGGTGTAACTCTTGCAATAAGTCTTGAAGAAAAATAATCAAGATACAAATAAGTTTCACTGCCGAGAGGTTCAACAACATCTACAACGGCTTCAATAACAGAATCGGGATTTTTTAATATAAAATCCCTGTTTGTTGTTATATCCTCAGGGCGAATACCAAGTGTAAGATGGTCATCTTCAATCAATTCAAGCTTTTCATTCTGATTTCTGTTTTTAATTTCAATATCTTTATCTGCAAGTGACAGGTAGTTTTTATTTTTATATCTGCATGAAATAAAATTCATTGCCGGAGAACCGATAAAACCTGCAACAAATAAATTGCACGGCATATTATACAGCACATCAGGAGTATCCGCCTGCTGAACAACTCCGTCTTTCATAACAACAATTCTGTCACCCATAGTCATAGCTTCCGTCTGGTCATGGGTTACATAAACAAATGTTGTTTCAAGTTTTTTATGAAGCTTGATAATTTCCGTACGCATTGCCGTTCTCAGCTTAGCATCTAAATTAGAAAGAGGCTCGTCAAGTAAAAAAACATCAGGCGACCTTACCATTGCCCTGCCCAGCGCAACTCTTTGCCGCTGACCGCCTGATAAAGCTTTAGGCTTTCGTTTTAAGAGATGTTCAATATCAAGTATTTTTGCCGCTTCAAGAACTCTTTTTTCAATCTCCTCTTTCGGAACCTTACGCAGTTCAAGACCAAACGCCATATTTTTATACACAGTCATGTGAGGATACAGTGCATAGCTTTGAAAAACCATTGCAATATTTCTGTCCTTTGGTTCAATATCGTTTACTACCCGTTCCCCTATTTTCATTTCGCCCTGTGAAATCTGTTCAAGACCTGCAATCATTCTCAGAGTTGTTGACTTTCCGCAGCCTGACGGTCCAACAAGAATAACAAATTCTTTGTTTTTAATTTCAAGATTTACATCGTTAACGGCAACTGTTCCGTCAGAATAGATTTTTGATATATTTTTCAGTGTTATGCTTGACATATTTTATCCTTTCACGGCACCTGCTGCAACGCCTTTAATAATATATTTTTGAGATGTGAGGTAAAAAATCACAATCGGTACTATTGCAAGCACCAGCATTGCCATCATCGCACCCATATCAACAGAACCGTACCCGCCTTTGAGGTACTGCACAGCTATAGGAATGGTTTTATACTCACTTCCTATAAGCAGATAGGGAAGAAGATAATCGTTCCATATCCACATAGCATTCAGAATGGCAACCGTTATTGTTGTAGGTTTCAAAATCGGAAAAACTATTCTGAAATAAGTCTGTACGGGACTGCATCCGTCAATCATAGCCGCTTCTTCAATCTCTTTGGGTATGCTTTTTACAAACCCGCTGAACATAAATACAGACAGGCCGGAACCGAATCCCAGATAAACAACTATCAGCCCGACAGGATTATCAAGAGACAGTACATTGACCGTTTTTGTTAATGTAAACATAACCATCTGAAACGGCACAATCATAGAAAACACAAATGCGTAATAAAGAAATTTTGTGAATTTTGATTTTCTTCTGGTTATATACCATGCAGTCATTGATGTGAAAAAAATAATAGCCGCCACAGAAAAAACCGTTATAAACACAGACCATCCGAAAGCCTGAAGAAATCCTGTTTTTGCAATACCTTGAGTATAGTTTTTTAAGCCGTCAAATGTTGTTTCATCGGGAAATTTAAACGGCATATCGCTTATATAAAACTTGCTTTTAAACGAATTCATTATAACAATAAAAATAGGTGCGAGAAACAGCAATGCAGCAATAGACAGCAATATATATGACAAACATTTTTTAATTATTCCCGTTTTCTGCATTACTGTTCCACCTCTCTTTTTCGTGTATAATTAAGCTGTAAAAATGCAATAACCGCAACAATAAGAAAAAATACAACTGCTTTTGCCTGACCTACGCCTTCCCAACCGGCTTTACCGTAGAAGGTATTATATATATCCAGCGCAAGCATAGAAGTTTTTCCTGAAGGTGCGCCCGCAGTTAACGCAAGATTCTGGTCAAACAGCTTAAAAGAATTTGTAATTGTTAAAAACATACATATTGTGATACTGGGCATAACAAGAGGAACGGTAACATTTTTCAAAGTCTGCCATTTGCCGGCTCCGTCAACTCTTGCAGCATCCTGTAAATCTCCCGGTATATTTTGCATACCCGCTATATAGACCACCATCATATATCCTATCAGCTGCCAGTTCAGCAAAATTACCAAACCCCAGAATCCGTACTTTTCATCATAGGTTATTGTAACACCGAATATCTGTAGTACTCCGTTTATTATCAGCTGCCATATATATCCCAGCACAATACCGCCGATAAGATTCGGCATAAAAAACACCGTTCTGAAAAAATTAGTACCTTTCAGACCTTTTGACAAAAATGAAGCTAAAACAAATGCGATAACATTAACTGTTATAACCGAAACAACAGTAAATTTTACAGTAAACCACAGTGCATTAAGAAAGTCGGCATTGGAAAATGCTCTGATATAATTTTTAACACCTGCGAACCGGGCGTCAACAACAGTTGTAAATTCTGTAAAAGACAGAACAAGCCCCAATAAAAACGGAACGGCAAATGCTATTATAAAAGCGGCAAATGTCGGCATCACAAATAGCGGAAAATATTTTTTTAACTTCATTTTTTCACCGCCGTTCAAAAATTATTTTCGTTGCTCTTTCCATGAATTTACAACAGTTGATTTAACATAATTCCAGTCTTTTTTACCCTGAAGATACTCAAGCAAAGCATTGCCGAATTCTGTTTTAAATTCAAGATTGGGAAAAGCGTTGAAAGTCCAGTCAATAGTTTCAACATCTCTGCTCATCCAGCTTATTACTTCTTTTGCAAGAGGGTCGTCGGGTCTTTCTTCGTCATTAAAAGTATCAAAAGGAGTAATAAATTTCAGCTTGTCTGTTACAAAAGATTTTCCTTTTTCACTTGTAAACAGCCATTCGAGAAATTCAACTGCTGCTTTCTGCTTTTCTTCCGAAACCTTGCTGTTAATTGCGAAATAATTCTCAGTGCCGATACAAAGTCCCTGGTTTTCTTCACCGTTTACCCCTGTATATAAAGGCATAAACTTTATTGCATCTTCGCTTACCTTATTTGCCGCAACATCTTTTATCTGAGACCATGCCCAGTTCCCGTTTTGAACCATTGCGGCTTTTCCAAGCGCAAATTCTGTCATAGAATCGCTTACGGACTTGCCGCTCAGAAGATTCTTTGCCGTTACTGAATTATTTGTGTAAAGGTCAATTAAATTCTTAAAATTATTATCATAAGTGAACTCAGTTTCTTTTGCGTTATATGCAGTTAAAATAGAACTGTCTGAGCTGTTTTTGCCCTTCATCTCATAATAAAACGGTACACTTGCAAGATGAGAATCCCAACGCCATGTTTCACCGCCGCTCATGGATGTGGAAGCAAAGACTCCGTTTATACCGAGCTCTGATTTATTTTTAGTCATATCTTCGACAACGGCTTTAAGGGTGGAGAAATTTTTAATCTCCTCTGCCGATTTAATACTTACGGTTTTATCGGGAAGTTCAAAATATTTTTTCATAATATCATTGTTATAAATTATTCCGTATCCCTCAACAACATAGGGTATTCCGTAAGCCCCGTCACCGTCTGTTACAGCAAGTGATTTGTCAATCAAATGAGAATATAGTTTTGTATCTTTAAGATTTTTGCAATAATTTTTCCATGATTCATAACCAACGGGACCGTTTATCTGAAAAATTACAGGGGCATTGTTTTTGGCGATTTCTGATTTAAGAGTTGTTTCATAGGTGTCGCTGGCAGCGGTTACAACCTTAACGGCAATTCCTTTTTCTTTTTCATATTCTGTTGCAATTTCTTTATAAATGTCAGCAATTTCAGGCTTAAAATTAAGAAAATAAATTTCCATTTTCTCTTTTTTATCTCCTTTTGCTCCCTTATCGGAACACGCAACAAAAGAAAATGCCAAAACCGCAGTCAAAAAAATACAGATAAATTTTTTCATATTATTCCTCCGATACTATTATTGATAACTTGTAATTGCATAATTATTCTGTTATAATATTTTAAAATTATTCAACATTTTATAAAAGAGGTAAATAATTATGGTCAAGCATATTGTTTTCTGGAATGTCAGAGATGATGAAAACAAACAAAAAAATATGGAAACAATGCGTGAAAAGCTTACTTCATTAAAAGGAATTGTTCCGGGGCTCATAAGCGCAGAAGTCGGTTTTAATTATAATCCCAAGGGATATGATGTCGCTTTGTATTCCGAATTTGAAAGCAAAGAAGCTCTTGACGGATATCAGGTTCATTCTGCTCATCTTGAAGTTAAAAAATTTGTTCACTCAGTTATAACCGACAGAGCGTGTGCGGATTACGAATTATAAAATGAAAAAAATCGCTGTAATAAAAAACGGATTTACCTCAAAATTCGGAATACCGAGGCAAAGCAATCTTGTTAAAGGGATTTATTCGCAGATAATATTTGAACCTGAATACAGAAGTCCCGACGCAATAAGAGGACTTGAGGACTACTCCCATATATGGCTTATATGGGAATTTTCCCTGTCTGAAGAAAGCAACTCACTTACTGTAAGGCCGCCGAGGCTGGGAGGGAATAAACGAATGGGGGTTTTTGCAACCCGTTCACCTTTCAGACCGAACCCCATAGGACTTTCATGTGTTAAAATTGAAAAAATTGAAGCCACTGAAAATTCAGGGTGCATCATTCATGTCAGCGGTGCGGATTTAGCTGACGGCACTCCGATTTATGATATAAAACCGTATTTGCCAAATACTGACTGCATACCTGATGCCACCGGCGGATTTGCAGATAAAGTAAAAGACTATTCGCTTAATGTAGTTATACCTGACAGTATAAAGAATAACCTTTCTGCTGAATTTGCAGATGTTTTAACTCAGATTCTGTCACAAGACCCAAGGCCGTCATATCAGAATGATGAAAACAGGGTTTACGGTTTTAATTTTGACGGCAAAGAAATTAAATTCAAAGTAAAAAACGGCACACTGTATGTAACGAAAATTTATAATGATAAAAGCGGAACATAAACTGAATTAAATCAGTTTATGTTCCGCTTTTCAATTAAAAATAACTTTAAGAACTATTAGAATTTTATTCCGAAAACTTCAAGAATATTGAAGATAATATCCAGAATGAATTTTATGTAATGGGGAATTACTCTGCCAAAATCACGGGTTATTACACCCTGAGGTTCCAGACCGTTTGATTCATTAACAAGGTCAAGGAAATTACCTACAAGAGTTGAAGCTGTATCTGATGAATAAGAGAACAGCCATGCGTTAAAGTTGGCGTTGAACGCATATTCCCCTTCAGGCTGACCGTATTCGTTAAATCTGAGAACAACAAGAGAATAGTCATTATCAGGGTCAATATAGCCTGCCATATCGTTCATAAGGCCAAAACAGAGAACATCGTCATCTTCATCAAAATATGATGTAAGAGGCTCATACTGGAATTCATCTTTAGTGATAGAATATCTGCTTGAAAGCATATGGTCTGCGGTGTGAATAACCTCAGGATTCATTTCGCCGGGGCACATAAATATTTTAATATTCTTACCGATTTCCATATAACCGACATTGGAAACGGTGTAAACATTATTCTCGCTGTCTGTAAGAATAACATTATTTGTCATACGAACAAGTGCAAGAAGTCTGATAACAGGGTTGTCACATTTAATAGTAATATCCTTAGTTTTAACATTAAGAATCGGGTCTATCTTTTCGCCCTGAGGAATTGCGGCAATATAGTCACCTATAATAATGCCGTATCTCATTGAGCGGTTTTCATAAGTTGTATCAAAAAGAGGATTCTTTCCGTCAGGATAAACCTCTCTGTACATCTCGTTTGCCGAACCGAAGCTCATTTTAATAAATGAACCGATAGCCGAATTGATGAAAATGAAGTTGCAATCATCCTCAGCAGCAGAAATCTGCTGTTCCATATAAGGAATGAAGTCAGCCGAAATCATAGGAGTAATTTCTTCAGCACTGCTTACGCCCACCTTTTCGGGATGAACGGCAAAGTTTGCGATAACTGTCTTTTTAGATTCAAAATTATCGGGAACAAATGTGAGCTTATATATTTCAGAAATAAAATCAACTTCATCATTGCTGCCCTGGAAGAAATTAAATTCTTTCTCCTGACCTTCAGAATCAGTATATTCTATTGTTGAATCGTCCTTTGCGAAATAAAGACTGCCGCTTTCAATGTTGTTGTAAGCATTTATCATTGAATTTGCAACTGTTTCATAAAGGAAATTCATGTATTTATCATCAGGAACTGAGTTCTTGATTCCTCTGAGATAATTATCAAGCAATGAACCGTCAATAACCTGACCGACACACTGCATAATTCCGAGAGTATCAATACCGCTGTGAGTATGAGTTGCGCAAACATTTATGCTGACAACATCATCGATGCCGTTTTCCTTGCAATACTTATCAACAAGCTTAACTATTTCGTTCTGACTTGCATTTGTCATACCGATACAGTCAACTGCCGCAATAAGAACCTTTCCTCTTGAATCATCAAGGCAGATTGTGCGAACGCTGAGAACATCAGATGAATATCTTTCTTTCAGCTGTGCGGCGGCTTCGTCACGCTCCTGCTGAGAAAGTCCGTATTTTTCAGCATATTGATCAGCATAATACTCCGAAAGGTCAGAAGCAGTCTTATTGATTTCAACACCGTAATCAATAAGGGGACCGATTCCCGATGCGCCGTATTTATAATATGTTGCATTATAAAAATCTTCCGGCATTATTGAGCGCTTGTCATATCCGAGGCTGAACTGTGCTTTCTCAGAAGCATTATCTGCGAAAGAATCATGACCTGAATATTTTTCAGCCAGCTCATTTTTGTAGGTGGAAACATCTGCAATGCCTTTGTTTGAGAGGCTTATCCCGTCAAGAACACCGTTAAGAAGAAGTGTCAATCCTCTGTCAAGAGAAACACTGAGTGTTGCAAGAACATTATCAAGAATATTAGCCCCTACATCCTTTGCGCCTTCAATTACAGGACTTTTCTTAGCAGATGAGGAAATACCTGCCATTGAGAAAAGAATTGCGATACAAAGAATTACTGATAAAACTTTTTTCATCTTTTTCATTTTTTGCAGCTCCTTTACTTAATTGTTCATATAAAAACATAATGAAATTACGCATTATGTCGCTACACTGTGATTATACAATTTTATAAAATAAAAGTCAATGTTAAAGGCCCAATCTTTCTATTGATTCTTCACGCATTTTATATTTAAGAATTTTTCCTGCCGCATTCATCGGGAATTTATCCGTAAATATAAAATACCTGGGAACTTTATGAAAAGCAATGTGAGAAATACCGAACTGACGCATATACTCTTCATCGGCAGTTTCACCGTCATGAAGTATAATCCACGCACACGCCTCTTCGCCGTATTTTTTATCAGGCACACCGATAACCTGAACATCCCGAATTTTATCACTGGTAAGATAGAATTCTTCGATTTCTCTGGGATAAATATTTTCTCCTCCACGGATAATCATATCTTTCAGTCTGCCTGTTACTTTATAATATCCGTCAGGGGTACGGCAGCAAATATCTCCCGAATGAAGCCAGCCTTCACTGTCAATGGCCTCGGCTGTTTCCTTGGGCATTTTATAGTAACCTTTCATTATATTAAAGCCTCGGGCAACAAACTCACCGTTTTCACCGTCAGGCAAATCCTCCCCTGTTTCAGGGTCAATTATTTTACACTCAACACCGGGGAACGCACTTCCTACAGTATCAACACGGTGGTCAATATCCTCATTTACTTCGCCCATCGTACATCCCGGAGAAGCTTCGGTCTGACCGTAAACACTGATAATTTCTTTCATATTCATTTCTTTTGCGGCTTTTCTCATAAGCTCAGGCGGACAGTTTGAACCTGCCATTATGCCTGTACGAATATGTGAAAAATCAGTTTTCGGGAAATCCTCGTGATTAAACATTGCAATGAACATTGTGGGAACCCCGTTAAAGCAGGTAATCTTTTCATTGTTGATGCATGAAAGAGATGATTTTGGTGAAAAATACGGCAACGGGCAGATTGTTCCGCCGTGAGTCATTACAGATGTCATAGAAAGAACCATACCGAAGCAATGGAACATCGGAACCTGAATCATCATCCTGTCTGCAGTGGAAAGATCCATTCTGTCACCGATTATTTTACCGTTATTTACTATATTGCTGTGTGTCAACATAACACCTTTCGGGAAGCCTGTTGTTCCTGATGTGTACTGCATATTGCAAACATCATCCGGCATAACAAGCGAAGCTCTGCGACGAACCTCCTCCCGGGGAACCATATCAGCTCTTTTGAGCATTTCTTCCCATGAAAGACAGCCGTTCATCGAAAAACCGACAGTAACTATATTACGCAGGAAGGGAAGATTTTTAGAATAAAGAGGTTGACCCGGCTTTAATTCTTCAAGCTCAGGACAAAGCTCCTGCATTATATTTTTATAGCTGGTGTCTTTGCAGTTCTCAATCATAATAAGAGTATGGGTATCCGACTGACGGAGAAGATATTCAATTTCATGGATTTTATATGCGGTGTTTACAGTTACGAGAACCGCACCGATTTTGGTTGTTGCCCAGAATGCAATAAACCATTCAGGCACATTTGTTGCCCATACAGCAACATGATGTCCCTTTTTAACTCCGAGAGAAATAAGTGATGCCGCCACACGGTCAACATCTTTTTTGAACTGTGAATAAGTCCTTGTGTAATCAAGGGTTGTATACTTAAAAGCAAGCTGGTCAGGATATCTTTCAGCCATTACATCAAGAACCTGTGAGAAAGTTTTATCTATTACATCATACTTTTTCCAGACAAAAGTACCTGTTCTTGAACGGTTGTAAAAGCGCTGACCGCTTTCAGATTTTTTCTCTTCAAATTTTGAAAGATAATTAAGAAAATGAGTAAGAACAATGTCAGGGTCACTTATTTCATCATTTCCGTTTGCACAGATAAATCCTTCATAATTAAGTGAATGTAATGCATTTATAAACGATTCAACAGGAAGATTCCCTTCGCCTATGAGCACATTGGTGTCGCCTTTTTTATCCCCGAGCCGTACATATCTGATATAAGCACCGAGGTTCTTTATTGTTGTTTCAGCAGTCTCACCGCCTGAAAAATAAGTCTGTCTTATATTCCACGACGCACCGAGAACACCAGTGCCGAAATATCTTATTATTTCAAGCACATTTTCAGTGTTAGAAAGATATTCGCTTGTTTCAAGCAATATTTCAACCTCTGAACCTTCGGCCGCTTTTATAGCAGGATTGAGTCTTTTTGAAAATTCAGTCATATCCGGCTTGTTTTTAACCTTAATAATAATTGTCTCTATTCCTGCGTATTTAGCCATTTCAACATAATTGGCAAGTGCGTTTTCGGGAACAGATACATCGTCAAGCTGGTCAGGAAACATTAAAGCGGAAACAGAAATATTTCTGTTATTTAATTTCCTTTTTGAGTCAACTGCATTTTCAATTCTCAGAATACTGTCGGAATGAGCTTTTCTTTCGCTTTGAGCATCATATATTTCAAATCCGGCATATCCGTAATCATAAGCCGCTTTACAGATATCAAGAAATGAATTTTTTCTGATATATTTTGTTGAAAAAGTCAGCTTCATTTTAATTCTCCTCGAAAACTATTTTGTTCAAAGCATTTATATAGGCACGAATGCTTGCGCCTACAATATCTGTGGAAAGTCCGTTGCCGGAATAAAGCTTCCCGTCACTGCGGAGTCTGACAAAAGCAGAACCGATAGATTCTTTGCCCTCTGTAACGGAATGAATCTGAAAATCATCAAGCTCATAATGGTAGCCGACAATAGCTTCAATCGCTCTGAAAGAAGCATCAATAGGGCCGTCACCGATGCTGACGCCGCTCAGCTCTTCATCGTTCTTTTTAAGAGTAATGCTTGACATTGCGGAAATCAGATTACCGCTTACTGTATTATATGATTTAACATGATATGTTGAAGGAACCTGCATTGCTGACGAAGCAACAATAGCTTCAAGCTCTTTTGCACCTACAAAGCTTTTCTTCTCGCAAACTCTCATCAATGCCCTGTAAACCTTACCGCAATCATCATCTGAAAGGTCATACCCGAGTGTTTTAACTGCATCGCAAAGCTGAGTGAGTGATGAAGTTGAATCAAGGAATATATCAGTCTGACCGTTATCTGAAAGGCCTGTACCGCTTACGGAATTATTATTGAAATTCTTAAGCATATCTTTTATATCCCTGTGAATTTTTGTTATGTCAAGATTTGTGCAGATATCAAGGCTTTCACCTCTTGCGGAAACAACATCTGCAAACTTATCTGTAAGCAAAACATTTTTACCTGTAACGGCAGTTTTTACTCCGTCTGCACCGGCACATACTGCCGCTACAGCCGATGCGACTGCAAGGTTAATATTATCAGATGTTTTAACATAAATGGGAATATTGCAGACAGATTTTATTTTTTTAACAAGGCCGGCAAATTCATCAGGAAGCATAACGCCGGCATCATCACAAAGGGTAACTGCGCATACACCGCATTTTTCGGCAGTTATGCAAGCCTCTTTAAGAAATTCATCATCTGCTCTTGTAGCATCAAGAGCCGTAAACTGAACAAATTCACATTTTTCTTTTGCAAAAGTGCAAAGCTCCTCAATTTTAAGAAGCATTTTATTGCTTTTAAGATGATACGAATACTCCATCTGAACGGTAGAAACGGGCAACGAAACCTGCAGGCAGGGTTTAGCCGCATCCTTAACACATTCCCACGCATTATTCAGGCTTTCTTTAGTGAACCCGACCGGAACACATACGAAGCTGTTTTCAACAACAGAGGATATTGTTCTGTAAACTATGGTATCCTCTTTGATATTTTTTATTTCAGGAAGCTCCACTGAATCCGCTCCGAAAGAATCAATACACTTTGCAAGAGAAGTTTTCTCTCTGAAAAGCAAAGTAAAATCTTTCTGCTCGGCAAGCTCCTTCAATGTAATGTCGGAAACGAAAATTTTCTTCATATCAAAACCTCTTTTTCGTAAAAAATCCCGCAGGAATCATATGATTTCTGCGGGATGATTAAATAAATTAACCACGGTACCACCCGTATTGCCCAAAAGGCCACTCTCAGCTCTGACAAGCCACAGGTTAATAACGGAACCGCCCGTAATTCCCTACTGATTTCAGGAATTATGCTCCGATACGAGACAGCTGCACAGGATTTTTATCACCTTTCACCAACCGGAGACTCTCTGAAAATTTGCCCGGGCAACTTAATATCATCACTGCATTTTGATTATTTTTAGATATAATAAACCTAAAATCCCTTTTTGTCAATGACAAATTTAGGAAATAACTTGATTTATTTTAACATACTCAGTCAAACATAACAGGAAGTCCTGTCTTGCCTGACTCATAAATAGCTTCAAGAATCTGTGTTACAACATATGCCTGTTCGGGTTTCGTAACAACCTCTTTATCGTAAAGAATAGAGTCTATCCAGCATTTTGCCTCAATTTCAGACGGGTCTGCTGATTTTCCTTCAAAGAACGCAACGCCGCCGATATCAAGATTCGGCTTTTCAACAACCTGAAGATTATTCTTTACATAGTTCAAACGCAGGCCGTCACGCATATCAGCGCCTGCCTTTGTGCCGCAAAGAGAAGTTGAAGCTTCAATAACATCAAGGGTATTAAGTGCCCAGCTTGACTCAAGAACTATCGTTGCACCGTTTTTCATAACTATGTATCCGAAGGCAGAATCTTCAACGGTATATTTTTCAATATCCCAATCTCCCCACGCATTTGCGGTGCCTTTCTGATTGCCCAGCTTTTTATATACGCTGCCAACAACCATTTTAGGCTCGTAATTATCCATCATCCACAGCGTGAGGTCAAGGGCATGAGTGCCTATATCAATAAGGGGTCCTCCGCCCTGCTCATACTCATTAAGAAAAACTCCCCATGTAGGAACGGCTCTTCTTCTTACAGCGTGAGCCTTTGCATAATATATTTCACCGAGTTCATCATTCATACAGCAGGTTTTAAGATACTGAGAATCTTTTCTGAATCTGCTCTGATAACCGATAGTAAGCTTTTTGCCTGTTTCTTTTGAAGTGTCAACCATCATTTTAGCTTCTGCTGAATTTATTGCCATAGGCTTTTCACACATTACATGCTTGCCGGCTTTCATAGCATCGCAGGAAATAAAAGAATGTGAACGGTTAGGAGTGCAGACATGAACAACATCAATAGTTTCATCTTTAAGAAGCTCTTTATAATCCGTATAAACTTTTGCTCCTTCAACTCCGAATTTTTCAGCGGTTTTTATTGCTCTTTCCTCTATAATATCGCAAAAAGCAACAATCTCAACCTCATCAATTCTTTTAAGTGCGGTAAGATGCTTATTATTTGCAATAGCACCGCAGCCTACAAAGCCTATTTTTAATTTTTTATCCATAATAATCTCCTTCCTCAGTTGCAAAGAATATCTGTTTCAATATATCTTACGCCCATATCATAAAGCTGCTTTGCAGCTTCAATATCATTTACAGTCCAGAATGAAACACCTATTTTTCTGTCAATCGCAAGTTTGATTGATTCGGCGTTATTCTTTTCATAATTTGCTGACAGCCAGATATCGTCACTTACTTCACGGGCTTCATCAATAATATCATCAGTTATTTCATCAACAAGATACCAAAGCTCAATATTTTCATTAAGCTGATGAATTACTCTGAGCTGTTCCAGGTCAAATGAAATAACTATTGCCTGATTTTCAAGTCCCTTAGCAACAACTTTATCAACTACAGTATAAAGCATATCATAATTATCTGTTTTAATTTCGATCTGAGGTTTTGTTTTACTGCCAACAAAAACATCAAGAAATTCATCAAGTGTGGGAATTTTAAGGTTATCGAACTTCCAGAAGCTTGTTCCGTTTTTGTAAGTATATGTCTTTAATTCCTCAAGTGTATAATCACTCATATTGCCGAACTGCCAGAATCTTTTATTAACATCTTCACCGTGAGAAAGAACCCACTTTTTATCTTTAGTAAGTCTGATATCACATTCCGCTGAATAATAACCCATTTCAACTGCTTTTTCAAATGCAGGGATGGTATTTTCCGGAGCGTATGAAAGAACGCCTTTATGCGCTGTCAGGTAAACTGACTCAGGGTCAATACCCGCTTCTGCAACGGAAATTGTTTCAGTCGGTCTGTAAATAATTTTTTTAACAAGCAAAACAGGTGAAATGCTTGCCATAAGCGCAGGAACCAGAATGGAAACAACAAGTTTGTTAATAATAGATAAAAACATATAAACACCTCTTTTTTTACTTCCCAAATATAATACGACTATTTCAGCATATAGTCAACTGAAAAATTAAATTCTTGTATCAAGTACATCAGTATATTTTTCTTTGAACTCAGTAAAAGTACCGTTATCAAGATTTTCCCTGATTTTTACCATAAGCGAATTGTAAAAATACAGATTATGAGTAACGCAAAGCCTCATTGCGAGTATCTCCTTTGCCTTGAAAAGATGACGGATAAACGCTCTTGAGTGTCTCTGACAAGTGGGACACTGACACCCTTCTTCTATAGGTCTGCTGTCATTTTCATACTTGGCATTGTTAATATTTATAATACCGTTCATTGTAAACAAATGACCGTGGCGGGCATTTCTTGAAGGCATAACACAATCAAAAAAGTCAACCCCTCTGCTGACGGCTTCAAGAATGTTTCCCGGTGTTCCCACTCCCATGAGATAACGAATTTTATTTTTAGGCATATACGGTTCAACCGCAGAAATAATACGGTACATATCCTCTTTCGGCTCACCGACGGCAAGACCGCCGATTGCGTAACCGTCAAGATCAAGCTCTGCTATTTTCTGCATATTTTCAATTCTGAGGTCATCATATGTACAGCCCTGATTTATCCCGAAAAGCAGCTGTTCCTTATTAAGCGTATCCGGCAGAGATTTCAGCCTTTCCATTTCTGCTTTGCATCTTTCAAGCCAACGGACTGTTCTTTCACAAGAAGCCCTGGCGTACATATACGATGCAGGATTTTCAACACATTCATCAAATGCCATAGCTATTGTTGACGCAAGGTTTGACTGAATCTGCATACTTTCTTCAGGTCCCATAAAAATCTTTCTTCCGTCAATATGAGATGCAAAGGTTACGCCTTCCTCTTTAATTTTACGCAAAGAAGCAAGAGAAAACACCTGAAAGCCTCCACTGTCTGTAAGAACAGGGCCTTTCCAGCCTGTAAATTCCCTTATACCGCCCATCTCTTTAACAAGCTTGTCGCCCGGTCTGACATGAAGATGATATGTATTGCAAAGCTGAACTTGACAGCCGATATTTTCCAAATCATACGCATCTAATCCGCCTTTAATCGCTCCGCAGGTTGCAACATTCTGAAAAGCAGGTGTCTGTACCGTTCCGTGAGGAGTTTTGAACTCGCATCTTCTGGCAAAGCCCTCCTGCTTTAGTATTTTAAGGGACATAAATTTTTCCTCCGTATTTTTTGAACAATAATAAACTTAATTATGAAAAAGTGCATATATACGGCGTTCTGACAGCTGAATACCAGAATTTTTTTGCACCTGATTCAAAAATCCCCGTAACTTTTCCGTTATAAAAGTCAATTCCCTCTGCCATCGGAGGAACCTTAACTGTTTTTTTCGCCTGTGCCTCGTTTATAATATAAAGAGGCAAGTCTTTGCCGTTCATATTAAACATATAATCTGATTGCGTCAAATTATAATATCTGATTTTTGAAGGATTATTAAAAGTATATGATGTGCTTGTTACAAATGTTTCCCCGTCATACGAAATACCCTGAACAGAATTAGGCATGGAAATAACCATAAGAGGCTCTGTCTTTTCCCCCGAAAAGGCCTTATCCAAATCAGATAAATCATATTTTTCACACATTGCATAGTTTCTGCCAAAGGCGGATGTGAAAATTCTTTGTTCAACGGGAGTGTCATAAGTTCCGTCAGGTGTAAATGAATAAAACTGACCGACAAAAAGGTCATTCCCATAAGAACAGACATAAGAAGCCTGCATATCGGTTGCCATTCTGCCGCTGAATTTTACATAAGAATAATCATAAGAGCTTAAAACATCATCTAATTTAAGTCTTCTGACAGCTTTGCCGGAAGAAACTATAAGCGAATCACCTATATCAGCCACACCGCCTGCATGAGCTTTACATGGCGAACCGTCTTCATAAAGAAGCTTCACTGTTTTAAATCTTTTCCCGTTTTCAGCATAAATGAGAGAAATAATCGAATTGTCATCTTTATTGCTGTAGTACGACACAGCAAACATATTCAGCGACTCAATATAGCAAAATCCCTGGGGAACATAATCTTTTTCAATTTCGGGAATTTCACATAATCTTTCACAATCAGGATAATTAAATTTTATATTAAAAATCCCGAAAAAGCTTCTTATCAGTTCAAATATTCCGTCTGTTATTCTGATATATTCCGGTACAGATTCAGGATAAGCATCTTGTGCAAAAGCACAAACGCAGCACGAAAAAAGAACACATACGCATAATATTACGCTGAGAAATTTTTTTATCATAAAATCACATCCTGTACTTCAATGGTCTGATTGTACCATATTTATATAAATAACACAACCGCTTTGTCAAAATATCATTTTCAACGGGTCTCAAAGAAGCAAATAATTTATAAATCTGCACGCACCGAAAAACGCAATCAAAAAGCTGCCGGCAAAATACCGACAGCTGGATTTCTGAGTCAGCCGAAAATCGACCTTTATATAAAGTGCTTTAAGCACTGATTTTAACAATCTGCCGATAGAAGCATCATGCTCAACCGGCCGCAATCAGTTGTGTTCAGCGATTGCATTGATTTTAAGAAGCTTTAATACTTTTCTGAATGAAAATCTGCTGTGGGAAACTTCATCAATAAGCTTCATTTCATAGTTGAAAATTTCATTTTCCATATCTGTCTCTCCTTTCATTTCCGATTACACTAACATTATAGCATTTATCTTCAGAAAGTCAAGTGAAATTGCACAAAAAGACTATCCAATATTTATGCAATATAGATATGTACTTTTGTTAAAATTGCCAAAACCTCCGTCAGTTATTTGTCAATTTTGCTGTTATTCTTTTGAATAAACATTAAAGAATTATAATCTTTCCTTATCAGTCCTGCGGCAGGCTTAAACAAGTCGGCAGGTCTTGACTGCAATTTTAACTTACCGTCTTTTTTTATATACATCGCCGATGAACCGCCTCCGTCAAGATTCAATGCTCTGTCAGCCCCGTAAAGCTGCATAAGCTTTGCCAGATCAACCAGTGTTGCTCCGTTTGAATACTCGGGTATTCTTCCGTCAATCACAAGAATAATAACACTTCCGTCTTTCCTGATACCTACACAAGTTCTCGGATGTCTGACATACGAAAAAGGTTCAAGAGGTGCGTAATTATAAATCTCCCCGTTTTTCAATATCATATAATTCCCTGAAACAGCAAATTCAAAGCTGTTCATTATCTTTCCGCTTTCAAATTTGTCTGTAATAAACGCTTTACCGTTTTTATCCATTGCAAAAAACGGTCTTTCACTATTTGCATTTGCAATAATTTTTCCGTTTTTAATGCACAACCCTGCCGGGTGGAAATCTCCGAAAATGTCAAAGAAATCCCCATTAGTTGCAGCAATAACTTTTTTCCCGTTTTCTTCGGCGGAATCAGCCATCTCCGGTATTGTTGCCCTTACTTTGACACTTTCATATCCGTCAGACGGTGTTCCCACATAAACAGACGAATGTTGTAAATCTGATTGACACATAAAACCGTGAACAGGCATACTGTTTTTATCATTAAACAGAATATGCTTATGCATTACGCCTGCATAGAGTACTTCTGTTTCTTCTTTAACAGATAAAAGCTTACTGTCATATTCGTTTATAAGATTATTCTCGTCCGCAAATACAGGGCATTTATAAGTAAAACATACATGACATACAGAAAAAAACTTTAAAACAGGTCTGAATGCAAATGTAATTTTTATTCCCTGCGACAAAGCACCTTTGTCAACATAGAAAACATGCGACTTTCTGTCATACGGTTCATCGTCATTAAAACAATCACCGTAGTATTTTCCGCATACAAAAAGAGCGGCATTATAACAGCTCAACTTCGTGCATACAACTGTTTTTATTGTATTTCCGCAATCAAGATATGCTACTGATTTTATAAAATCCTTTACAACAGGCAAACCTGTTTTATATTTTTTCAAGCTCATTCTTTCTCTCCGTGTAAAACATTTTTTCTGTACTGTGTCGGACTGATTCCTGCATATTTCTTAAATACTCTTGAGAAATAATTATAATCGTAAATCCCCACTTTTTCAGCTATTGCGGAAATATGCAGTTTCGTCTCTCTTAAAAGCTTTTTAGAGTTTTCAACTCGTGTTTTGTTGATAAAATCAACAATGCTCATACCCGTATGCTGCTTAAAAGTGTGCTGAAGGTGTGAAACGCTGACAAAAAACGCATTCGCAAGAAGCTCAACATTTATCGGCTCAGAATAACAGCTTAAAATCCTGTTTTTAATATCCTCAACCATATATCTGTTTTTTTCCGTAAGCTCAGCCGGCCTTGAAGAACAGAACGAATGATTAACAGAGGCATAATGCAAAAATCTGAAAATGTATGAATTAAGCAGAAAATCATTGTTTTCTGAAGATTTATTTACACATTCTGCCGCCCTTCTCAATGCAGACCTGCAATCTTCATCGCCGATAATAATATTCTTAATCTTAAATTCATTTTCCTCGTTCCACACACCTGTAAACTCAGGCGGAACAATAAAAACATAATATTCATTATTCTCTGAAAGCTGAATGCTCTCGTGTATTTCAAAAGAATTAAAAACAATAATATCCCCGTCTGAAGCATCAAACACATTGTCATCTGATTTCAACCTGAATTTACCGTGAACAAGAAAGATAATTTCAAGATATTCATGCCAGTGACGCCATATTTTAGCATGGTCAACAAAATGGTAAGTAATTATTTTGAGCGGTTTTTTCGGCTGAAGCTCATACCTTGCGGTGCTTTTCATTTACATCACCTTCTGATAAAAACAATTACACAATAATCCTGTTTGGCAACAGATTTATGCTATAAAGTATTATACATCATTAAGTATAATAAAATCAAGCACAAATGAAAGGATTGCTCTTATGATAAGGATTATTGTTGCAGGATGCGGTCACGGCGGTATTGTTGCCGCTTCAAAACTTGCAAAAAACGGCTGCGATGTTACCGTATATGAAAAAAACAGCCGTGATAATATGGGCTTTGACTGGCATGACAGCCTTAGAAAAGATACTTTCACTAAATCTGATATTCCGATGCCTGATGATTCCTGTTTTATGAAATTCACAAAAACAGGTTATTATAATCCAGGCAAATCAGTTAAAATTGTAAAAGAAAAAGACCCGAGTCCCAATATAGTATATATTGACAGAAAATTCCTTATTAACTACCTTATCAACTTTGCAGAAAGTCAAGGCGTTAAATTCATATTTGATGCTGATATTTCAGGAGCTTTGTACGATGACAAAAAAATCACGGGAATTCAATACAATAAAAACGGTAAAAGTGAAAAAGTATATGCCGATATGGTTATTGATTCATGCGGATTGTTTTCACCGATAAGAACAAACCTTCCCGATAAATTCAGAATTGAAAATAATATAAATTCAAAAGATATTTTCTGCGCATGGAGAGGTTATTTTTCAAAAACGGAGAACATAATTACTCAGCCTGAAAGTATGATATATTTTTTTCATTGCGGAAAACCCGGCATGGACTGGGTTATAACACGAAAAGACTTTATTGATGTTTTAATAGGCGGTTTCGGCAAGCTGAGTCAGAAAGATGTTGACAACGCCCTGTCGGATTTTCACAGTGACTATCCTTACATGGGGAATGAAATACTGCGAGGCGGAGTTTATGAAAAACTTCCTTTAAGAAAAAATCTGCCCGTTATGGTATGTAACTCTTACGCAGCAATAGGAAACTGTGCATATATGACTGAGCCTTTAAGCGGCTCGGGTATTGATTTAAGCATGAGAGCAGGCAAAATCCTTGCAGATAATCTTATAAATTCCGGATTCGACACATCGGTTGAAGGGTTATGGGGTTATAATTACAATTATTTCAAAGAACACGGTGAAAAGCAATATAACAACCTTATTGTTAAAAATCTTCTTTCGGATATTGATTCGGATGACATAGATTTTATGATTAAGAAGAAAATTATTACAGCTAAGGAAATTGCAGGCGGAGGCAACAGCAAATACACATTCGTTCAGCTTTTGGAAAAATGTAAAATTTTATCAAGACCGAAGCTGATTATTCCTCTTGTAAAAGCGTTGAAAAAGTTTATTCTGCTTTCAAATGTCAAATCTGAAATTCCTCAAAAATACAATGAAGCAGGTATTGAAAAATGGCTTAAACATTACAATAAACTGTAGGAGATGTTAACTTATGTACAATAAATTCAATCCCGTTGAAAGCGCACAGCTCGTTCATCATTATATTACCAATATGGTTGATAAAGCTTATGACAACCTGCCATACTGGCTTTTGCTTCCGAATAAAAAACCTGCCGAGGCCGCCCATTGCAGAGTTGATGATGCGGAGCTTGTAGGTTCATGGTATGAGGGACTTGTAAGCTCAATGCAAATGCTCAACACAGACCTTGGTGACGATGTTAAGCAGTCACTCAGAAGACATCTGATGAAATCATGGGGTGAACACGGACTTCGGTTTTGCGAAAAATACCCGTGGACACATACTGTTCATTCTTCTTTTCATGAAATGGGTTATATTCTCCCTGCTCTGAATTTGATAACAGAAGAATACCCTGACGATGCCGAAGCGGAAAAAAGAACCAAAGAACTTATCGAAGGTATGCGTTCACTTGTTATTCACAGAAAAGTCAGAACATTCTGGTCAGGTGATTTTGAAGAAACAGAACCGATTTATGAATTTCCCAACGATGTTTATCTTAAAGACGGCGGGTTCGATTTTACAAGACATACAGGCAGAGGCGAACAGGCAATCAGAAACGCCGTTATGCTTCAGGCTCTTGTAAGAAGATACGAGCTTAAAGGTGACGAAACAGCTCTTGACCTTGCAAAAGGAATTGCAAACTTCGTCCTCGGTCCGTCAAGATATTTTAACTATAAAATGGAATTTTTCGGTCATGTTCATTCAGCAGTATGGTTTGCCTGCGGACTTGTAAAGCTGGGTAGACTTACAGAAAACGAAAAATACATTACAAAAGGCAAAGCAATTTACGATTATGTACGCTCACTTTCATCTGATTTCGGCTGGATACCCGAATACGCTCAATGGCATCCTATGAATGAAGAACACTGTGAAACCTGCTGTATCAGAGATATGATAATATGTGCAGATGAACTGATAAAATGCGGCTTTACACAATACCGCAACGATATGAACTTATTTGCAAGAAATCAGCTCATGGAAAATCAGGTCAGATATACAGGATATGTTGAATGTGATAACTCTCTGCCTGACGGCAACGGAATAACATACCGTGACATTGACAAGAGAATGATAGGCGGATTTACAGGCGGCAGTGAACCCAACTCTATTTCGTTAACCAGATTCCGTTCTATTGCCGGCTGTTGTGTGGGCACTGCCCCGGTTGCGCTGAAAACAGTATGGGACAATGTTGTAACTCAGGAAAACGGAGCATTTATACTTAATATTCCATGTGATAAAGAAACTGATTTCATAAAAATAAACTCATTTATTCCTGATGAGGGTAAAATAATAATCACAGCTAAGAAAAACTGCAAAATCGGATTCAGACTTTATGACTGGAACAGTGAAAACACCGCCTTCACCGTAAACGGCAAAGAAGTAAAACCTGAATATATCAGCAACTGCGCCGTAATTGAAATAAAAGAAAACCAGTGCTGTGAATTTACATTCAAGCTTGAAACAGTTGCAAAAAAAGAAATTGCGAGGGGTACGGAATACACAGTATACTGGAGAGGCTGTGATGTTGTTGACATCACTCCGAGAGGTGAACATGTCAGGCTTTATCAGCGTGACAACAGTGTACCTAAATACTATCCCCTTCCGGAAGATGTTGTTTATACAGGCGCCGCTAATATGGGACCGACCCAGCAAAAGTAATAAGGAGTGAACAGTATGAAAAAAATTATATCAGTTTTTCTGTGTATAGCTTTACTGTCAGGTCCGGTTATAACCAACAGCTTTGCAGAAAGTGACAGTCTTAAAATTACAGTTACAACAGATACTCATTATCAATGTGCAGAGGATACCGAAAAAATTGAACCTGCCAATGCTGAAACCGCCGCAAAAGAAGGAATGCTTAATAACGATATATATTTCCATGCCAGCTTTCAGGGGCAGATGAATCACGAATCTGAGGCAATTTTAAGAAGTATGCTTCATGATTTTGAAAATTCAGACAGCGAATATTTGCTTATCTGCGGTGATTTAACCTGCGGAAAAAGGCAGTCGCATTTGAAATTTGCGGAAATTCTGAAAGAAACAGAAAAAAGAAGCGGTAAACAGATTTATGTTATTTGCGGGAATCATGACTGCGATGACGATAATTTTGACAAATACATAAGTATTGATGAGTTTAAAGAAATTTATAAGGATTTCGGCTATAATGAAGCTCTTTCGCTTCATAACGAAACAGCATCATACACTGTTGATTTATCTGATAACTACAGACTTATTGCAATAGACACTGCAATATACGGGTCAGATAACGGTAAAATAGATTCGGCAACTGTTGAATGGATTAAGTCCGAAGCAGAAAAAGCGAAAAAAGACGGAAAAAATCTTATTGCTATGATGCATCACAGTATTCTTAATCATTTTTCGGTTCAGCCTATGATTGATAACAGTGAAAAAACAGCAACTGCTCTTGCAGATTCAGGCATAAAAACTGTGTTTACCGGACATATTCATGCCAACGACATTTCAATGGCTGAAACAAAAAGCGGAAATCAGATTTATGATATCCAGACAGGTGCGCTGATAACATCACCAAACGCTTACCGTGAAGTAACATTTACAGACAGTTCCGTTAATATAGAAAGCAAATATGTTACTGAAATTGATACTGAATATCTTCCCGACGGCTTTACACCAAAGCAATTAAACCTTATGGAAACCAACTTTTCCGAATATGCTTACGGATATTTTGAAGCCGGATTATGCCGCTGGTTTAATAAGTATATCGGCTCCGCCGGAAAAGTCGGTAAACTGTTAAAGCTTACGCCCGGTTCAAAAGAATATGAACTTGTTGATTTTGTAATGAGCAATATCGGTGAAGCTCTTAATCTTCCCATATACGATAACGGTTCATCTCCCGATAAAATTGACAGCATTGAAGAAATAGCTCAGCTGGCAGGTATGGAAATACCTAAAAGTGATTACGAAAAGCTGTATCAGGTAGCGGCAAAAATCATGAGCGGATTTTATCACGGTGACGAACCCGAATCCACAAAAGAAACAGAGTTCCCCCTGTTTTATGCGTGTGTTAAGGCAGTCCTTGCAAGAAGCGTTGCCAATCTTGCATTCTGCACCACACCGTCAAAAATAGCCGACTCTGTTCTGAAAATAATTACAGGCAATAATCCTTACGGATATGTTCTTAATGAAACATCCGATTTCTTTATGGCTCAAGGTATCACTGACTATATTCTTGAATCAACCCTGCTCACCGTTACAAATGGCTTTACAACCGATTTCAGCCAACCCGACGATATAAATATCATTATTTCGGGATACGGAATAAATGATTCAGCTGAAAAAACCGTACCGCTTAACATTTTTGAAAAAATCATGGCATTTATTAAAAATTTCTTAACGGTATTTATTCCTAAACTTTTGAATATTCAGTTATAAATCTGCTTTAACTGTAAAAATCAGCGTAAAAAATCACGGTTTGCGGTGAATTCACCGTAAGCCGTGATTATTATTTATGATATTTTCCTCCTGATGAAATATTGAACGCCCGATAAATCTGTTCCAGCAGCATAACCCTTGCAAGCTGATGCGGAAAAGTCATTTTTGACATCGATAGCTTATAATCAGCTTTATTTTTCACTTCGTCTGACAGACCGAATGAACCACCGATAATAAATACTGCGTTACTGCAGCCGTTAACTGCGCAAGATTCAATTTCATTAGCCAATGCTTCGGAAGGCATTTGCCTGCCCTCAATACACATAGCATAAATCTTTGAACCGGCGGGAATTTTTGAAATAATCTCTTTCCCTTCAGAAACAAGTGCGTTATCAATTTCTCCTTTTGAAGGATTGTCCGAAAGTCTTTTTGGACCAAGCTCAATTATGTTAAGCTTACAGAAAGCTCCGAGACGCTTTGAATATTCATCACAGGCATCACGAAGGTATTTTTCTTTCAGCTTTCCGATGCAAATAACCGTTATTCCAATCATTAAAGCACCACCGTTCTTATATCTCCGTACCCTGCAACATACATCAGATAATCTGTATTTTCCTTTGCGCCCATTGTTTCAAGTGCTGCTTTTGTTGTCTGAAATGCGAGCTCGGGAATATTGTTTTCTTTGCTGAGATGTCCGAGTACAATTCTTGTTGTGCCGACATTAACAAGCCTTGAAACAAGCTCTGAACAGGCAAGATTTGAAAGATGCCCTTTATCTGACAAAATACGCCTTTTCAGGTTATAGTTATACGGACCGTTTCTTAGCATGCCTACATCGTGATTAGACTCTGCAAGAATAAGATCACTGCCGCTGACAGCATTAAACATTTCTTCTGAAACATACCCTGTATCGGTAAGAATTGAAATTTTCCTGTCATCAGGTGTTTCAACGGTAAAACCGAGACTTTCTTCACAGTCATGAGATGTACGGAATCCCTTAACAAACATTCCCCTGCATTCCATACCTTCATCCGGAATAACAGAACACTTGTATTTATCGCAAAGCTTTCCCATTTCCTCAAGCTTTTTCATTGTCCCTGATGAAGTATAAACTTTTATATTATATTTTGAAGCCAATGCACGAAGGCCTAATATATGGTCAGAGTGTTCATGAGTAACAAAAATTGCACCGACGCTTTCAATATCAACGCCAATGCAATCAAGTGCCGCCAGCATCCGCTTACAGCTGACACCGGCATCTATTAATATTCCTTCAGAACCTGAACCGATATATGTGCAATTACCGCTGCTTGAAGAAAACAGCGAACTAAATCTTGCCATGTAATTACACTTCCTTTATTATTCAGGCAGTTTCAGAGCTGATAACAACGGGCTTGCCGTCATCGTTGACACGCCATATATCTGCGCCGAGACTTTTCAGCTTGCCGACAATATCGTCATATCCTCTGTCAATATAAACTATATTTTCAACCTGAGTTGTACCTTTAGCGGCAAGACCTGCAATAAGCATAGCCGCACCGGCACGAAGGTCATCCGCCTTAACAAGTGAACCGTTCAGGTGTTCAACGCCCTCAACCGTTGATGTTTTTCCGTTTACAGAAATCTTTGCTCCCATTCTTAAAAGCTGTTCAACATATTGGAATCTGTTATCCCAAACACCTTCGGAAACAATGCTTGTTCCGTCTGCTATGGCAAGCAAGGTTGTGAACTGAGGCTGCATATCTGTAGGAAAACCGGGATGGGGCATAGTTTTAACATTACAGCGTTTCGGTCTTTTTTCGCACTTAACAAGAATAGAATCATCAAATTCTTCAACAATCACTCCGCATTGAATAAGCTTTGCGGTAATTGATTCAAGATGCTTTGTAGTAACATTCTTAATAAGAACTTCACCCATAGTTGCGGCCGCCGCAACCATAAATGTACCGGCTTCAATCTGGTCGGGAATAATAGAATAAGTACAGCCGTGAAGCCTGTCAACTCCTCTGATTTTAATAACATCAGTACCTGCGCCTCTTATATCCGCACCCATGGAATTAAGGAAGTTTGCAAGGTCAACAATATGAGGCTCTTTTGCGGCATTTTCTATAACTGTAAGTCCTTTTGCTCTGACAGCAGAAAGCATAATGTTGATAGTTGCGCCCACGGAAACAACATCAAGATAAATAAGACCGCCCGAAATATCAGTAGCATCAACATCTATCATAGCGTTTTCCGTAAGATTAACCTCGGCGCCGAGAATTTCAAAGCCCTTAATGTGCTGGTCGATAGGACGAACGCCGAAATTACAGCCGCCCGGCATAGCAACCTTAGCCCTGCCGAAGCGTGACATAAGCGTACCGATAAGGTAATAGGATGCCCTCATATGTTTAGTCATATCATGAGTCACAACATAAGAATTAACTGAGCTGGTATCAATTTCGATTGTAGTTTTATCTATATTTCTGACCCTTGCACCCAACTGATGTAAAATACGAATCATCATTGAAACATCGCTTATATCCGGAACATTTTCAATAATGCAAATATCCTGTGCCAGTATGGTTGCAGGGAGAATAGCAAGAACAGCATTTTTAGCACCGCTTATGGTTACTTCGCCTTTAAGCGGATTGCCACCGTTTATGAAAATCTTATCCACAATCCGGTCCACTCCCTAAAATTATTTATATGTAAATCAAGAAATAATCGTTTAAATAAATTCACAAAAAACATCATATCAATACATTGTGAATAACCTTACTGATTATATCACTAAATATGGAAAAAATAAAGACTTTTTTCCAAATTTTTTTTCGTAGATTTATTATTGTTGAATTTTTATAATAATTTGTATTAAATTTTATATATTTTGCTTTAACAGGGATAACATATATAGTATGAAAATATAATTCAGAAAGGAAAATATAATGGTAATTGCGAAAATCATTCTAACATCATTATTATCAATAACAGAATTATTTATACTGACAAAAGTAATGGGAAAAAGACAGATTTCTCAGCTGAGTTTTTTCGATTACATTAACGGAATAACAATCGGTTCCATAGGTGCCGAAATGGCAACCGGCGGCTTTGAAAAGCTTGCGAAAACATCAGTTGCCGTAGCCGTTTATGCGTTAGTTGCCGTAATGATTTCATATATTTCCGACAAATCAATTAAATGCAGAAGGTTTTTATGCGGAACATCAACTGTAATTGTTGATAACGGAGAAATAAGAAAAAAATCAATGGCAAAAGAAAAGATTGACCTGGACGAGCTGTTAATGCAGGCAAGAATCAAGGGCTATTTTGATTTGAGCCACATTCAGACTGTAATATTAGAACCAAACGGGAATATGAGTTTTTTACCAAAAAGCAATTACCGTCCTGTATCACCTGAAGATTTAAAGCTTACAACAGATGATGAGCAAGTGTTCACACCGCTGATTATAGACGGCAAGGTGATAGCCAAGAACCTTAATCTCAGAAACAAAGATATAAAATGGCTGAAAGAACAAATAAAAAAACAGAACATCAAAAAAGAATCTGATGTTCTGCTTGGACTTTATGACGGGAAAAAATTTATTGCTTACCGTAATTGTGAATAAAATTCAGTGTTTGCTCCCTGCCCGGCATCGACGGAATAGCGCCGCATTTAGTTGTAGACAATCCTGCCGCTCCGCAGGCAAACCTGACACTGTTTTCAAGCGAATTGCCGAAATTTTTGCAAAGAGAATTAAAATCAGTAATCTCCGAAAGGAAAGCACCTAAAAAAGTGTCCCCTGCTCCGTTGGTATCCGCAACTTTTCCGGTGAAAGCCTGCACAAAACCATCAGCATATTCAGAAAGATAATATGCACCTTTTTCACCCATAGTTACAAGAACAATTTTTATGCCTTCCTTAAGCAACACTTCGGCGGCTTCACAAACACCGCTTTTGCCTGTGAGCATAAACGCCTCATCGTCAGACACCTTTATTATATCGACAAATTTCAATAAACTGCGCATTTCTGCGATTGAAGCCGCTTTATCATTCCAGAGAAGCGGCCTGTAATTCGGGTCGTAACTGATGATTTTATTTTTAGAATAAGCATATTCAACTAAAAATTTAACAGTAGATTTCGAAGGCTCATCAGTAAGTGATACGGAACCGAAATGAAAAATATCACAATTATCAATCAAGGACAAATCTGCTTCTTCACATTCAAGAGAAACATCTGCACAATCTTTCCTGTAGAATGAAAAACTGCGTTCACCCCTCGGGTCAACACTTACAACCGCCATGGTTGTCGGATGATTTTCATCAAAACAAATACCGCTTATATCGACATTTTTAGATTTAAGAACATTGATAAGCATTTTCCCGAATGAATCATTTCCCACCTTACCGATAAAGGCAGTTTTACACCCCATAAGAGAAGCTGCTACCGCAACATTCGCAGGTGCTCCACCCGGGTTTGCAGCATAACACGGTATTTCATTTTCATCTGCCCCAGTCTGAGTAAGGTCAACAAGCAGTTCTCCTGCTGTAACAATATTCAATAAAAATCACCTTGATTTATTATATATTACCGGGAAATGACGGAATACCGTCAATACCCTTTTTGAGTTCATCATCTGTGGGTCTGAAATTAACCATTGTTCCGTTATTGTATCTTTCGTAGGCAAACATATCAAAATAACCCGTGCCTGTCAGACCGAAAAGAATTGTTTTTTCTTCTCCTGTTTCTTTGCACTTCATTGCTTCGTCAATAGCAACCTTAATTGCATGGCTGCTTTCGGGTGCAGGGAGAATACCTTCAACTCTTGCGAATTGTTCGGCAGCGGCAAAAATTTCTGTCTGCTTAACTGTCCGTGCTTCCATAAGCTTATCATCATAAAGCTGTGAAAGAACAGGATTCATTCCGTGATAACGAAGACCGCCTGCGTGACTGGCGCCGGGTATAAATCCGCTTCCCAGTGTATACATTTTTGCAAGAGGACAAACCATACCGGTATCACAGTAATCGTATTTGAAAACACCTCTTGTAAAGCTGGGGCATGATTCAGGCTCAACTGCAATAATCTGATAATCTTTATTACCTTTGATTTTTTCTCCCATAAACGGAGCAATCAAACCACCGAGGTTAGAGCCACCGCCGGCACAGCCGATAATTATATCCGGATTTTCACCGAATTTATCCATGGCAGTTTTAGTTTCAAGCCCGATAATTGTCTGATGAAGCATTACAAGGTTAAGCACACTGCCTAAAACATATCTGTATCCTTCCCTTGTGCCGGCCGCTTCAACCGCTTCTGAAATTGCGCATCCTAAGCTTCCGTTTGTTCCGGGGAAACGGGCAAGAATTTCTCTGCCTATTTTTGTTGTTTCAGACGGTGAAGGAGTAACATTTGCACCGTAAGTACGCATAACTTCCCTTCTGAACGGCTTCTGCTCATAAGAAACCTTAACCATAAAAACATCACAGTCAAGACCGAGAAAAGCACACGCCATAGAAAGAGCCGTACCCCACTGACCTGCGCCTGTTTCTGTGGTGACGCCCTTAAGCCCCTGCTTTTTAGCATAATAAGCCTGAGCAATCGCAGAATTAAGCTTATGACTGCCGCTTGTATTATTGCCTTCAAATTTATAATAAATCTTTGCAGGCGTTCCCAACTCTTTCTCAAGGCAATATGCTCTTATAAGCGGAGACGGACGGTACATTTTATAAAAATTATAAATATCTTCCGGAATATCAAAATAAGGTGTGGTATCATCAAGCTCCTGTTTAATAAGCTCGTCACAAAATACAGGCTGTAAATCCTCAAAAGTCATTTTTTCATAAGTTTTCGGATTAAGCAGCGGTGCGGGTTTATTTTTCATATCTGCACGAAGATTATACCATTGAGTAGGCATTTCATCTTCGGAAAGGTATATTTTATATGGTATCTTTTCAGCCATAATTACGCTCCTTATCTGCAATTCTACATCCAGTATATTCTATCACAATATTGTTTATTGTCAAGGCGGAACAGCTTGACTTTTTTTATTTTAAGTAATATAATTTTCAAAGATTTTCAAATGAGGGATGTATATGAAGAGCTTTGAAATTAAATCTAATGACTCCGGGCAGCGACTTGATAAATTCATTACAAAAGCTGTACCGAATCTTCCCAAAACTCTTATGTACAAGTACATCCGCACTAAAAGAATAAAGGTAAACTCGAAGCGTTCCGAAATATCAGCAAGGCTCAAACCCGGTGATATTGTTGATATGTATATCAACGATGAGTTTTTTGTAAAAAGCGAAACACGGTATGATTTTTCAGGCGCAGG
This sequence comes from Acutalibacteraceae bacterium, assembly GCA_045628495.1. Lineage (GTDB taxonomy): Bacteria > Bacillota > Clostridia > Oscillospirales > Acutalibacteraceae > CAG-488. Next base: position 43,496 of record JAZQPL010000023.1, read on the forward strand.
TGACAAGATTGATATTATATATGAAGATGAAAACATCATTCTGCTTGATAAAAAAGCCGGTCTTCTGTGTCACCCTGATGACAAAGAATATATTGACACTCTTATTTCCCGGGTTAAAAAATATCTTTATAAAAAAGGTGAATTTGACCCGGACAGTGAGCTTTCCTTTACCCCAGCTCTGGTAAACAGAATTGACAGAAATACCGGAGGAATTGTTATTGCTGCCAAAAATGCCGAAAGCCTGAAAATTCTTAACGCTCAGATGAAAGAAAGAAATCTGAAAAAAACATATCTGTGCGTAGTTCACGGCACAATGGAAAGAAAATCGGGGCTTTTGCAAGGCTGGCTTGTTAAAGACGAAAATAAAAATAAAGTGAAAATTCACAAAAACCGGGTTGAAGGAGCAAAAGAGATTAAAACAAAATATACTGTTATTGAAAATGATTTTGAAAATAATCTCAGCCTTGTTGAAGTTGACCTGCTCACAGGAAGAACTCATCAGATAAGGGCGCATTTTGCTACAATAGGTCATCCTTTACTGGGAGACGGCAAATACGGCACAAATGAACTGAATAAAAAACTGGGATATAAAAAACAGTTTCTGTATTCATATAAGCTCCGGTTTGATATGGACGAAAACGCAGGTTCTTTACAGTACCTTAACGGAAAAGTTTTCAAAGCAAGCGATGTTTGGTTCGAAAGAGAGTTTAAAAACAGAAATTTGTAAAATACATACTACAGATTTGAAATTTTATGTGGTATAATTCAAATAATGAATATTTAATGTATTGACTTAAATCCAAAAATCTTTATAATTATAATATACTGTGACGGAGGTAGTATTATGGCATTTTTTGATGATATAAGCAAAAAGCTGTCTCAGGCAGGTCAGAAGTCAAAAGACCATTCTGAGGTTTCAAGGCTCAGTAACCAAATCGCAAACGAAGAAAGAAATGTAAACAACGCATACTGTCAAATAGGAAAGCTCTATCTTTCTATGCACCCCAACGATTATGAAGATGATTTTACAAATATGATAACTTATATTACCGAAGCTGAAGGCAGAATTTCCGAATATCAGGAACAGATAAAACAGATAAGAGGAATAGTAAAATGCCCTGTTTGCAACGGTGATGTTATGTCCGGCGCCGCATTTTGCAACTTCTGCGGAAATCCGATGCCTAAATCAACCGTAAATGAATTTTCAGTTAAATGTTCTAATTGCGGTGAATTTGTTGATAAAAATATGAGATTCTGCACTTCTTGCGGCAAGCCGATGGTTTTTGCATCCGGCAATCCTGTAGTTCAGCCTCAGAATGTTGAAAATCAACAGCCTGCTGAGCCGACTGCTGACGCACCTGTACAGGAAATCGCAGAAAACCCTCAACCTGTTCAGAATAAAAAATGTTCTTCCTGCGGAATTGATTTGGATAATGATGCTGTATTCTGTCCTATTTGCGGAACAAAACAGTAAAACGGCAATCACAATATAATATACATATAAAAAGCAAGGATTCTAAGGTGCAAAATCAGCCTTAAAATCCTTGTTTTGTTATTTATTTATCTGTCAATATTATATGTTGCATAAGAAAGCATCTGACCTTTAAGGAAGTCTACTGCGTTAAGAACAACTCTGTTTTCATAAACCGTTACAAGATACCCCTCGCTGTTTTTCATATTATTCTCGGTTCTCTTGGTAGATTTATCAGATTTAACTCCTCTCGGGCAGGAAACAGATGAAATGTGAACCATCGTAGCGTATTCACCGTTATAGTCGGTTATATTAAGCTTTTTGTTGTATTTCTGCATAGAATACATCCAATGGCTGTGACCGTTGAAGAAAATAACATTTTTATACTGTTGGAAGTATTCTCTGAAACGCACCTCATCGGCATTTCCCGGAGTATATGTTAAATCGTATGATACTCCTGCTTTATTCAAAAGATTTCCTTCCCCGAGATTTGAATCTTCACCCGGAGTACAATTCTGCAAAAATGTATGGAAGAAAAGATATACTCTGCTGTTTTTATATTTTTCAAGCTGTTCGCCCAGCCAGTCAAGCTGTGCATCAGTTAATATTCTGCTTGTTTTTTTATTATAATCCCATGCATACTGTGAAAGAAAAATGAAGACATCACCGCCGGCAAAATCAGGAGAATAAACAAAATCGACCTGATTATCGGAAACAGTCACAACGCCGTCACGCTTATTTTCACCGTAAACACCGGTGTTTACAAATTCGTGCCAACTTTCAATATCAAGCCCGTCACCGTGAACATCGTGATTACCCGTACAGGTATATACAGGAAAATCATAATTTGAAACACATTTATTGAAATTTTCAAAAGCGGAACGCTCGCCGCTATTTGAAAGGTCACCGCTCATACCAACCATAGAAACACCGCATTTTTCAAGAAAGTTCAATGCGTTCGGGAAGGTTGTAAGCGAATCGTCCCAGAGTGTTTTGAAATATCTGTTATAATGCAAATCACTCAATGCTCCGAAGCGGTAAATCTGTTCACCGTTATGAGTTACTTTATCTTCAGGAATTTCCTGCTTTGCTTTAAGTGTTTTATTCTTATATACTAAAACACTTTCCGCTCCTTCGGGTATTGCAGTAAATGACTGAATTTCTTCACTGCCTGTACCATCATCAACATCTACAGTCGCAAATTCCGAATAATATATATCATATTTGCCAACAGAAAATGTCAGCTTCTCATCTTCACTGTTACCCCAGTATAAATCATATTCCCCGTCTTTCTTAGCTTCAAGGGTGATTGTGCCTGCGGCACTGCCTGAAATATCGTTGGAAAAGTCATAAGTTATTTTTATTTTATTTTCAGCACTGCCGAAGGATATTCCGCTGAAAAATATAACTATTGACATAAACAACGATAAAAATCTACCTGCTAATGTAATATTCATAAAAAAACTCCCGTTATCAAAAATTACAGAACCTTATACATAGAAGGTGCATCATCCTTGTTTGCAAATTCACAAACCTTTTCCACCTGAATCTTTGTAGTATTAGCTCCTATGGCAATTTCTATAACATCGCCGATTTTAACATCATAAGATGCTCTTGCTGTTTTACCGTTTACCGTGACTCTTTTTGCATCACACACTTCGTTTGCAACTGTTCGGCGTTTAATAATCCTTGATACCTTCAAGTATTTGTCAAGTCTCATTTTTTCCTCCCAAAATAAGGAAAAGGAGCTGCCAGTGACAGCTCCGGTTTTATCCCTGAATTATTTTACTGCGTCTTTAAGTGCCTTGCCTGCTTTGAAAGCGGGAACCTTTGATGCGGGAACTGTCATTGTTTCACCGGTTCTGGGATTGCGTGCTGTTTTTTCAGCGCGTTCTCTAACTTCAAAAGTACCAAAGCCAACAAGCTGGATTTTTTCGCCCTTTGCCATTTCCTGAGAAAGAGTTGAAAATACTGCATTAACTGCTTTTTCTGCGCATTTCTTTTCTATGCCCTCTTTAGCGGCAACTGCGTTAATAAACTCTGTTTTGTTCATTTCAATTCATCCTTTCTTAGTATTTTAATATTTATGAAATACAAAATATGTATATCATTCATCATTCAGTTTTGCTTCATCCCAGAGCCTGTCCAATTCTTCAATATTTGAATTTTTCATGTCAACACCCTGTTCTTTTGCAAGAGTCTCAACTTTTCTGAATCGAGAAGCAAATTTATCCGTCGAAACAGTAAGAGCTTCCTCAGGGTCAATATCAACAAATCTTGAAACATTAACCGCTGAAAAAAGAATATCTCCCATTTCTTCGAGAATATTTTCTTTATCTTGATTTTCAACAGCCGCTTTAAGCTCGTCAATTTCTTCTGAAAGCTTGTCTAATGCGCCGTGAATATCATCCCAGTCAAAGCCTGTTTTAGCTGCTTTATGCTGAATTTTTTCAGCACGCATAAGTGCAGGCAGTTCTCTGGGAACAGAATCTATCGAATCTGAAACAGATTCCTGATTTTTAGTTTTTCTTTTTATTTCGTCCCAGTTTGTAAGAACATCATCAACGCCGTTAACATTTACGGTTCCGAAAACATGAGGATGACGAATAATCATTTTTTTAGCATTTTCATCGGCAACATCGTCAATATCGAAATTGCCGTTCTCGGTTTCTATCTGAGCGTGGAAAATAACCTGCATAAGCACATCGCCAAGCTCCTCACGAAGCATCGGTATGCTCTTTTTATTGATAGCCTCAATAGTTTCATAAGTTTCTTCAATAAGACTTTTTCTTATGCTTTCATGGGTCTGTTCAATATCCCACGGACAGCCGCCTTCTGATCTTAAAATGCGAACAACATTTACAAGATCATAAACATTATACTTTTCTTTAAATTCAAAATCACTTATCATTTTATCTCACCTGTATATATTAACCCAAAAGTCCTTTTTTTTCAAGTACTTTTGCAATTTTTTCTCCTTTCGGCAACATTTCCACATCATCTTTTGAAATTCCTTTAATAAGAAGCAATGCAAAAACATAAGCCAGCACTGCAGCTACAACAGCAATAAATGTTGCGATTGTTACACCGTTAAATCTTGATGCAGGATTGCCGACATCACTAAGAATGCCGCCGAAAACTTTATAGCACGCAAGTGCAGCGGCACCGCTTATTCCCGCACAGATAAGAGGCTTGATAAATATGGAATTAAAATCTGTTTTTATCCCTGTTATTCTTACAAGAGCAAACACATTTATTGCACAAATAATCACATAACAAACTATTGAGCCTATAGGCGCACCGTTTATATTTATTGAGGGATTACCTACAAGAACATAATTGAGAATTATTTTGACTACAGCGCCTGCAACTATTGATTTAAGCGGAATATCCATTCTTCCCACAGCCTGAAGCATATTTGTCACAGGAGAAGACAACGCAAACAAAAATACAGCAAAGCCGTATGAGCGAAGAATAGGTGCGGCTATTTTAACAATATCACCTGCATCTGTTCCGTTATACACAAGACCTAAAATGGGTTCTGCAAGAATAGCCATACCGAACCCCGCAGGGAGCGCAACAAGCATTGTTATTCTGATAACAGATTCAATAGTAACTTTAATTTCTTTCTTATCTTTTACGGCCCATGCGGCAGAAAGAGCGGGAATTGCACTGATGCCAAGGGTCATCGTAATTGTGGGAATAAGATTTTTAAAATCAAGTGCCGAAGAATATGCACCGTAAAGGTATGTGGAAATATCTCCGTCTTTAATACTTGAAGCGGCAATCTGAGTTGCATAAAGACTTTTGACAGTTTCCAGATCAATATCTATTGCATGAGCAAGTCTGCTGCTGATAGTTATTGCATCAATAAGATTTGTAACATTAAGAATCAGAGAACCTGCTGCAACAGGAAGTGCCGTAACAATAATAAGTCTTGCCCAGCTTCCGGATTTTTGCGGTGGCGGAGCCTGAAGCATAAGCTCATTATTAAGTCCATCCCCGATTATTTTATGTCTTATCATTAAAAATATCAAACCTAAAACAGTGCCGAGCGTAACGCCTGCAATGGCACCTGCGGCGGTAAAAGGATAAATAGCACTTAACGCCTCGGCTTTATCAGCTGCATTAACACCGAAAACAGGCAGTCCCGCTTCAAAGCGTTTGATGCCGTAATTCATAATTAAATATGCAGTGGCAAGACCTAAAACAAGTTTACCCAGCGCCTCAATAACCTGTGAAATTGCGGTAGGTATCATATTGCTAAGGCCCTCATAATATCCCCTGTAAGAAGACATACAGCAACAGAAAAAAATTGAAGGAGCGATAAGCATAATACTTGACCAGTTATCAGGCTCGTGAATTATGAATTTTGAATAAGGGTACGCAAACGCCATCAGAAAAACCGTAGCTACAGAACCTGTAAGCAAAAACAGTTTTCTGGATGTTTTCATAATAACTTTGATATCACGAAAATTACCTAACGCCTTTTCCTGGGATACAAGCTTTGACACAGCTACCGGAAGACCCGCCATAGCAATAGCGTACAATGGTGTATAAATATCGTAAGCTCTGCTGAAATATCCTCTGCCTACGCCGCCTATCAAAGCGGTAAGCGGCATTTTATACAGCGCACCGATAACTTTAACAAGAACAGTTGCAACAACAAGAATAAATGCGCCGTTAAGCATCGACTGCCCTTGTTCACGGTTTTCTTTCATATTGTAAACCTCCAGACTAAGGTAATTCACAAAACAAGACTACTAATTATATCACAGATTTTATATTTTGGCAATGATTGTCAAAAAATTATCAATCTGATAATTTTACAAATTCTCTCATCAAAGAATCTTCCGGTAAATACATATCCGGCATATCGTCAAATCTTTCGATTGAGCTTACAAGTCTGAGAGCTTCATCAATATATATGCTGTTTTCGTCAAAACCGCTTAACAGCTCCACAACCTCACTTCTGAAAAGGCATGGCTCAAAGGGGTGAAATGTATTTATATGAAAATCAGCCTGATTTTTATACGGAAAAATAAATTCATCCTCACCTTTTCGCACACCGCTCCAAAGGAAAAATGTGTTTTCAACGCTTGAGGCTCTGAAATTATAATCTCTTACAATCCGTCTTATGAGTCTGATGTCTCTTTTTGTCAAAAGAACTCTTCCCGTATTAACGGTAACAAGCCTTGAGGATGCATTTATGTATATTTTATAAACATGACTGCTGTCATCATTATACATCATTATCGGGTTAAGAGCGTGTATTCCTTCAACAACAACAACATCCTTTTTGCCTAATTCAACAAAACAGCCCTCTTCTGCTCTTTTACCTGTAACAAAATCAAAAACGGGTAAAACCGCTTCACGCTTTTTAATCAACGATTCAAATGTGCTTTTTATTAACGGAATATCAAGTGCCGTTATGTTTTCATAATCAGGAAGACCGTCACTGTTAATGGGAATATTGTCCCTGTCTAAATAAAAATCATCAAGAGACACTTTGTGAGCATTTACACCTTTTTTTATCAGCCCTTCCACAAGCTTGTTTGCAGTAGTGGTTTTGCCTGACGAACTCGGCCCTGCAAGCATAATAATATCTATTGAAGGATTTGCTGTAATATGCTCAACAGCTTCATTTATTTTATCTTTGTACTTATTTGAACAGGTAATAACAAATCCTTCAGGGTCATTCCTCATAGCTGAGTTTATTTCTTCAAAAGTGTAAAACTTTTTCATACTTATCCTCCGTACTTATCGTAAAAATCTAAAACAGTTTCTTTTCTTGAAATGATTTCATCAAATCTTGTATTGTATTCATACGGATATTTGAAGTTAAATATTCGTTCAATATTATTAACCCCGTACTGTTTCAGCTTTGTTACGGCACCTGCTCCCACAGCGAGAACCGTGTGACATTCTTCCATCATAAAAATATTATACAAACATTCAAAGCCGTCCCTGCACCAACCCACATTCTCAAGGTTACCCAAAGACTTGCTCTGACGGTACATATAATACGGCTTATAATTATTTTCAGTAAACTGACGAAATGCTCTGTTAAGCATTTTATTGGCAATTTCTCCGCTTTCAACATCAATTTTACCTGTTACTATTCTTGAAGAACGCTTCAAAGCAAGAGTATGCAGTGTAATATTTTCAGGATTGAGAGAAACCACTTTTTCTACAGTTCGGCAGAATGAAGGAAATGTATCTGCCGTAAGCCCTGCAATCAAATCCATGTTAATGTTGTCAAATCCCGCATCACGGGCCATTTGAAAAGCTTCAACAGTCTGTGCGCTTGTATGATGCCTTCCGATAGCATGAAGCACATTATCGTTAAAAGTCTGGGGATTTATGCTTATTCTGCTTACCCCAGCCATTTTAAGGGCAAAAAGCTTATCCTCCGTAACCGTGTCGGGTCTGCCTGCTTCAACTGTATATTCCCTTAAACATGATAAATCAAAATTATTTGAAATAACACCGCAAACCCTTGCAAGCTGCTGTGCATCAAGGGTTGTAGGCGTGCCTCCGCCCCAATATACGGATTCCAGCCTGAGATGAAGTTTTTTTGCAATTCTGCCTGTATATTCAAGCTCTCTGCATAAATTATCAACATAATCAGGTATAAGTTTTTTCGCCTGTTCTATTGAATGTGAAACAAAAGAGCAGTAATTACACCTTGTAGGACAGAAAGGGATAGAAATATACAAGCTGAAAGAATCTCTTTTTGAAAGTGAAATTATTTTTTCCTCAGCCTTTGCAACGCTGTACGCAAGCTGAGTCTTTTCTTTTTTTACAAGCAGCTGTGAAGTGAAATATTTACGGGCATTTTCATCGCCCATTTCATCAACAAGCTTAGTCATCAGCTTTGAGGGTCTGACTCCCGTAAGAATACCCCATTGAGGAACATAACCTGTATATTCGGAAAGCAGAGAAAAAAGCATTGTCATCATAGTCTTTTCACACTCTGAATAAAATGCTTCGTCTTTAACATCAGAGGTAACTGTTTTTTCAATATGAAGTTCATTTCCGTCACAGTTGAGACTTACCGAAATATCTGCCGAAGAAGCATTTTCTTCAAAAGATGTCAAAACAGTCATCCTGTCTTCTCCGTCAAAATCCCTGACAACATTTATTTTTTCAAAAGGATAAAAAACACGGCACAAATTTTCCGCTTCATAATGAAATTTATGATTTATAACACGAAGTATCATATCTTACCTCATAAACATATTGCATTTTCTTTCTTCCTCAAGGGTTGTCATAAATCCGTGACCGGGATATACTTCATAATCACCCTGAAGCATTTGCAGTTTTTTAAGCGAACCGTCCATCAGTTCAGGCGCACTGGTGGGGAAATCAGTTCTTCCCGCAGAACGGTAAAAAAGAGTATCACCGCTGAAAATAACTTTTTCATCAGGAAGTATATAGCAAACGCTTCCCATTGAGTGACCGGGCGTTGACATAACCTTTACTTTAATATTGCCGATATTGAACTCATCACCGTCTTTAACGGTAATATCCGCATGAACGGGAATCTGTAAATCCGGAAAAGAAAATGACGCTTTGCTTTTTTCCGTATCATAAAGACAGTCCGCATCATCTTCGCCGATAATAATTTTGCCGCCGGTTTTCTCTTTAACCTGGGCAGCGGATAAAACATGGTCATAATGACCGTGAGTAATAAGGATATAATCTACATTCTTGTCTTTTATATACGGTTCTATTTCAGAATATTTTCCGCCCGGGTCAACCACTGCGCTTATGCCCGTTTCTTCATCTGTAATAATATAAAAATTAGTTGAGAGTATTCCAACAATGGCAGATTGTACTTTCATATTTCAGCTTTCCTCCATATTAAAGTATCCATTACAATCGTAACAGGGCCGTCATTATTTATTTCAACTGCCATATCTGCACCGAAAACTCCGTGTTCAACCTTTCTGACTCCGTTTTCTTTAAGCAATGACATAAAATACTCATACAGCGGAACCGCTTTATCAGGTTTCGCCGCCAAAACAAAAGAAGGTCTGTTTCCTTTTTTCAAATCCGCACACAAAGTAAACTGTGAAATTACAAGAGCTTCCCCGTCAATATCAAGCAATGACAAATTCATTTTTCCGTCACTGTCCTCAAAAACCCTGAGCTTTGCAATTTTTGCCGCAAGAATCTCGGCATCAAATTCAGTATCATCATCAGCAACACCCAAAAGGATATTGAAGCCTTTATTTATTTCACCTTTTATTTCCCCGTCAACACTTACTTTTGACGATACAACTCTTTGAACAACT
>JAZQPL010000024.1:0-13612 GCA_045628495.1 Acutalibacteraceae bacterium
ATGTTGATATTCTTCAGCAGGCAGGCTTGTTGCTCGCAAGCGTTGACCAGTCAAAACCACAGGAAGAATTGCAGACAAATTCGGCTTATGTTGAATATCTCAACCTTATTGACCAGACCACCGTAAATGAGGAAACACAACCTGAAACAGAACCCGAACAAATCCCGTCAGCATTAGATAAACTAATCGGATTTATAGCTGACATCTACGCTTTACTCAATAATTTAATCAACTTCATAAAAACAATTTTTGCATAAAGTTACCCCGCTTCAAATTATTTGAGGCGGGATTTTCAATATTAACCGATATAAGGAATAAACTGATAGATGAATGCAGTAAGTTATTGATTTCTCTTATCTGATATGATAATATAATACAAATAATGTATGCAAAATATGGAAAACTTGAACTGCTGAAACGCATTTTATCATTCGGCTTATCTATATGTGTACAATGATTTAAGAAAACCAAAGAAAAGAGGTTGTTTTATGAAAAAAACTGTCAGTATTATTCTTGTACTTTTGATGGTGTTTGTACTTTGTCCGCAGATAATACTCAATGCTGCGGCATCAAGTCCCATATCATATCTTGAGTATAATACGAATGAAAAGAAATTTGATGAAAAGACCACATGGTTTTATCAGGAAGTCAACCAGAACTTTCACGAAACCGAATGGAGCTACAATAATAATAATTACGGACGTTATGTTATCAATGATTGGGTAGAATTCCATGACCGTATCGTTATTAAGGGCAATGTCACATTGATTTTAAAAAACAAAGAAATTCTTACCGCCTATGCCGGTTTTCAGGTTGAAGATGGCAGTTCTTTGACAATCTGTGCACAGACAGAAGAAGCTGACAAAATGGGCAAGCTGGTTGTTTATGCCAAAGCAAACAATGCGGCTATCGGAAGCAACGGTTCTAAATGGGGAATTGAAGATGATTACACCGGAGCAGTTGCTATTCACGGAGGTCGTATATCCGCAACCGGCGGAGAATTTGCCGCAGGTATCGGCGGCGGTAAGGCAGTAAAAGGCGGAAATGTTACCATTTACGGCGGAATAGTAGGTGTACAGGGCGGAACTAACGCCGCAGGTATCGGCGGCGGTGATTACGGTTGGGCAATAGCTAAAGACCACGACGGTGCAGACGGTAAGGATGTATATATCTACGGCGGTACTGTAACTGCTTCAGGCGGCAGATACGGTGCAGGAATCGGCGGCGGCAGAGAAGGCAGTGGCGGTAATGTTACGATTTACGGAGGTACTGTTACCGCTAACGGAAGTTCCGGTGCGGCAGGTATTGGCGGCGGTATGTCCGGCTCCGGCGCAGATGTTAAATTTTACGGCGGAACCATTGGAGGCACCTGTACTTACGGTGAATATCAGGGCGAAAAAGGTACAGCACCTTTTATCGGCAAGGGTATTGACGGAGACAGCGCAGGTTCTGTTTCTGTCGGTTCGGGACTTATACTGGTAGATAAAAATACAGGCAAGGAATTAAACAACAGCTTTAAGGCAAAGTCATGGAACAGCTTCCTTTGCGGAACAAATGTAAAGGACTTTAAGGTTATTCCGAATCCTAAGACTTCATATCTTTCTTACAATACAGAAAGCAAAAAATTTGATTCTTTAACTTGTTCAAACTATACTTTTGTCAAGCAGGATACAACTTCATGGAAAGACGGCTGGTATGTTGTAAATGACAGCGGTGAATTAAAAAATCCCGTTACCGTTACAGGTAATGTCAATCTGATTATAGAAGATGACTGTTGGCTTAAAGTAAACGGCGGAATCAAGGTTGAACAGGGCAACAGTCTTACGGTTTACGCACAATCTGACGGTGAGAAAAAGGGTGTTTTGTCGGTTTACTCATTATCAGGACAGGAAAATGCAGGCATCGGCGGCGGCAAGGGTAAAAACGGCGGTACGGTGACAATTCACGGCTGTGATATGTACATAAGCGGCTGTCAGGGTGCGGCAGGTATCGGCGGAGGAAACGGCGGTAACGGCGGTGATGTTACAGTTTATGACGGTAATATAACCGCAAAAGGCGGCACAGGTGCGGCAGGCATCGGCGGCGGTAAAAACGGAGACGGCGGAAGTCTTACTATGTATGCCGGTACTGTAACAGCATACGGTGATGCAGGGTTATCTGCCATAGGCGCAGGTGCAGGCGGGAGCAGCAGAGGGAGTATAGCTTTCCCGACTGTTCCCGAAAAGGATTTACCCGTAGATCTTTTCAACGGCAGATTCTATACAAAAGAGAACGGACAGGAATGGATTGATGTTATTACAGACGGTATTATTTACGCCGGTCTTATGGATAAAAACGCAAATACTGATGTTGTTCATTATCTTGAATACAACGAAAAAGCAGGCGGCTTTGAAAATAAAACCGTTGACACATATATGCCTGTAACAAAAAACTCAATCGGCTGGACAAACAGTTGGTATGTAGTAAACGAAGATATAACCATTGACGGCACAGTCTATGTTGACGGCAATGTTAATCTGATTATTGAAGATAACTGCACGCTTAAAGTAACAGGCAGTATAAATGTTCCGCAGAACTCAAGTCTGACAATTTACGCTCAGTCCGAAGGCGAAAATATGGGCAAGCTCAAAGCAGACGGTCAGTATTTTGGTGCAGGAATTGGCGGTGCGGAAGGTCAAAGCGGCGGCAGGATAACAATTCACGGCTGTAAAATTGAAGCAACCGGCGGTGAAGGCGGCGGTGCGGGAATCGGCAGTGGCTGCTTCTATATCGAATATGAATTTGATGAAGATTGGTATGATTATGATATTTATGAATGCGGTACGGCAGGCGAAATAACAATTTACGGCGGCGATGTTTCGGCACAGGGCGGCTATGAAGCGGCAGGTATTGGCGGCGGCTACGGTTGTGACGGCGGAACGGTTAAAATTTACGGCGGTAAAGTTAACGCTGTGGGCGGCGGAACATCAGGATATTGTTATCAGGATTATGTTGACGGTATCGGCGGCGGATGGTTTGATATATCCCCCGATAATGAGCCGTATCCGTTGGATTGGTCAGATATTAAATCCAGTTACCCTGTTGAAGGCGGAAGCTTTGAGGTTTTAGGCGGAACTGTATTCATAAACGGAAGTCAATTCTATGAAGACACTTCAGAGACAACTCTTATTGTTCCCGAAAAGGAAATAACTCTCAAACTCAGAGAAGAAAGAAATCTTAATGTAACCGGCACGGATGATACAATCATCTATTCGTCAAGTAACGAAAAGGTTGCAACGGTTGACGAAAACGGAAATGTTAAGGCGCTCAGAAAGGGATGCTGTACTGTTACCGCAACTGTTGAAGGTACAAATATTTCCGAACAAATCAAAATTAAAGTTTCATATACTTTGATTGATGCGATTATACATAATCTTAGTGTTGTGATAAGTTTTCTGGAAGACATTGCTTTCAAATTTTCTGTTTAAGGTTTTCATTGATTTTACAAGGATAGTTTGATATAATACCATAAAATAACAGAAAGGCGGGATGTTATGAAAACATTCAAAAAACTTTTATGCGTAATATTGTCTTTGATGATGATATTATTAACAGGAGTTTTACCTGTGAACGCCCAAGGCACAAAAGAATATGACGAACAAATACTGGCAAGCGGATCTCATATATCTTTCCTTACGGATTTTGGTATTGATGCATATGATTCTCTGCTTCATCTTAATAGTGATATTTATGATGCCGGCTTCCACTGGGTCATTGGAAATTTTAATGTTTATGATGGAAAGATTCCCAATTTGGATTTTAACGACGACGGTGGCGGAAAATACATTAACATGGGAGTTATATATGAGAATGCTGAAAAGTTTGACGAACTTAAAGACACTCTTATAACAGGTGTTGTTGTTTACAGACAGGTTGATAAATCTGTCGAACCTCCCCGTGACTTTTATTGGGAAGGAAAAAGATATCATCCCGTTACGAAATTTTTCACCGACTCCGACGGAAATCTCAATCAGGGAAGGGAAGACGGAGTTCCTCTGTTCCTTTATTACACCAGTGACGGTGCTAAAGACGGCGCACCGGTCTTAGAAAATTTGGCCGGATATGCTTATAAAAATCCGCATTCAAGTGATGATTATGTCTGCGGTATTACCATTGACAAAAACGGTAATGTTTCTTCTCAGAAGAATCAGAATATGAATGAGACCTTCGGAGAGGCTTCCGGAAGATATGTATATTTAGAGCAATATTATCATAAGCATAATCTTGTTGTTCATTACGATAAATTAGGTCACTGGTACACCTGTACCGAATGTTCCTACAAGAGCACGAAGCAGTTCCATAACAGAGAGAGAGACGAAGCCTGTTCTGTCTGCGGATTCAAATGTAATCACGAGAACGGTTGGACAGATTACGGCGATACCCGTATTTGCTCTGTCTGCGACTACCAGTGCGACCACAAAGACGGAAATATGAGCAACGGTTTTTGCTCAGTCTGCGGTTTTGTGTGTTCGCATACAGGTCACTGTGATGACAACGGCCGCTGTGTAGTATGCGGCTTCCAGTGTGACCACAGCCACGGCTGGGTTAACGGTCGCTGTCCCGTGTGCCGTGTTCAGTGTCCGCACCCTGACAATGCCGGCGGTTACTGCAATGTATGCAAATGGTACTCAGGCAGATATAAAGCTGAGTACATACTCGATATGCCCAACGGACTTTCATATTCCTTTGATTTTCCCAAAACAGTGGGAAATGCAACACTTTCCGTTGACGGCGGTGAGGGATATTATGTAAACGGTTTGGGCTGCCCTGTACAGAAAACTCTGTTAAGAGGTCAAAAACCCGCCACAATAAACGGCAACGAAACCAATCAGTTCATTGCCTATAACGGTAAAGAAACCGTCAGTGTTACTTTTGTCGGCTGGAAAGGCGAAGACGGCACAATATACAGCATCGGCGACAAGCCTGAGCTTACAAAGGATACCACATTCTATGCAGTGTGGGAGACGGATACACACTCGGTTACTCCGACAACCGCCTGTCAGTATTGCGGCAGGGAAACCCACAAAAATATTTTTGAGAAAATCGCCTGCGTTTTCCGCAGATTGGTTTATTTCACAAAGCTGCTCTTTGATTTCAGCGCGGATAAATAATAAGCATAAATAATTCACTCCCCAATCTCGTCAAAGGATTGGGGAGTTTTTGCGATATAATCAAACATTTGCTGATTATTTCCGCAATCTCTTGATTTGCATACTCTAAAATGTTATAATAGGAAAAATTTTGAAAGGAATGAAAAGTATGAAAAAGAAGATTTTATCTGTCATTCTGACTCTGCTTATGGTACTTAACCTTGCTCCGGTTATGGCTTTTGCAGAGGGCGGTGCAATTGAAAGGTTTTCTCCGGATAACTTAATTCCCGGCGGAAACGACGGTGTTCAGGCAACAGGATTGGTGGACAAAGCGTTTGGCGTTACCACGCCCTCAATACGTACTTTTCCGGGTGGCAGCATTGATGCGTTCTTACTTGGGAAATCGGAAATTGCCGATGCTAAAAAACCCGATTTGAGCTGTATTACAACCGATAATATCATTAAAGGCGAGGACGCTCAGTCTATCAAAATCAGTGGCTTTGGCTCCGGAGCTTTATTTGATAAAGCGTTGCTTGGTAATGTGAGCAAAATAAATAACGATAAGCTTTTAACATCAGATAAGGGCAGTGAGGTTGTTTTTGACAAGGATATTTCAACCTTTGACGAGCTTGTTACACTGTTCAGGGATGGCGGTAACGGTCGTCTTGTTGAGAACATCACGGCTGACGGTGTACTGATTGTTGAAAAAGATGTTAAGCTTTCTCTTAACGGATGCGTTCTCGATTTGGCTTCACTGGGTAATATCCTTGTCGAAAACGGTGTGAATTTTGAGCTCTATGACAACGGCGATGCGGTACATTATTTTACCCCCGATGATAACGGTCTCTGGATTTGGGACAATACCGATACAGACGGTACCGAAACTCTTACAGGCGGTGTTATCTGCGGCGGTTCCTCACCGTACGGCGGAGCTGTTGACATTGACGGCGGTGCTTTTACAATGCACGGCGGAAATATCGCAGGCTGTAAGAGTAATTACGGCGGTGCAGTTAATGTACAAGGCGGAAGCTTCACAATGGACGGCGGCAAAATAATCGGCAATAACGCACTTAATTACGGCGCCGGTGTGAATGTATATGGCAGTTCTTTCACCATGAAAAACGGTGAAATCAGCAGCAACAATACATATTTCGGCGGTGGTGTGTTTATTTATGCAGGCATCTTTACCATGGAAGACGGCGTTATCTGTAAAAACACGGCGGAAAAATCCGGTGGTGCCGTATATGTTTACAACAGTTCATTTGAAATGAACGGCGGTACTATATGTGAGAATGAAACTCAGGCCGGCGGTGCGGTCTTTATTGACTCAGGTTCTTTGACTATTAAGAACGGTGAAATCAGTAAGAACTATTCAGAATACGGCGGTGCGGTATGTAACTGTTACGGTATGCTCAAAATGGACGGCGGTCTTTTCTGCGGTAATGTGGCAAATTTCGGCGGTGCAGTCTACAATGAGAATGCGTCCTTCACCATGACCGACGGTGAAATCAGCGGCAATGAAGCATTACAAGGCGGTGCGGTGGTGATGGCTATCGGCACATTCACATTGAAGGGCGGTATGCTCAACGGTAACAGTGCGAATTTCGGTGCGGCTGTGCTTAACCTTGATAAATTCATAATTGACGGTGGTGAGATAACCTCAAATACAGCGGGAAAATCAGGCGGTGCTGTATATAATCAGGGTGTCCTTACCATGAACGACGGCGAAATCAACGGAAACATCGCACCTGCAGGCGGTGCTGTATTTACCGATGGCGGTACATTCACGGTGAATGACGGCGAGATAATCTGCAATAAGGCAGACCAGGGCGGTGCCGTGTTTGTTAACAGCGGTGTATTCAATATGAACGGCGGTAAACTCGGCGGCAACGTAGCAGGAGCCGGCGGTGCTGTAGCGGTAGGAGAAACCGCTAAATTCACATTTAGCGGCGGTAAGCTTTGCGTCAATACATCCGATTACGGCGGTGCCGTGCTCAATGCCGGTGAATTCACAATTGACAGCGGAGAGATAAACTTTAACTCAGCCACATATTCCGGCGGTGCTGTATATAATCAGGGTACTCTTACCGTGAACAACGCTAAAATTAACGGTAACAGCTCATATTACGGTGGTGCTGTGTTCAACGAAACAGGCAGTTTTACAATGAAAGACGGCATTATCAATTATAATATGGCGAATTACGGCGGCGGTGTATTCATTGAAAGCGGCAGCTTCACAATGAAGAACGGCAATATAAAAGACAATTCCGCAGTTTACGGCGGCGGCGTGCTTGTCAATGAAGGCAGCTTTATAATGGAAGACGGTGAGTTAAGCGGTAACGCGGCAACCAACGGCGGCGGTGTTGAAACAGAAGTCGGCACATTCACAATGAAGGGCGGCATTCTTACCGGAAATGACAGTTATTGCGGCGGTGCTGTGCTCAATTTTGGCGGCTTCACATTTGAAAACGGTGAAATAAGCGGTAATACATCTGTTTATGGCGGTGCGATATACAACTATAAAGGTGAAGTGAATCTTACCGCAGCTCCCGGCAAACAAATCAGCATTACAGGTAACGATGTAACAGATACATACGGAGCAATTCTGAACGCCGGTACATTAAACCTGTCAGGTAAGGTTATCATCAAGGATAACACTGCGGCAAACGGTCTGAATAATCTCGGCGTATCAGAGCCTGTATTTATTGTAGGTGCGCTTACCGGTTCGGAAATATATATTGCTCATGCTGACTTTGATGATGAATACGATACAGGAGTTCTGACGGTTGATTATTCGAAGAATAATCCTGATACAAAAGCAGATGATTACTTCAAATATGATGGCTCAGCAGACCTTTCAATAATACTTAACGGTGACGGTGAACTGGAAATAGTTGATCAGGCTACACTGCTTGCTATGGCAAAGGAAGACGCAATAAAGGCTGTCAATACAGCCGTTCCCGAAAACGCACCTGACGAGATTAAAGCGGTGGCACAAAAAGCTGTTGAGGACATTACAAATGCCGAGGATTTGACTGCTGTAAACAATATTAAGACATCAGCGATTAAGGAAATAGAAACTCTTAAAGCGGAAATTTGTGATTACTGCGGAGAAATTCATCCGAACAGCTTCTTAGGCAAGATAACAAAATTTTTCCACAATATGTTCTATCTAATTAAAAATCTTTTTAAGATTAAATAATCTTAAAAATTTCGGCGATATAAACAATGACGGAGCAATAGACAGCCTTGATGTTGATATTCTCAAACAGGCTGTCGTGCTTCTCTCAATCCCAAAGCGCAGTTGATATTATGAAAAAATGTCTAATAATTCGGAACTTTATCGTGTTAACACCGGCCTTATGTTTGATGAAAACCAATCCGCACATTTCCGCACATTCAAAATAAAAAATTTTAATCGCTATAACATAGTTTTGATAAGAGAGTAATTGCCCATGAAAAATCAAAAAAGATGGATTATTCTGAATAGAGCATTTTTAAGTTCAGTGCTGACCGTGTCGCTTATTGAGTTATCTCAGGTCGGTGACTGTCTGATTGACGGTGTTATTACCAGCCGTATGCTCGGAACAAATTCCATAGCCGCCGTCGGTCTTGGACACCCTATATTCAGTATTGCAGGTATTGTAGGCGGTGTTCTTTCGGTCGGAATGCAGACATTCTGTTCAGAAGAAATAGGCAGAGGAAATTTCAAGGCTTTTTCAAAAATTGTTTCGGTTGTCCTTGCAGTTGCCGCAGCACTGTCGTTAGCCTTAAGCACCGTTATAATTCTGTTTGCAAACCCGATTTCCGCCTTTTTCGGTGCAAGAGGCAACTCGGCGGATTTGCTTAAGCCCGCAGCCGATTACATCAAAGGTCTTGCTATCGGCTGCCCTGCAATGATTACCGTGCCCGTGCTGGCATTTGCCGTTCAGCTTGATAACAACAGCAAGCTTGTCAGGATTGGCGCAATAACCAACTCAATAGTTGATATTTGTCTTGATTATATTGCAATAAAAACAAATATGGGCGTTTTCGGTATAGGTCTCGCTTCCTCTCTCTCGCTTTATTCAAACTTTGCAATTCTTTCATTTCACTTTTTAAAAAAAGACAGAATTCTTAAGCTGCGCTTTAGCTTTTCCAATTTGCCTTATATCAAAACGGTTTTCAAAGAGGGCAATGTCACCGCCATAAGAAGAATTGCAAATGTTTTGCGACCGATTCTGATAAACAACCTTATTATTATTTTCGGCTGCAATGCTGCAATGGTTGTTATGGGGGTCAGAAACAGTATAATCGGATTTTCAGAGATTCTCGGCTCCGGAATATATCAGACTGTACCTATGTTGGTTGGCATTGTTTACGGTGAAAGGAGCGCAGATGATTTTCGCCATACAGGCAGAATGATTCACCGTGCCATTCTTCTCGGAGTTGGTTCAATTTCAATTCTGATGGCTGCACTGTCACCGCTTATTGCAAGGCTGTATATCGGTAATGACAAAGAGCTTTTCAGTATGGTATGCTTTTCAATCTGTATGATTGCCGCCGAATCAGTTGCAGAAGCCTTGATAAATTCACGAATAACCTTTTTGAATGCAATTTCAAAGGAACACGACGGTCAGCTTTTACAGTTTGCCGACAGACTGCTTGTTGTAGTTGTCGTTGTTATGATAATGGGTAAGCTCTTCGGCGTTTACGGAATACTTGCAAGCTTTCTGATTAGTAACATAATTCTTCTCGACATTGTCTATGCAGTCAATGTTTTCCGTACAAAAAAATTCAGATTAACCTTAGACGATTACCTTTACATTGACAGCTCATTTGAAGTAGACCCAATAGATTCAATTGAGCTGGATATAAGAGATTACAGCGATTGCTCACTTGTTTCTCATCAGGTGCATTTATTTTGCGAGGGGCACCAAGTAGAAAGCAGAAAGGCATATTTCTCTGCTCTTGCATTGGAGGAAACAATAAGAATCATGTTTGAAAGAAACGAAAAGCATGGTAAACACGCCGAACTGAATATGGATGTCAGAGTAACAATAAAGGACAGTGACACAGTTATCCGTATCCGTGATAACAGCGACAGCATTTATCCTTTCGGCGAGGTCGGAACGGCAGATGAAACCGACCCGTTTGCAAATATCGGAGTGCGAGTGATAAGAAAAATTGCAAAGGATATCAAATATTACAACACTTTGAAAATCAACTATACGATAATCACCGTATAATTGATTCAATTAAATCCGTTATTTTACATACGGCAGGGAAGCTACTCCCTGCCGTATGTTTTTATGTCTCTTCAGCAAAGACAAAATCCCCCGGTTCTACCGGGGGAAAATAAAACGCTTTAGTAAAAATAAGAAGTGGCGAGCAAAGGCAAGCCACAAAAAACTAAAGTAAAAGATAATAACCTCCACGTATAATAGAAATGGTTTGGTAGCCGCATTACTAAAATACAGGAGGTTAAAAACATGATAAAAAAAGAAGGAAATAACGAAATAAAAACATTATCACACTCAACATACAGATGCCAGTACCATATAGTTTTTGCACCAAAGTACAGAAGAAAAGATATATATGGAAAACTGAAAAAAGATATTGGGGAGATAATCAGAAAATTATGCGAACAAAAAGGTGTAGAAATCATAGAAGCAGAAGCGTGCAAAGACCACATACACCTTTTAGTGTCAATACCACCGTATATAAGTGTAGCACAATTCATGGGATATCTCAAGGGTAAAAGTACACTTATGATTTTCGACGGACATGCAAATTAAAATACAAGTACGGAAACAGACATTTTTGGTGTAGAGGTTACTATGTAGATACAGTCGGTCGAAATAAGAAAGTGATAGAAAAGTATATACAGAATCAACTTGAAGAAGATTTTGCAAATGATCAGATATCACTCAAAGAATTCATAGACCCGTTTACGGGTAATAAGAATAAATAAGCAAAAAAACAAACAACCGCACGAGAGCGGTTGCTTGAGATTGTAATGCGATACCAAACTTTCAGTGCCGACTTTTACTCGGCAAGCCGGTAGTTATGATTGATTTGAAACACGCATTCATTTGCTTAAGCGTATTGTATCAATAATGTTACTGGTAGATTTATCGGGATAGTATGGAGCCTGTACAAACTCGTCTGCAAGAACTGACTCCTCAATCTGTTCAGCCTTCCAATCTCCTCCCTTTACCAATACATTCGGATGAAGGCATTCGACAAGCTTGTATGGTGTATCCTCTTCAAAAATGATGATATAATCAACAAAGTCAAGTGCGGCAAGCATTTCCGCTCTGTCTTCCTGATGAATAATGGGACGGCTCTCTCCCTTCAACCTCTTAACCGAATTATCACTGTTAAGTCCAACAACCAGAATATCGCCCAGACTTGCGGCAAAACGCAGGCAGCGAATATGTCCGACATGCAGAAGGTCGAAACATCCATTCGTAAAAACGATCTTTCTGTCGGCATGCCGTTGTCTTATCAACGGAAGCTCTGAAAAAGATATCTGTTTCGTCATTTCGCACTTTTCCATCTATTCCAAAATCCTCCTCAACTCATTCTTAAAATCTTTATCCAGTGTGCAAAGCGCCCCGGATGCATCATAATCGTCAGATATATTGACAGACTGTATAGCTGCCGCAATGTCTTCCGGAGAATCCTTATCGTAATAAAACATCAGATCATTAATAGCAGACTTTTCAAGTATCGGTGTCTTAATGCTGACGACACGTAATCCGTTTGACAGATATGTAAGAATCTTACTCGGGAAGGAAGTAGCATGAAATGAATCCTGTGGATCCAATGTATTTAATCCGATATCACAGCTCCTGATAAACCTCATTTCTTCTTCACCGGTAAGAATACCATGCAGAATAACTTTAGCTTTGGAGCGTTGATTTACTTCTTCAATAAGATTGATTACATTATTTACCGGTTCTTTCAATCCAAAGGTCTGAATATGAATGCGATAGTTCTCCGGCAGATACTCAGCTGCCAAAATAGCCCTGGTAATGCCTCTTTCCGGATTAGCTGAACCTGCGAAAACACAGTGAATATATTTCTGCGGATGTTCTTCACGGTATTTCTTATCTTTAACAGGATAGGTATGATATGTTCCATAGCAAATCACAGAGGGACGGCTGCCGACATCTATCATATCTCTGAGTCCTTCAGATGCAAAAATAAAAGCATCTGCCTTTTCAGCACATCGATACTCAATCGGGCGAAATGCTTCATTGTGAGTATAATCCGCAAAAAAATCATTAAATTGATATATGAATTTCCCGTTGTTGCTCTTAATATAGTCAAGGACCCATTCAATCCCGAGCAAATGATATACAATTATTCTTGCATCACTGTCAAAGCAGTGTTTTTTTAAATATCTCTTGATAAATGCGGTAGAAATTCTATAGCAAATATTGTTGATAAAACGGACATTTGATGTAAGAGCAGTAAAATACCGAATACTGAAATTATCGCATTGTACAGTATATCCTTTATTAACATTTAATATTCCATGTCGATTTCCGCCGGGAGACACAGACAGGATTTCAACATCATACCCCAGCTCATCATGCATAGCTTCCGCAATATAATCAGCCACTACATTGCTCGATGGCGGTGTAAGTCTTGACTTCTTATAATCGCTATCACAATAATTCATTATGTAATATATCTTTTTCATTCTCTAACCTTCATTCTCTAACATGTTCAGAATATGGCACAATACGATAACTGTTATGAATAGAATCACGATAAAAGAAAACTGTATGTTCATTATTATCAGCAATACATTCCTGCAGTTGTTCATAAGCGGCTATAGCTGTATCTACATCTATAGTAGCAATACAATGTACATCATCACTATTACATCCATACCGATACAGATAGTCATTGCATCCATCCAGTGCATGTTCAGGCAGAACAGTAACGCTTGGCACCATGTACGGTTCATATAGTATCGGAAAGGAGGAAACAAGCATATCAAGATCTGCGGGGTAACAATTCATAAGCAGTACAGGTTTCTTTAATGCGGCTGCAACATGCATCAATCCGGTGTCATTACCTATATACATATCACACTCCGCCATCAACGCCGAGGATTCCGGATATGATAATTCTCCGCATAATGACAAGATACGTGAAGATAAGCCCCTTTCCTTAAGAAAGGACATAATAATATCTTCAATAGGCTTGGTATCATCGCCGCCGAGAATCACAGCGCCGGTGTCTGTTTCCTGCAGCAGAATTCTTTCAATCAATTCTGCATATTTTTCTGCCGGCCATATCTTTCTGTTTTTGCTTGCCGAAGGAACAAGGGCTATCAATTTGCCGCCGGCAGCCTGCTTAAAAGGCAGAATAAGCTCTGATGCTTTATTGATTTCTTTATCCGAATACCACACCTCAAGAGAATCATCAAGATTCACTGATTTGGTATATTCTTCAAGCAAATCCACGGCACGCCTGGAGATATG
>JAZQPL010000025.1:0-26037 GCA_045628495.1 Acutalibacteraceae bacterium
TGTGACACCCATTTCACACCCATAAATGCGTAAAAATGCATATAAATAAATATAAATACATATAACGGCAAAATAAAAAGAAAAGCCTTGAAACCGTTGATATTACGCAGTTTCAAGGCTTTTTGCGGCTCAAAATCTGAGCTATTACTATGGTGGAGATGGCGGGAGTCGAACCCGCGTCCGAAAACTCATTCTCACAACTTTCTTCGGGTGCAGTTTATCTTTTGGGATTCCCCTCAGAAAACGCCGACAAACAGGCTTTTTCCTACGGTAGCCTTTAATTCGTGATGTTTTACAAGGCTAATCAAACATTCATGTTCACCACTGATTGACACCCTTATTCAGACCGTGGTGCTTCTGAACAGGATGGGTTGCATTAAGCAACCTTAAGATTTGTATTAGTGTTGTTTATTTTTATAAACTACGGATTTTTAAGTGGTTCCGCACCACTACCCGCTTATCATGATTCAAAATCCCCGTCGAAATCCTTTCATCCCCGTTTATCTGTTTTTCATTGCTCTTTCAATATTTCTTGCGGCGTCTTTTTGCGCAGCGGCATCACGCTTATCATATAGCTTCTTACCTTTGCAAAGGCCGATTTTCAGCTTTGCTCTGCCGTTGACAAAATAAACCGAAAGGGGAATGAGAGCTAAACCTTCCTGCTTAACCGTGCCGAAAAGACGATTTATTTCTTTTTTGTGCATTAAAAGCTTTTTCACTCTTAAAGGGTCACGGTTAAAAATATTTCCGTGTTCATAAGGGCTGATGTGAATATTGTTGGCAAAAATTTCACCGTCGATTATATTACACCATGAATCTTTCAGATTTATTTTGCCCTGACGGATTGATTTAACCTCAGTGCCGAAAAGTTCAATTCCCGCTTCATATTCATCAAGAACAAAGTAGTCGTGATATGCTTTTTTATTCTGCGCCGCAGGCATATTTTTATTATCAGCCATATTCACGCTCCTCCTTTGTTATCGATTATAGGCTTTATTTTTTGTAATTATTCTTAATTGATTTATATTTTTTTGAAAAATCTTTAGCACCTTTACCTGTTGATCTGGCTTTTTTCTGCTCTTTTTTCTTTTGTTCTTCTATTTTACGAAGCTCGGGATTTTCTTTATAGAAAATCATAGCTCCTCCGATTACCTGAACAACCTGAGAATTGGTTTTTTCTGCGATTTCTTCCGCAATATTTCTGGGTGAGTCGGGTGCTGATTCAAGAAGAACTTTAAGCTTTATCAGTTCATGAACCCGGAGCGCATCTTCCGTTTGAGCAATCAACGCATCTGAAATTCCGCCTTTGCCAACTTGAAAAAGAGGCTCAAGAGAATTTGCCTGAGCACGAAGCTCAGCCCTTCTTTTACTTGTCATTTTTTCAGTCATATAATTTTCTCCAGTTCTTCAGCCAGCATACGAAGTGCTTTTCCTCTGTGGCTGAGCTTATCTTTTTCATCCGAGTTTATTTCACCGAATGATTTTTCTCCCACCATGAAAACAGGGTCATAGCCGAAACCGCCGTTTCCGTGTCTTTCACGGGAAATTATGCCTTCGCATTCTCCACGGACGCATAACTTTTTCCCGTCAGGGAATACACATGTTGCAACGCAAACAAATTTTGCCGTACGCTTACTGTTTGGAACATCTTTTAATTCGTCAAGAAGCTTGTCAATGTTTTTCTCATCATTCCCGTGTTCGCCGGAATATCTTGCAGAATAAACGCCGGGAGCACCGTCAAGGCAGTCAACAGAAAGACCGGAATCATCTGCAATACAGGGGAGACCGCTTTCTTTGCATCCGCTTTCTGATTTAAGAAATGAATTTTCTTCAAATGTTGTGCCTGTTTCTTCAACATCGGTAAGCTGAATGTTAATGTCACTGTCAGTAACTATTTCAATTCCGAGGGGCTTGAGTATCCGTTGAAGCTCCGCTTTTTTATTTTTATTGTGTGTTGCAATCAAAATTTTCATTCGTCGTCACCGTCAGTTTCTTCATTCTGAACCTGTTCGCCGTCTTCTTCATCATCTTCTTCGTCACGAACAACTTCATTATCAAAAAGTCCTTTTGCAAAAGCTTCCGGGTTAAAAGGCTGAAGGTCATCAATCTGTTCGCCGACACCTACAAATTTAACCGGAACTTTGAGGTCGTTTTTAATTGCAAGAACAACGCCGCCTTTGGCAGTTCCGTCAAGCTTAGTAAGAACAATACCTGTGATTTCGGCAACATTCTTAAAATCTCTTGCCTGGTTTACTGCGTTCTGACCTGTTGTTGCATCAAGAACAAGAAGACTTTCTCTGTCATTATAAGGAAGCTCTTTATCAATTATTCTGTATATTTTTGCAAGCTCATCCATGAGGTTTTTCTTATTATGAAGTCTGCCTGCGGTGTCACAGATAATAATATCGCAATCTCTTGCCTTTCCTGCCTGAATTGTATCAAAAACAACTGCGGCAGGGTCGGCACCTTCTTTATGCTTAACAATATCAACGCCGGCACGGTTTGCCCATTCTTCGAGCTGTTCAATGGCTGCAGCTCTGAATGTATCGGCTGCACCTAAAATGACTTTCTTACCCTGCGCTTTATACATCGCAGCCATTTTGCCTATTGTTGTTGTTTTTCCAACGCCGTTAACTCCGATAACAAGAATAATTGACGGAAGGGTAATAAGACCCATATCTTCTCCGCCTTCAAGCATTTCGGAAACAATTTCACGGATTGCATCCTTAACCTGAGAAGGTTTTCTCAGACTTTTTGTTGCAACATAATCACGAAGCTTTTCGCATATTTCAGATGCGGTGTTCATACCCACATCGCCCATGATAAGAATTTCTTCAAGCTCGTCATAAAGGTCATCGTCAATTTCATTTTTGCCGTGAAGCATAGTGTCTATTGCTCCGGACATACTGTTTCTTGTTTTTCTGAGACCTTTGTTAAATTTTTCAAAAAGACCCATAAATTTATCCTCCGAGGGTGTAATCAGTGCTTTTCCTGAACATTTTTTGTAATAATTCTAACCTTATCTCTTAAATCAGAACGGGATTTGAGCTTATCCTCGAACTGAGAAAGGCTGTAAAGAATCGTGGTGTGATTTTTACCGCCGAATTCTTTGCCGATAGCGTTAGTTGACATTCCCGTAAGTTCACGAACTATGTAAATTGACATCTGTCTCATTTCAACAGTTGTGGCATCCTGCCTTTTTGAACGGATATCTGAAGAAGAAACTCCGTATGTTCTGGCAACTTCCTGAATGATTTTGTCAACGGTAATCGGCTGAGGACGGTCGTCAACCATTATGTCTTTTATTGCAGACTGTGCAGAGCCGATACTTGTGGGCATACCCTGCATTGTAACATAGGCTTTCATTTTTTTAACTGCGCCTTCAAGCTGGCGGATATTATCTTTAAGCTTCTGTGCAATATACTGAACGACTTCATTGGGGAGGTCAAGGCCTAAATCTTCGGCTTTTCTTTTTATGATAGCCATTCTTGTTTCAAGGTCGGGGGGCTGAATGTCCGCAATAATTCCCATCTCGAATCTTGTGCGAAGTCTGTCATCAAGAGTTGATATTTCCTTCGGGGGCATATCTGATGTAAGAACAATCTGATTTCCCGCCGTTGTCAGCGCATTGAATGTATGGAAAAATTCTTCCTGAGTTGCCTCTTTACCGGCAATGAACTGCACATCGTCAACAAGCAGAACATCTGCGTTTCTGTATTTATTATGAAATTCAACCATATTATTGGTGGAAACATTGTTTCTTGTAAGAGCAAGCTGTTTAATAAGCTCATTTGTAAATTCTTCACCGCTGATATATACAATGTTTACCGAAGGATTATTTTTTTTGATTTCATGACAGATAGCGGACAGAAGATGCGTTTTGCCGAGTCCCGAGTTGCCGTGAATGAAAAGGGGGTTGTAAGCTCCGCCCGGGTCAGCCGCAACGGCAATAGCTGCCGCATGAGCAAATTTATTTGATGAACCGACAACAAAAGTTTCAAATGTATCCTTTCCCTGGCTGTCGTCGGTTACACTTAATTTTGCATCATCATCAGAATGGTCAACCGATTCAATTATTTCAATGGGAATTTCAAAGCCGAGTATGTTATAAAACGCCTGATTAAGTTTGTCCATAAATCTTGATTCAATAACTTTTTTCTTGAATCCAGTTATTGCAAGAACAACCTTTTCATCATCAAAACTTATCAGCTCAATATCTTTAAACCATACATTATATATTGATTCTGATACAAGTGACTGACATTCTTCTTTTATCATTTCCCATAACTCGTTAAATGAGTTCATTGCAATTTCCTCCGTTTTAATATATGACTCATGCGATTCTGAAGCACAAATAGGTCGCAAATACTGATTTTAACGATTATATCACACTTCAGCAGTGTTTGCAATTGATTTTATATATAATTTTAAATGATAAATAGTGTTTTTTTTAACAATATATATAAATAGTCATACAAACATAAAAATAAATATTGACAATGTCTGTCTGATGATATATAATAACTGTCTGTGAATACTGGTAACCAGTATGCTTTTTCGTGAAGTGTTTATATCACTTCTGTTAAATATTTAATTCTGAGATAGGAGGAAAGCGAAATGAAAAGAACTTATCAACCCAAAAAGCGTCACAGAAAGATGGAGCATGGCTTCCGCAAGAGAATGGCTGACAGAAACGGCCGCAAGGTTCTCTCACGCCGCAGAGCTAAAGGCAGAAAGCAGCTCACATACTAATTTAGTCGGTGAACGGATCTGATTGTTTTGCCCCAAATCCAGAAATTAAAGCAAAATACTGACTTTCGCCGTGCATACGGCAGAGGAAAGTCTTATTCCGAGCCTGCGTTGGTTACATATGTTTTAAGAAATAACCGCGCGGGTGTTTGCCGTTTTGGGGTTACAACCGGTAAAAAAATCGGTAATGCCGTTACACGAAACAGGTGCCGAAGGGTAATCACAGCCGCATTTAATGAATTGAGTGACGGAATAACCTGTTGCTGTGATATTGTTTTTGTGGCACGGTTTAAAACATCAAAGCTTAAAAGCACTGATGTTTCGGAAATTATGAAGAAACAGCTTAAAAGTGCAGGTGTCATCAAATGAAGAAGATACTTAAAGCTGTTATCAGATTTTATCAAAAATTTATTTCACCTCATTTGCCTCCTATGTGCAGGTATTATCCCACCTGCTCGTGTTATGCGCTGGAGGCTATTGAAATTCACGGAGCCTTCAAAGGTTCAGCGCTTGCAGTGTGGAGAATTCTTCGCTGCAACAGATTGTTTAAGGGCGGGTACGACCCGGTTCCCCCTAAGAAAGTAAAATGCAGTTGCAGGCATAAAAAGGAGTTTACTGATGACCGGACTTTATAATTGGTTATATGAATATATAAGCCCTATTTTCGGCTATATTATGTTGGGGATTTACAAGCTTGTTGGCGGCTTCGGCGGCTATGGGTTTGCACTTATACTGTTCACAATAATTGCCAGATGCTTTATGATACCCACATCAATTTCTCAGCAGAAGGGTATGGCAAAGCAGCAGCGCCTTGCTCCGAAAATCAGAAGAATTCAGGAAAAATATGCAGGCAATCAACAGAAAATTCAGGAAGAAACAAATGCTCTTTATCAGCGTGAGGGTTATAATCCCATGTCGGCAGGCTGTTTGCCTATGCTTATTCAGATGCCGCTTATTATAGGTCTTTTCGGGGTTATGTATAATCCGCTGAGATACGCTTTGGGTATTCCCGTAGGTGATATTGACAAGATACTTGAAGTTTTCAAGGAAGTTGCAAGCAATTCCGAGGCAATGAAAGGTCTTATTACCAAAGGCGGAGACAGATATTATCCTATGTATGTTATTCAGCATTTTGCTGAGATTAAGGATATTCTTATCAGCAAAAACACTGTAAGCATGACCACCATTAACAATATCAGTAATTTTGTTGAATCCGGTAAATTTGAGTTTTTCGGAATGCAGCTCGGTGTTAAACCGCAGGATATGATTAAGGCAGGCGCAAAGCTTTATTATGCAATACCTGTTTTCTCAGGCGTTACATCACTGCTTCAGGCATATATTTCTCAGCTTCAGCAGAAAAAAGCAAATCCGTCAATGGCAAAAAATCCTGCCAACGGCTGTATGATGATATTTATGCCGCTTATGTCTGTATGGTTTACATTTATGTTCCCGTGCGGTATCGGTATTTATTGGGGCGTGTCAAATATTTTCTCAATAGGTCAGTCTTATGTAATGAAAAAAGTTTGCAGTCCTCAGCGTGAAATTGCAAAGCTTATGGTTAAAGAAACAGTTGAACGCCGTTCAAGAGAAGCAAGCGTTAAAAGAGTAAAAGAATACGAAGAAAATAATAAATAATTTATATATTTCACTTAGGTGGTGTAGTTTTGATTAAAGAAGTAATCGGTACAGGTGCTACTGTTGATGAGGCTACAGAGGCTGCCAAAAAGGCTCTTAATGCTCCTGACAGTGCAGATGTGAAAATAGAAGTTGTTGAGCTTCCTCAAAAAAAGCTCTTCGGTATTTTCGGCGGTTCTCCGGCGAAAGTTAAGGCATATTACGAATATGAAGAAAAGAAAGAGCCTTCAAAGGCTCCCAAGGCTAAAAAAGCTCCTAAGGCAGAGCAGGAAAAAGTTCAGCCCGTAAAAGAAGAAAAGAAAGAAATTAAAAAAGAAGCTGCTGAACCGGCTAAGGAAGATGCTCCTAAAACATACACGGGAGCGGTTTCGGAAATCGGTAAAGCCGCAGAAACATACATTAAAGGAATTCTCAGCGGAATGGGCGTTGAAGATGTTTCCGTAATGATAAATGAAGATGAAGAAAATGTTTCGGTTGACCTTGATTGCGGCAACGGATACGGTTATGTTATAGGCAGAAGAGGGGAAACTCTCGATGCTATTCAGTACCTTACAAGACTTGCCATAAATAAAGGTAAGGAAAATTATAAGCGTGTATCTGTTAATGCAGGCAATTACAGAGAAAAAAGAGAAGACACTCTTAAAGAACTTGCTAAAAAGCAGGCTTCCCGTGTTAAAAAATACGGTAGAAGTGTTTGTCTTGACCCGATGAATCCGTATGAAAGAAGAATTATTCATACAACTGTTCAAGAAATTGAAGGTGTCAGCTCACATTCTGTAGGCTCTGAGTCAGACAGAAAAGTTGTTATTACTCTCGCTGAGGGATTCAAGCCCTACAATTCTTCAAGAGGTCGTTCTTCAAAAGGTGACTACAGAAAAAAGAACAGTTCTTATGTACCTTCTGAGGAAAAAACTTCAAGAGCTCCCCGTTCTGATTTTGAAGGAAGTCTTTACGGGAGAATTGAACCTAAAAAGGCTCAGGAAGACGAATAATCTTAAAGCTGCTTTTTGATTTGCTTCAAAAGGCAGCTGATTTTTTGCTTTTATGTAAAAAAACTATAGAAATTGACGAATTTACAGATATTTCATAGTTTGCTATTGTTTTTTTATGCTTGTTTGTGTTATAATAATCTGAGTTATGTGAAAGGTGGAGGATGTATGAGCAACAGAAAAGAAGACGATTTTTTCAGCGTTGCTGATGATTATAATAATTCCGATGTAAATTCTGATGATATTTTAAACTCAGATTACAGTAAATACCTTAATGATTACGATGACGGTGAAGAAATTGTTGCTTCACACGATAATGAATATTCCGCTGATGCTGATTTTTTCAGCCGTGGTGAAGCTGAGTATATAGACTTTGACAGCGGTAATCAGAATTTTGACGACTATGAATATGAAGAAGAAAAGCCTGCAAAGAAAAAGGGCAGAAAAAAAGGTAAAAATAAAACCAAGAAAATAATTATTGCCCTTGTTTGTGTTCTTCTTGCAATATTGATAGGAATCGGCGGATTTATTATTTATTTCCATAATATCAGCAAAGAAGGCACTTTCGGTGATGAAGGTGAGAAGTTCTTTGATGAAGACAATTATGTTGTTGATGAAGATATTGACTTTGAAGCGATGGGTTCTGTTACCGATGCAGACTCACTTAATAAATATCTTCATGACTGGGCAAAGAACGGCGGAGAAAAAATGTACAGCAAGAATGTAATAAATGTTCTTCTCTGCGGTGTTGACACTTCTGACGGTCCCGGCAGATCTGACTCAATGATTCTTGTATCAGTTAATAAAAAGACAAAACAAATTGTTCTCAGCTCTTTCTTCAGAGACAGTTATATTTATATGGAAATACCTAAAGAGGGCGGTTCAACTCAGAATTTATATGAAAAAATAAATGCTTCGTATGTTCTCGGTGGACCAAAAACTCTTATGAAAACTTTGGAAAACAACTTTAAGATACAGATTGACCAGTATATTTCTGTTGATTTCGGTTCATTTAAGGGTATTATTGATGCCATCGGCGGAATTGATGTTGATGTTACTGAAACTGAGGCTAAGTTTATTCGCAGAACTTCTTCGCATAAAAAGTTCCCGTATGGAAAGAATGTTCATCTTGACGGAAGTCAGGCTCTTGTTTACAGCAGAATCAGAAAGCTTGACAGTGATATTAACAGAACTGAGCGTCAGCGCAAGGTTATCAAATCCATAATAAACAGCGCAAAAGGGGCAACAAAAGGTCAACTTGTTAATGCTTATAAGAAAACAGCAAAGTACCTTAAAACAGGTTATTCTCAATCTGAGGTTCTTGAGCTTATTTCTGCGGCTGTTACTCAGGGCTGGATGGATTTTGACATGAAAGAAAGCACCTATCCGGATAATGATATTGACCCCAACGAATCAATGTCTGCTATGATACCTACTTCATTGTCACCGAGTATGAATCTCTGGGTTTGGATTGTAGATTATCCGTTATGCGCTCAGCGTCTTCAGAAAGCAATTTACGGCACAAGTAATATTGTTCTTAAAGATGACAGAATTACTGCTCTTTCATTTATGAAGCATAATAATATTTCATCAGGTTCATCGGGTACTTCCGGTTCAAGCGGTTCTTCCGGTGGTTCTTCAGGGGGCGGCGGTTACACTTGGCAGGCATATACACAGCCTACCACACAGTATTACTACACTCAGCCCACTACTGCTTATACTCCCGGAGCAGGGGGAGAAGAAGGTACCGGCGGAGATATCGGCACAGGCGGTGACATCGGTACAGGCGGCGGTACCGGCGGTGATATCGGTACTGGCGGAGATTCCGGCACAGGCGGAGAAGCTGCTGCTGTTCAGTAATAACCTGTAAATAAATTTTTAACAGTTTTATCAGAAGAATAAGGTTTATCCTCAATACGGTAAACTTTATTCTTCTTTTTTATGCTTATTTTTAAATATTGCACAAACTTTTCATTATTATTTTTACATAAATATACTGTACATTAAATGCCGAATAGTTTATAATTATTATGTGCAAGTTTAAACAATGGATTTTTATATATAATTTTACTGAAAAGAAGGTAGTTTTATGAAGAAAAAAATTACTGCTGTTTTAATTTCCGTTATATTGCTTTTGACTGTTATTCAACCTTTTCTCAGTGCGTTTGCTTCAAGCTCTGCGTGGACGGGAGGTACCGCCGTTCCTTCGCTTTCAGGCGGATATTATCTGATAGATACTGCCGAAAAGCTTGCCTGGTTTGCAAACCAGATAAATACGGGAAGTTCAACGCTTAAATGCAAGCTTACTGATGATATTATTCTTAATTCATCACTTTACAGTAATCCCAGAGCGTGGACTCCAATCGGTTCGGAAGCTCACCCGTTTAAAGGTGAGTTTAACGGAGACGGTCATTATATAAGCGGTCTGTATATTTCGGATTCCATTGATTATGCAGGCCTTTTCGGATATGTATATTCCGAAAAGCCGAATATTGACGATGATGATGACAGTTCAACCGAAGTTGAACAGCTTGAGCCTCCTGTTATGATTCATGATGTTATTGTTAAAAATTCTTCAATTAATTGTTCGGGAAATTCAGGCGGTATTTGCGGATATATACACTATGGGCAGATAAAGGGGTGCGAATTTAACGGAACTGTTACATCAACAGGTAACAGCGTAGGCGGTATTTGCGGATATGCTTATAATTTTTCAAGAGTAGTTCAGTGCTCATCTTCGGGTAATATAACAGGTGTTATGAGAACAGGCGGAATTATCGGTTACGCATTTTCGAATGTTCAGGTAAACGAGTGCTTTTCAAAGGCTGTTGTAAAAAGCAATGCATCTGTAAACGGTAATTCAGGGGGAATTGCAGGCACTGCTTCATCAAGCACAATAAAAGGCGTATATTTTTTAGGTTCTGTTTCGGGACCGAAAAGAATAGGCGGTATTACCGGCTATAATTCATATACAAAAATAACCGCATCTTATGTTAAAGGGGCTGTTTCTTCAACTATCGAAAAACCTGAGTTTGTTAATGCTGTTGTAGGTTACAGCCTTGGCGGAATTTTTGTAAACTGCTATTACTGCAAAATTTACACAGGAACAGGTGATGCAAACGCAGTTGCAAGAACAGATGAGGAAATGAAAAAATTCTCATTTGTCAGGGAGCTTAATGAAAACTCAAATTGCTTTACATTTGACTATACTAACATAAATAACGGATATCCTGTTCTTGCATTCAGTCTTCAGATGTATGTATGGGCAGGAGGAGTGGAAGAACCGACTAAAGATACATCGGGATACTACCAGATAAAAACCCCGGAAAATCTTGCATGGTTCGCTAAGCTTGTAAACGGAACTCTTTACGGAGTTGAAAGAAATTCTGCGGCTAAAGCAAAAGTTCTTAATAATATTTTACTTAACATTTATATCACTGATGACAGCTCAATTACGAATATGTGGACTCCTATCGGAACATCTTCATATCCGTTTACAGGCTCATTTATCGGCAACGGATATAATATTGCAGGTGTATATACAAACGGATACACAAATCAGGGCTTATTCGGTTATATCGGTACTTCGGGTACAGTTTCCGGCGTTGTTATGCTCGACGGGATAATTAAAGGCACAGAAAATGTCGGAGGTGTTGCAGGCTATAACTGCGGCACAGTTTCCATGTCGTGCAATGACGGTGAGGTAAACGGTAAAAAATCCGTAGGGGGAATCGTAGGCTACAATGCCGGTACAGTTCAGACAAGCTATAATGTGGGTACTGTAAGATGTACTTATGAAGGCGGTTCACAAATCGGAGGTATTGCCGGCTATAATTCAAGAGCGGTAATAAAGCAGAGCTTTAACAACGGTCTTGTAACAGGTGTGCCGAATTCAAACTATTACGGCGGTATTTGCGGGTTTAATTCAGGTGACGGACTTAACAGCTGTTATAATGCAGGTGAGGTGCTTGGCGGATTTTATGTTGGCGGTCTTATAGGATATAATTCGTCAGGCGTGGTTAAATACTGTTATAACAGAGGAGTTGTTAATACCCTTAATTCCGTAAACAGCAATGTTAATAACTTTACAGGCTTAAACAGCGGTTCATGCACTATAACAAACTGCTGTATAGACACTACTATTGAAAACAGTGTTATAAATAACCTTAACGGTGCAACAGGAATGATTACTGAGAATATGACAGGTTCAAACGCCATATATAACATGGGCATTTCTTCCGGTTACTTCTCTTATAAATATGCGGATCCGAATGATTATTTCCTTTACTATCCGTATATCAGCACAATGTATTATTCAAGCTATACAAAAATGTACAATGATATGATGGAAAGCATCAAGATTGTTAAAAAAGAGTATTACTTAAAGGTAAAAATTGACGGTGAACAGGATACATATTACCCTGATTTTGATACGGCACTTGAAAATA
This sequence comes from Acutalibacteraceae bacterium, assembly GCA_045628495.1. Taxonomy (GTDB): domain Bacteria; phylum Bacillota; class Clostridia; order Oscillospirales; family Acutalibacteraceae; genus CAG-488. The sequence goes on from JAZQPL010000025.1 coordinate 11,822, forward strand.
TCGGCGAGAATAAGGCAACAATAATTCCTGTAAGAAATATTGTACTTGACAAAACGGCGGAGATATCATCTGATATTATCATAAAAGGGGAGAACTATCAGAAATCAATTATAAGAGCAGATACATTTACGGGCTGTCTGTTCAGCGTAACAGGTTCGTTAACACTCGGAGATTATAAAGACGGGTCAGATGAAAAACCTCTTATTATAATCGACTGTAATTCATCTGTTGCTTCAAGTTCCTCGGCAGTTGTGCTTAATGAACAGGCAACTATGAAAACATATAAAGGCTTTGTTATTAAAAATAATAATACATCCTCACGGGGCGGATGTATTTATATGTCTTCAGATTCTGTTCTTGATATGTACGGCGGAATTATCTCAGATAATACTGCTTCATCTTTGGAAGGCGGAGCAATATTTAACGATATGGGCACTTTGAATATGTACGGAGGACAGATTATCAATAATACTTCAACTGTTGCTAAAGCAGGCGGAATTTATAATAACAGCGGCGTTGTAAATATTGCAGGCGGAACTGTAAAGGGAAATTACGGCAAAACTTTCGGCGGCGGTATTTACTCTGCGGGAACAGACAGTCAGGTTATAATTTCCGATAAAGCTGTTATTACAGAAAACAGTTCAAATGTGGGCGGCGGAATATTTGCTGTTTCAGGCCAGGTTATTATGTCCGGAGGAGAAATTTCAAATAACTTTGCATATAAGAAAAACGGTTCAACAGCAAACACAGGCGCAGGCGGCGGCATTGCATTGTCAACATTGGCACATTTTGATATGAGCGGCGGCGTTATTAAAAATAACTATGTATATGATAATGTAGGCTTCGGGTTCGGAATAACTGCTTTCGGAACAATGAGCATTTCAGGTTCGGCGCTTATTACCGATAATGATGTTCTTCTTGCTAAAAACAGAACAATAGAAGTCATCGGTGAGCTTACATCTTCCGGAATATGCGCAACAATCACCCCTCCGGCTTACACAACATCAACTTATGTTTTAAGCGGTTCTGCAATGGGAAATTATTACACTAAGTTTGAAATAACTCCGTCAGGCGATACTCAGTGGAATGTAAATTCATCGGGTCTTCTGATGAATACGGAAATAGTTAATGTTGCATCACTCAGTAAGTTCGGCGCATATTCAGTTGACTATGTTTCTGTTGCCCAGGCGGTTAAGGCGGTCAACGCAGGGGAATCGGGTATTATTACAATAATCGGCGATAATACTATTAACGAAACTATCAAGGTTTACGGTGATGTAACAATTTTAAGTGAAACTGACCAGATTTTCACTTCAAGAAGAAACGGCGGATTTACAGATGCTCTTTTTGAAGTTCAGTCAGGCGGTTCGCTTACATTCGGATATACAGATATTGAAACTGACGACAGCGGAGATATTACCGATGACTCCGTAGGCGGTGAATATATTCTTGACGGCGGTTATCTGTATAATCAGGCAACCGGAACATCAATGATTACGGTAAAATCCGGCGGAAAGCTTTATACTTATGATGATTTTACAATGCAGAATGCAAATTCAACTGTTTCCGGAAATATAGTTGTAAACGGTTCTATGTATATGTACGGCGGAACATTCAGAAACAATAACGCTGTAAACGGCGGTGTACTTAATATCAGCACTGCAGGCAAGGCTTATCTTTACGGCGGAACAATAACAGGCAATACCGTCAATCCGGGAGGAAACGGAAGTGCTGTTTATGATGCGGGAACACTCACAAGAGCAGAAAACATTTATGAATATTATCAGAATGATGAGGTTGTTGCAACAACAAATACTTATGTAAATATCACAGAAGATAACGATGTGTATATTTCAACAGGCAGAAAACTTAATATAGGCAGTATCACCTCAAATGTATTACTTTCAGAAACTGCAACTCCTCCTGAGTCTTATCTTGTTTCACCGAATAAAATAAGAATTTCCGTTCCTGTGTATTCAATCGGACTCAGCGTGCTTTCAGGTGATGATATTGCGGCACACTGCAGCGAATTTACTGTTACAGAACCCGGATATTATGTTACCGGTTTAGGTACGCTGGATATAAACAAACTTGTTGTATCAGACGGTTCGGGCTTAAAAATCAACAGAGAAAAAGGAATTATTACAGGCATCAATCCAACCCGTTACGCTTCATATTATACAGATAAGTTTCTGAATAAAAATACAATCGAGTACAGAGATAAAGACGGAAATGTTCTTTCTGATTTGTCGAAGCTGACAACCGGGTGCACAATAAACCTTTATAATGAAACAAATACTGAAATTTCAGATACACTTACGGTAGTTGTTTTCGGTGATGTAAATTGTGACGGACTGATTAACGGCGAGGATTCTGTGTTTATAAGCTGTATTGCGGAAAATGTTCAGGGAATAAGCTCACTTGCGGATTGTCAGTTTTATGCTGCCGATGTTGATGCTTCCGGCGATATAACCCAGGCAGATTCCCAGTATGTTGCCGCTTGCGGATTATTGCTTAATTCAGTTGATCAAAGTATATAAAGGAGATATTTTATGGAAAAGAATTTATTCGGTACATTAGATGACGGCAGAGAGATTTTTATGTACACAATCAAAAATTCCAACGGCATGGAAGTTGATGTTCTGACTTATGCCGCAACAATTCAGGCAATCAGAATACCTTCTTCAAACGGTGAAATGCTTGATGTTATATCTGGATTTGATACCCTTGAGGACCATGTCAGATATTCTGATTACCAGGGAGTAACAGTGGGAAGATATGCAAACCGTATTCATAATGCCGAGTTTGTTATCAATTCAAAAAAATATTCTCTTACAGCTAATGAAAAAGGGAAAACCTGCCTTCACGGAGGCGGAGAGTTTTCAAAGGCGGTATGGAATGCGGTTGTTGACACGGAAAACAGCATAGTTATGTCATATACCAGCAAAAACGGTTCATGCGGATTCCCCGGTGATATGAAATCAAAAGTCAGATTTACGCTTACGGAAGATAACGAAATTTCGATAAATTACACTGTAATATGCAGTGCGGATACACCTGTTAATTTTACAAATCATTCGTATTTTAATCTTAAAGGCAAACCGGGAACAGATGTTTTATCCCATGAATTGCAGATTGATGCTGATTATTTTACTCCTGTTGACTGTGACAGTATACCTACAGGTGAAATAAGAAGTGTTAAAGAGACTCCTTTTGATTTTACACAGCCTAAGGCTATAGAAAAAGATATTGAAAAAAATTATGAACAGCTTGAAATCGGCAAAGGTTATGACCATAATTTCTGCCTTAATGATAATGCAGGGGCGGTTATAACTGCATACGAAAAAGAGAGCGGTATAACAATGAAGGTATTTACGGATATGCCCGGCGTTCAGCTTTATACCGGAAATTTCCTTGACGGAACAGTTACAGGAAAGGGCGGAGTGAAGCTTAATAAGCATGCCGGTTTTTGCCTTGAAACTCAGTTCTATCCTGATACGCCTAATCAGCCGGAATTTCCGCAGTGTACTTTCAGAGCAGGCGAAGTATTCCGTTCTATGACAAAATACCAGTTTATATTTTAATAAGTACTGTACACAATAATTACAAAATGTTCTTTATCTGTTCACATTTTATACAAATTACTGTATATAATTAAGATTAAAGAAATAATTATTGAGGAGAGATTTTTATGAGTAACGGAAAAGTCCTTGTAGTTGACGATGACAGCAATATTTGCGAATTACTGCGGCTTTACCTTGAAAAAGAGGGTTATGAGGTTGTTATAGCCAATGACGGTATGACTGCTGTTAAAATGTTTAACAGTGAAATGCCTGATATTACTTTACTTGATATTATGCTTCCCGTGCTTGACGGATGGCAGGTTTGCAGAGAAATCAGAAAAGTTTCTGATAAGCCTATTATTATGCTTACTGCAAAAGGTGAAACATTTGATAAGGTTCTCGGTCTTGAACTGGGAGCGGATGACTATGTTACAAAGCCATTTGAAACAAAAGAGGTTATTGCCCGTATAAAGGCTGTTCTTCGCCGTTTCGGTGCAACTTCTTCGGAAAAGAATGTAAAAATAGTTAAATATGATAAACTTTCGGTTAATCTTACTAATTATGAACTTATTGTTGACGGCGTAAAGGTTGACGCACCGCCCAAGGAGCTTGAGCTTCTTTATCATCTTGCCAGCAATCCGGACAGAGTCTACACCCGTGACCAGCTTCTTGATGAAGTTTGGGGTTTTGATTATTACGGAGATTCGAGAACAGTTGATGTTCATATTAAACGAATTCGTGAAAAACTTGCTAATGTTTCTGATAAATGGGAGCTTTCAACCGTTTGGAGCGTCGGATATAAGTTTGAAACGAAGGGATAATTATGAAAGCAAGAAAAGGCGGAAGGCTTTTCAGAAAGTATATGTTCAATATGCTTATACTTATTCTTATAGGTATGTTGATTATGGGATTTCTGTTTCTTGCTCTTGAAACAAACAGATGGAGCGATGAGCAAACGGACAATCTTTTACAGGATACGGGCATTATTTCAAGAAATGTTCAGAGTCTTATTTATGAAGATAATGAAGGTTCTGTGGTAACTGCGGCACCTATAAATATTGTGAGCAACACTGTTAATACTTTATGCTCAGCGGATGACTGTGATATTTTTATATGTAATAACAGCGGTGAAATTGTATTGTGCCGGGAAATGGCACAGACAAGAAAAAAGTATTGCTGTAAAAAACACGCAGAGTATAATATACCGAAAGATATTATTAAATCCGCTTCTGAGGGCAATTTTAACGGAATTACTACATTGGGGAATACATTTGACATTCAGCAGCTCGTTGTTGCTTCTCCTATCAGAGTCGGCAGCAAAACAGTGGGCATTGTTTTTGCAGTTAAATCCGTAACTAAAACACTTTCAAAATATATTTCTCAGGTTGCGAAAATTATGTTTCTTGCTGCTGCGATTACACTTCTTCTTTCTGTTGGTATTATTTACGGAATGGTTTACAAAATAACCAAACCTTTAAAAGAAATGTCAAAAGCAGCGAAAATGTATGCGGAGGGAGATTTCAGCTACAAGGTTAAGGTGCGAGGGGGAGACGAGCTTGCCGAGCTTGCTTCTGCGTTTAATAAAATGTCAAATTCTCTTGCCACTCTTGAAAGCTCAAGGCGAAGCTTTGTTGCAAATATTTCACACGAGCTGAAAACTCCTATGACAACAATCGGAGGATTTATTGACGGTATTCTTGACGGGACTATTGATCAGGATAAAGAAAAACATTATCTTCAGATAGTTTCCGATGAAGTTAAGAGACTATCAAGGCTTGTTACAGGTATGCTGAATATGTCTAAACTTGAAGCCGGTGAAATGAATATAAATTATAAAGAATTTGATTTGTCACAGAGCATTTTCAAAATACTTTTGTCTTTTGAAAAAAAGATTAACACCAAATCAATAGAAATCACCGGCCTTGAAAGTATGCAAAGTCTTAATGTTGAAGCTGATGAAGATATGATTATGCAGGTTGTGTATAATCTTATAGATAATGCTATTAAGTTCACACCTGCCGGTGGATATATTTCAATAAATACTTTTTCTGACGGGGAAAAGGCTTATGTAAGCATCAGAAACAGCGGTGAAGGCATTTCTCCTGAAGAAATTGACAGGATATTTGAACGCTTTTATAAAATTGATAAATCCAGAAGCTATGATGTTAAAGGTGCGGGATTGGGTCTTTACATTGTAAAGAGCATTATAAATCTTCATAAAGGTGAAATAAAAGCGGAAAGTGAGCAGGGAGAATATACAGATTTTACATTCTGGCTTCCTATTTCAAACAATAGTTAAATGTTTGTTCACAAAAGTTAGCAAATTTGTTAAAATATAAAAAGTATAATTTCAATTATACGAATTGCATATAATTACTCGGGAGGAAAAATGATGGACGAAAACGAAAAATACTATAATATGGACCCTTCGCAGTGGAAAAACGCAGAACCGCAGGGTCAGAGACCGAATATGAACAATTCAAATTATGACCAGTCTAACGAGCCGGGTTACAGCCCTTACTCATCACAGCCTTCGTACAATTCAACTGTATACACAACACCTCAGGGCAATAAAAACCCTGACGGTAAAAAAAACGGCGGTAAAAAAACCGGCAGAATTATACTTGCTGTACTTATTTCGGTTGCAATTATTATAAGCGGTTTATTTGTTGCTTTTATTGTTAAGAATCCAAATGCTTTACAAGGCAAAAAAAATGATGAGCAACAGGAAAATAATGCTGAGGTTCAAATTTCCGACAGCATTGCTGAGGTTGATGAAAGCGACGGGCTTTCTTCACAGGAAATTTACAGTAAGAATATCAAATCCAATGTAGGTATTATTCTTTACGGTTCATCCACTTCGTTCTTTTCCTCCGGCAATTCAAACAACGGTTCCAGCGTTGCCGGTGAAGGCTCGGGAATAGTTATTCCTGTTTCCAACGGTGATAATTCCAAAACATACATTGCTACCTGCGCCCATGTTATTGAACCCGCAAAAACAAAAGGCTACAAGGTTGTAGTTCAGGATTGGCAGGGTGAACAGTATGATGCTGTTGTTGTCGGTTACGATTCAAAAACAGATGTAGGCGTTATTTCTGTTGAAGGAACAAACTTTACAAAGGCAACTCTCGGTGATTCATCAAAGCTTAAAATCGGTGAAACTGTTTATGCAATCGGCAACCCGGGCGGAACAGAATTTTTCGGTTCATATACCAAGGGAATGATTTCTGCTATTGACAGACCTGTTAGTAATGAAATTGGGTACGATATGAAGAGTATTCAGCATGATGCCGCAATCAATCCGGGTAATTCAGGCGGTATGCTTCTGAACAGCTCAGGTCAGGTTGTGGGAATAAATTCATCAAAAATTGCTTCAACAGAATATGAGGGAATGGGTTTCTCTATCCCGATTACATCTGCCAAGCCGATTATTGAAGAACTTATCAAGAACGGATATGTTACCAACAGACCCAAGCTCGGTATCACTTATTCACCGGTTTCAAGTTATCCGGCTTATGCTATGATAGCCCACTATAACGACCTTCCTGCTGGTACCCTTATTATTGTTGATATCGGTGAAGGCAGTGCATTTAAGGGAACCGATGTTAAAAAAGGTGATTTAATTACCGCTGTTAACGGAAAGGCAATGGAAACATCAGATGTTCTGCTTGAAAAGATTGAAAACGGCAAGGTAGGAGATAAACTCAAGCTTACAATTTGCAGAATAAACGAAAAGACTTATGATGTTAAGAAGTTTGATGTTGAAATTTCACTTGTTGAAGATAAAGGTTCTTCAACTGCTTCAACAGAAGAAGATGAATCATATTCATACGAAGATTTCTTCAATGAATTTTTCGGCGGCGGATTTTAATTGAATTAAAGCGGAGAGCTTAATTACTCTCCGCTTTTTATAAATTAAAAAATATTTTAATTATCTATTGACTCTTTCCTTGCGTCATGCTTTATAATTCGATTACCGTAGGCAAAAGACAGAGGGGAATTGATAATAATGATGACAGTTAAAGAAATAAGCAGAATTTCAGGTGTGAGCATACGCACACTTCATTATTATGACAAAATCGGTCTTTTACCGGCTACGGATGTTACTCCTGCCGGATACAGACTTTATGATGAAAATGCGTTAAAAAAGCTGCAGATTATTTTGTTGTATAAAGAACTGCAGTTCCCGTTAAAAATAATTAAAAATATTTTTGATAACCCCGATTTCAATAAAAACGAAGCTTTAGAACAGCAAATTCATCTTCTTAAACTGCGTATTGAGCATTTTGAGGGTTTAATTGATTTGGCTTACGGAATAAAACTGATAGGAGAAGAAAAAGTAAGTAAAATGAATTTTGAAGTATTTGACACAAAAAAGATTAAAGAATATGAGGCTCAGGTAAAAAATACATGGGGAAATACGCAGGCTTATAAAGAGTATGAAAAAAAGTCGAAAATGCGAAGTACAGATGATGAAAAGATTATCGGTTCGGGACTTATGGAAATATTCGCAGAATTCGGAAAAATAAAAAATGAGAGTCCTGAGTCTTCCCGGGCGCAGGAGTTGGTTGAAAAACTCAGAAAATACATTACTGAAAATTATTATACCTGCACTGTTGAAATTTTACTTTCGCTCGGCCAGATGTATTCCTGCTCAGGTGAAATGACAAATAATATTGATAAATACGCAGGCGCAGGAACAGCACAGTATGTATCATCAGCTATTGTTTCTTACGGTAAAACCGTTTGAATAAATTTTTATTTTACAGGAGAGTGCTTTTTGACTAAGTACAACACAACGGAGATTGTTCTTTAACCGGGAGGTTGCAGAATAATCGCACAACCTCCCATATTGATGTCAACAATTTTCAGGAGGAAAAATAATGAATAAAAATGACTTTATAATCCGTTTGGAAAAAGAAGAAGACTACCGTGAAGTTGAAAATCTTGTTAGAGAAAGCTTTTGGAATGTATACCGTCCCGGATGTTTTGAACATTTTGTTTTAAAAAATCTCAGGCATGATACGGATTTTGTTCCTGAACTTGATTTTGTGATGGAAAAAGACGGAGAAATTATCGGACAGAATGTTTTTGTGAAAACAAATATAGCAGGTGATGACGGCAGAAATATTCCTGTTATGACAATGGGACCTATATGCATAGCACCGTCATTCAAACGAAAAGGCTATGGCAAAGCATTGCTTGATTTTTCATTAAAAAAGGCTGAAAAGTCAGGCTGTGGGGCAGTTTTGTTTGAAGGAAATATTTTGTTTTACTCTAAGTGCGGCTTTACATATGCTTCTGAATACGCAATAAGATATCACGGTTTACCCGAAGGTGAGGATTCATCATTTTTCTTATGCAAAGAACTTATTCCGGGGTATCTTGACGGAGTCAGCGGCGAATACAGTACGCCGAGGGGATATTTTGTCTGTGAAAAATATCCGGAAGAGTTTGAAAAATATGAACAGACTTTTCCCTGTAAAGAAAAGCTGAAGCTTCCCGGGCAGTTGTTCTGAACGGTATTTTATCTGTTCTGTGTTTAAAAACAGGTAAAAAAGAAGGATTTTAGGGTAATCGGTTTGATACCTTAAAATCCTTTATTTTTTTATTTTGTAAGTTTAACGCAGTATGCAAAGCTTCCGTTTAATGAGTCAGGGTCAACAACAGGGAATGTTAATCTTACTTTCCCGTTATCATTGCTGATATCGGGAATAATTGTATTACCGAGAACGGAGGCTTTTAATCCGTCAGAATAATTTACTTCGTTAAGCGTAAAGCTACCGAATGGTGTTTTAAGAATAAAAACATAAACAGCATCATCTTTTTTTGTATATCTGATTCTGTCATCGGAGCTTTTTGAATACTTTGAAGAACCGTAAATACCTTCACCGTTTATTTTAAGCCAGTCACCAATATCAATAAGCTTTTGCTGCATAATAACTGGGATTCTGCCGTCAGCTGTCGGTCCGATATTTAAAAGGAAGTTACTGCCTCTGCTTACAAGGTCTATAAGCATATGAACAAGCTCTTTTGAAGAAAGATAATCTTCAGGTGTTTCAAATTTGTTAAAACCGAATGAACTTCCTATTCCACGGCATTCTTCACTGGGTCTTGTGTTATGTTCTGTGATTTCTGCAATTCCCGGTGAATCTTCACCGTAAACAGCACCGTATTCTGTAGTGAAGTTTCCGCCGAGTTTTCCTCTTGTTTCTTTACCCCACCTGTCATTTGGTACGATAAAATCTTTAACAGAAGATTCATTATAAAGCCACTGTAAAAAATCTGTGCTGTGCCATACTGAACTGGGATGCTCCCATTCACCGTCTGTGAAAAGGGTCGCAGGCTGATATTTTTCAACAAGCTCCTTCAGCATGGGTATAAGATGTTTAACCGCATATTCCTCGGGATTTTTAAGATAAAGCGGATGATACCATTCATATACTGAGTGATAAACGCCGAACTTAACATCTGTTTTATCAAGAGCGTTTTTAAGCTCCATACAAAAATCCTTGTGAGGGCCTACATCTGCTGAATTCCAGAAAGGGGCATAGTCGGTCTTAAACATACAATAGCCGTCATGATGCTTTGAAACAAGGTTGATGTACTTTGCGCCTGAGCGTTCAAAAAGTCTTGCCCATTCGTCAGCATCAAATGCGCTTGCAGTAAAATCTTTTACAAAATCTCTGTAATCAAAATTTTCACCGTATGTTTTATTATGATATTTTCGAAATTTCAAATGACCTTCGTTGGGATTTTCACATTTAAGTGCGTGCCAATACCATTCCGAATATTGACCTTTCGGTGCAAACGCAGGAACGGAATATAATCCCCAATGAATAAAAATTCCGAATTTTGCATCACCGAACCATTTCGGAACAGGTCTTGAATTAAGTGATTCCCAATTATTTTCATATATCATTTTCATTACCTCCTTTGTTTTAATTTATAATACCACACTTATTCTTTGTAATAAATAGAAATTTTAATTTTTTTGAAAAACATATAAAAATAATGATGTTGACATTTATTTACTGCTGAATTATAATAAATTTGTGTTAATGTGTGTTTTTAATGCCGATTGTAAGGAGGACTTCTATGTTTGAAAAATTATTTGTTTTATTCTTACAAAAAACATTTTATATCAGGCATTTAAACTGGCTTATAAAAGGTAGAAAAGCCTATAAATCTCTTGATAAAAACAAATTTTATGTAATCTGTCCTTTCGGAATAGGGGATTTGTGTTTTTCGGTCAAGGCAATGAAAATAAAATATCCCGAAAAGAAAATTGTATTTATAACCCGTTCGGCAGAAAAAATGTTGGAGCCTTTGCTCGACGGCGCAGAGCTTCTTGCCGATTCGAAGTTTTCAAAAAGTCTTATCAGGTATATTGAAATTTTTTCAAAGTATAACGGCAGTAATTATTTTTATGCTAATTTCCCCAGAGATAAGGCTCCATCCCTCAGATGGGGATATTATGATAAAAAAGATAAAACAAATTTCTGGGATGATTTATGTACGGATGTTTACGGTATCCCCGCAGGCAGTCTTAAAAACTGCGCTGAAAAATCCGTGGGAAAATCAAGTGTTTCACTTGGGAAAAAAGATATTATTTTATTCCCGGATGCCAATACGGTTGAACCGATTCCGGCGGATTTCTGGGTTGATGTTTCACGGATGCTTCAGGATAAAGGATATACTGTTTACACAAATACAGTAAAAAATGATGATTTAATACAAGGCACACAGCCTTTGAAGCTCCCTCTTGATGAAATTTGCATCGCTGCCGAGCAATGCGGCGGCTGTATTGCGTTAAGAAGCGGAATATGCGATTTGCTGGCAATTCATTCTTATGCAAAGCTGTTTGTCATAAATTCCGATGATTTGTGGAGCAAATACGGCAGTGTAACATATTTCCGCAATTTTGATATATATGATTTGTTTTATGAATCAAAAGAAGATATGACAGAGCTTATCTTAAAATATTTTTAATTCAGGAAGTGGTATTTTGAATACAGATTACATTATTGTTCAGGCAGGCGGAAAAGGAACACGAATGGAAAAACTGACTGTAAACAAACCGAAGGCCCTTGTTCCTGTAAATAATCTGCCTATGATTTTTCACCTTTTCAGAAAATTTCCCGATAAAAAATTTATTATTATCGGGGATTATAAATATGATGTTCTTGAAAAATATCTGAACGCATTTGCCGATGTTGATTTTAAAATGGCAGACGGCAGAAAAAACAAAGGTACCTGCTCCGGTATATCCGAAGCACTGGAGATGGTTCCCGATAATAAAAGCTTTATGCTTATATGGTGTGATATTGTTTTATCAGAAGAGTTTTCATTGCCTGTAATTGATGATAATTATATTGGTATTTCAAAGGATTTTGTTTGCAGATGGAAATATGAAAACAATGAATTTGCCGAAGAAAGAAGCGATGAATACGGAGTTGCGGGCTTGTTTGTTTTTAAGGATAAATCATATTTATCCCAAGTTCCTTCCAACGGTGAATTTGTAAGATGGCTTCAGAGCACAGGCTATACTTTTAACGAAATTCCTCTTTACCGTTCTCATGAATACGGACTATACAGTGAATGGGAAAAGCTTCCGTCAATGAGATGCCGTCCTTTTAATAAAATTGAAATTAAAGACGGCAGATTGGTAAAAACAGGCATTGATTCTCAGGGGAAAAGTCTTGCTGTCCGTGAAGTGAACTGGTATAAAAAAGTTCAGAGCCTGAAGCTGAAAAATATTCCTGAAATTTACGGATTTGAACCGTTGGTAATGGAATGTATTGACGGAAAAAATATTTATGAATACGACGATAAAAGCTATGAAGATAAAAAATTTATTTTACAGCAGATAGTCGACTGCCTCAAAAAGCTTCATGCGTATGAATCTGTTGAATCTGATGAAAACAGCTACAGAGTTGCTTATCTTGATAAAACTTATGACAGACTCTCAAAGGTTAAAAAACTTGTTCCTTTTGCTGAAAATGAAACTGTTACAATTAACGGCAAAAAATGCAGGAATATTTTTTATAATACTCAGCAAGTTGAAAAGCTTATTATGTCGTATTTTCCCGAACGCTTTGTTTTGCTTCACGGGGACTGCACATTCAGTAATATGATGCTGAAAAACGATTCTGTGCCTGTTTTAATTGACCCGAGGGGATATTTCGGAACAACTGAATTGTTCGGTGATGAAGCATACGATTGGGCAAAGCTTTACTACTCTCTTTTCAGTAATTATGACAGGTTTAACCTTAAAAGATTTTCACTTAAAATTGATGAAAATCAGGTTTTTCTTGATATTGAATCTAATAACTGGGAAGATATGGAAGAATATTTCTTTGAGCTTGTAGGGGACAGTGTCAGTAAAAAACAGATTAAAATTATACTTGCAATTATCTGGTTGAGTCTTACCACTTATGCGTGGGAGGATTATGATTCAATTTGCGGTTCATTTTATAACGGCTTATTATATTTAGAGGATGCATTGTATGAATAATTATTTTAATAAAGAAATTGAGATTATCAAAAATTCATTGCTGTCTGTTGACGGCGGACAAATGGAAAAAATAATTTGCGACTGTGAAACAGCGCTGAGAAACGGCAATAAAGTTATTGCTTCAGGTTTGGGTAAAAATGTTCCTATCTGCGAAAAATTTGAGGGAACAATGCTTTCATTAGGACTTGATGCTAATTTCCTTCACACTAACTCAGCGGTTCACGGCGATATGGGCATGGTAAAAAGCGGTGATGTTGTTATCGTTCTTACAAAAAGCGGAACAACTAATGAATCTGTATATCTTGTTAATTTGCTTAAAATAAGAGCAGGTGTTGTTGTCTGGATTTTAACTTTTAACAAAGATGCTGATATTGTAAAAGAAACAGACAAAAAGTTAGTAGCAGAGCTTGAGCATGAAGGAGATTTGTGGGATGTTGTTCCCAATAATTCAACTACCGTGAATTTGATAATTCTTCAAAAAATTGCAATAGAACTTTCAAAAAGAATGAATCTCAGCCTTGAAAAAGATTTTAAACCGAATCATCCCGGCGGAGCAATCGGAAAGAGGCTTGAAAATGTTTGATATTGAACTTTCAACACTTGGACATACATGGATTTTTGATATTGACGGAACTATTGTAAAGCACAACGGCTATAAAATCGACGGGGTCGATACGCTTTTGCCCGGTGTAAAAGACTTTTTTAACAATATCCCTGAAAAGGATACTGTGATTTTTCTAACATCAAGAAAAGAAGAATACAGTGAGATTACAGAAAAGTTTCTTATTGATAACGGGATAAGGTTTGATAAAATAATATATAATCTGCCTTACGGCGAGCGTATTCTTGTAAATGATAATAAACCCAGCGGGTTAAAAATGGGTTATTCTTTGAATAAAAGCAGAGATTCGGCACTTGAAATAGTTCCGATAGAAAATGAAAATTTATAAAACGGAGTTAATTTTATGAAATTTTTAAGCAGACCTGAATATGAAAGACAAACGGCTTTGACAAGAGATAAAAGAATGGAATGGTGGCGCCAGGCAAAATTCGGAATGTTTGTTCATTACGGATTATATTCGTTAATCGGAAGAAATGAATGGGCGCAGGTTGATGAAAACATTCCGCCTGAAGAG
>JAZQPL010000026.1:0-11625 GCA_045628495.1 Acutalibacteraceae bacterium
GCTGCGATGGGTGAAATTCATCAGGCAGCATCGGTAAAAAAAGCAGATATCGTTCATAAGGCAGAAGGTGTACTTGACGATAAAAAGCATTCGGCAGAAAATGCAAGAAATCTCACAGCCCTTGATGCAATGAAAATTCAAATAGCAAATATCCGTCAGCAGTATATTAAGGTGCTTGTAACTCCGGACGAGCCAACGGTAAAAACAGCAACGGTTTCAAGAAGCACACTCTGCTACACCAAAAAGCTTCAGAATGAAACAGATGTTGATGAATATCTTTCCGAAATCAAAGAAAAACTCATGTCTCTGCTTAACGGCAATGATGTTTTGCAGATATTATAATTCACTTTTAATCTGAAAGGAAGTGGAATTTTGGGACGACTAATTGAAGATAAATATAAAGAATGGGAAGCTGAATGCGAGGCTCGCTTTAATCAGCTTAAGGCAAATGAAGAAGAGCTTAACCGTATTTTTATAGAAATATACGGTCTGCAGGACGAGCTCACTCCCGAGGTGGAAGATAAGGATGTTACTGTCAGAAAGGCAGAGCTAAAGCGTGAAATAAAGTCTCTGCTCTCTTACGCTGTCGGCTGCATGTTCGGCAGATATTCAACCGAGCAGGAAGGTCTTATTTATGCCGGTGGCGACTGGAATGAAAAATTCTATCCCGTAAGCACTGAAAAATCTGCAATTGGCGGGTATTATCTTAAAAATGCAGAAGGCGACACACATTTTCTTGTTGATGCTGAAAACATTTTACCTGTATGCGATGATGAGTATTTTGACGATGATATTACGGGAAGATTTGTCCAGTGGGTAAGCTTTGTTTATGGTGAGGATACACTCGAGCAGAATCTTAAATATATATCTGATGCACTTGGGGGGAAAGGTACTCCTCGTGAAATAATCAGAGCGTATTTTCTCAACGATTTTTTCAAGGACCATTGCAGCACCTATTCTGTTACAGGCTCAGGTAAACGCCCGATTTACTGGCTTTTCAGCTCAGGTAAGAAAAACGGCTTCAAGGCACTGATTTATATGCATAGATACCAACCCGATATTCTTGCACGTATGCGCACAGACTATGTTCACGAACAGCAGGAGCGATACAGGACAAGGCTTCAGGCGGTTGAAGAAAGTATGATAAACGCATCCGCATCAGAAAAAATCAAACTAAATAAACAGGCAGCTAAGCTCAAGGAACAGGCACTTGAAATTCAGAAATTTGAAGAAAAACTTCATCATCTTGCAGATAAGATGATTGAAATTGACCTTGATGACGGCGTAAAAGTTAATTATGCAAAATTTGAAGATATACTTGAAAAAATAAAATAAAAAAGGGGTAATAAAAATGAGCAATTTTAATATTTACAGCAGAATGAAAGAGCTGGACTTTTCTTCGATTGTTGCAGCATCCAAAAGCCAAACATGGCCTAAAGGCAAAAGATGCACTGTTGAAATCGGTAAAAACACATTAAAAGCCCAGACATATTTCAACTTGGTTGATGAAGAAAAAATAATTGGATATTATGATGCACACGACGCCGTAGAAAGTATTTTCTGCAGGGAACTTAAGCCTGAAGAGATACTTTGGGAAGCAAATGGGGAACCACAGTATGCAGAGCCGAGATTTGACGGGGATAAGCTGGAACACCTTGATGAAAACGAGATTAAGCGACGTATCGACTTTATTCGTGCCGTTGCAAATCTCATCAACAATCCTGAAACTCTTGAAGCAATTATCATGGCTGCCCCGAAGAAAAAGAACGGAACCTTTTATAAGAACAGAAAGACACTAATCGCTTCTTCAGGCGTATCAGACTTTATGAACAGTGTTTATGCTATTGTTGGCATCGCAAAAACCGATACACAAATTTCAATAAAGTTTGAAGAAGTACCCTGCAAAATTGGTGATAACGATAAATGGGATAACGATTTCATTTCTACATATCACGAGGGCTTACCTGTCAGCGAAGAAATAAAGAAAATAATTAAACCTGAATAATGCTTTAAATAAACTTTTAAAAGGAGTAAATGGTTATGTCAGAAATTATATCTTACAGCAAAGCCGCAGAAAAGAAATGGTTCCTTTCTGTGAAGCCGGCATCTCCCAAGCAGACACTCAGCATAAAATTTGAAGATGACAAGAGCTATAAGTATCTTGGCATCGGAAGAGTAGAAAAAGGTGACCCGGTTGTGATTGATTACGGCGGAGCAACAAGTTACATGATGGGTGTTGTAGATGGTACAGAAAATGGTGTGACAATCAAACGTACACATGCACTCAATCCTCTTTTTGCGTTCACAACGGAACCGAGCAAGGCAGAAATAAAAAAGAATGTTGAAGCAGGCAAAAAATTTGAGGATTTAAAAGAACTGGACCATTATTTTGGATATATGGAACAGGAAAACAAATTACATATTATAGACCATCTCGTTTTAGGTGTTCTGAATGCAATATCCGCACTTGCTTTTCCGTCATTGACAACAGCTGCAAATATAACCAAAATCAAGCTTTATCTTAAAGAAAAACAAACAGTACCAAGCATTTATTTCAGCGAAAAGATGAGTGATAGATTTTTCTGCGATGATATCATGTCAGGATTTAATATTGACCATTCTGAAATTATTTTTTCAGGATTCTATCCTGAGTGGTCAGATGAGCTTCTTAAGTGCAAATTCTGGGAAGCAGAGGAGCTTAAAGGTGTATTCAAAAGAGAAGATAGTGAGCTGAACCAGAAAACCGTTAAGTTTAATTATGCTTATGGTTCTGCTGAATTAGAGGCTTTCTTTGATAAAAATGAAGAATTCAATGGATTTATGAATGAACTGATACTTCGTTCAGCGCTCTCTGTTATTATCAAGGGCGGAATGGTCAATCTTCTTGAAGCAGCTTTGTCCACAGAAATGCCTATAAAAAGTTTTTACAGCAAGCTTAAAGCGTACGCCGCTGAAATTGGTTCGGCAGCCTGCCTTAATGTTTTACAATCTGTTGATTATGAAAACAAAACATTTGATGAAATCGCCGTCCCGAAAAAGAGTACAGAATTTGACGAAAATCTCTATAATGTTGAGAATGGGATTCTTATTAAATATCTCGGCGACGAAGAAAATGTGGTAATTCCCATGGGAATAAAAGCAATCAGCAAAGAAGCTTTTGCTTATAATAAAACAATTAAATCTGTAGTAATTCCTGAGGGATGCAAAAAAATAGGTGATTTTTCATTTGCCGGATGCAGCAATCTTGAAAAAGCAATATTACCGGAAAGCCTTGAAAGCATTGGAAAAAGAAGCTTTGCTGGTGTTGGCATAAAAGAAATCACAACCGGTAAAAAGGTTAAATCAATCGGCAAAGAAGCCTTTATAGGTTGCACTGCTATAGAAAAAGCTGTTTTTAAAGGTGAAAAAACTAAATTCAGCGAAGAATCAATTCCGTCAAGTATTAAAGAGCTTTATATTTATTCTATGGAAGCAACTTTCTTTGTAAGAAAAAGCTATAAAATTATTGAGTACTACCGTAAAACAGATTTTTACATAAGAAAAGGTAGCGCGATTGAGCCGGATGTTATCAGACTATGCGAACCGGAAAAAGTACACTATTTAGATGATTGATAATAACAAATAAAAGGACAGAAATATGGATATTGAGAAAGTATTGACGGAGCGGTTTTCGCTTCCGCTGAAGGAGCATTACAACCGCCGTATCATTTTTTGGTATGATGAGGAAAAAGAGTTTGAAGAAATTGCCGACAATCTCGTAATTGATAATGTAAAGATTATCAAGCTCACGGGGAGTAACAGCTTTGCTGTGAAAAAGCTTTTGGTCGAAGACGATTCGACAAGTAATTTTCTTGTGTATAATCCGTTATCCTATGCTGATTTGCGTGATAACTGGCTCATTGATATTGAGCTTTACAGTGAGGATTTCCGAGCTGACCTGCTTTCAATTCGTATGCAGGAGCTTAATATACCCTCGACTTCACAGATGCGCAAAGCAGTAAAATCATATTCAAAATTTTTTGAAAATAAAGACCGTGTTTCAAAGCTTCTGGCATACAAAAGTGATTACTCTTCTGCCGGACAGCTTCACATTGATATTCTTTCTGTTCTGGCAGGTGCAGAGTCAAACTCTGTGCCTGCTGTAATCCGTTCTGTGCTTAAAAGCGGACTTATAATAGATGAAAATGAAAAGCTTATAAATATTCGCAAATTCGGGAACGAAGATGTTTTCTGGGAATTAATCAAGCGATATACAGGATTTGAATTCAAGGAAGACAAAAATCTCAATGACCTCTCGGCTCACATTATGTTCACGGCACTTTCTGTAACAATGAAATCCAATCTCCTGCAAGGCTTTGACAATCTTATTTCTGTGCCGCACCAGCAGCTCTGCTATTCACTTATAAACGAGTGGATGCATTCATCAGATGACAATGAACTATATGAAATAGCAAGAGAAACTGAAGAGAAATATAATCTGGCTAAAAAATTCGATTCATTTGAAGTCGAAGACTTACTTACAAGCGAGTGTTTTCCGTGTATAAATGAATGTATACTCAGAAAATACATGAGTGAAATATCCGAAGATGTAATAAAAATAAATGATATTGTTAATGCCGTTGAAAAACGCAGAACTCTTAAATGGTATAAGCGTGTAAGATACTTTTTCGATGGAATTTTGTATGTTGCACAAATGCAGAAATTCTACCATGACAATATCGGTGGATTCCACATTGCTGAATATAATAAACTCTTTAAAGAATACTGTAATAATTATTACAATATGGATTATTATTACAGGATGTTCCATACTTCTTTCTCAAAAAGCCTCAATGAGTCAAGTACAGTTCTTGATGACTTGTTTAAAAGCACCGCAGACTATGTTGAAAAATTATATAAAAACTGGTATCTTAAACAGCTCGGTATGAAGTGGGCAGAGCTTATACACGAGGATTTCAGTAAAAGTTCAAGACTTCACGGAATTCCACAGCAATCTGATTTTTATAATACCTTTGCAAAACCAGTCATTGATTCGGGCAGCCGCGTCTATGTAATAATATCAGACGCATTAAGATTTGAGGTCGCAGCAGAACTTACTAATCAGCTTTTAGCTGAAACAAAAGGTTCAGCTAAAATTGCCGCTGTACAATCTGTCTTTCCATCTGCAACAAAATTCGGAATGGCCGCGCTCCTCCCCCACAATAAATTAGAAATCACTGACAATATGAGAATTCTCTGTGACGGAGAATCTACTGAAGGCACCGAAAACAGAGATAAAATACTAAAAGAAGAAAACATCGGCAACATTGCCTTGACATATAAATCTCTTCTAAAAATGAAACAGTCCGAGCGCAGAGAAGTTGTCTCTAACGCACAAGCAGTATATATCTATCACAACACTATTGACACAGTAAGCGAAAGTCTTGTATCTGAAGACCAGGTATTTGAAGCCTGTGGAACAGCGATTTCAGAGATTAAAAACCTCGTCAGAATGATTACAAATGACCTGAGCGGAGCAAATATTCTTATAACTGCAGACCATGGGTTCCTTTATTCGTATAAGCCACTTAATGAAAGCGACAAAGCGGAAAAATCATTTATTAACGGAAATATCTTTGAGCTTGATAGAAGATATGTTATATCCGACGGGAACTGTACTGCGGAACATATGATGAAGATTCCTTTGACGGATTTCGGCAACAAGTATTTCGGCTTCTCTCCTATGGAAAATATTAGGATGAAAATGCCCGGCGGCGGCATGAATTATGTTCACGGAGGTGTTTCACTTCAGGAATGTGTTGTACCCGTAATTGAATTTAAAAATATAAGAACAACATCAAAAAAATTTGTTGACGTCAAGAAAGCTGAAATACAGCTTGTAAGTCAAAGCCGTAAGATTTCCAACAGCATATTCTCACTTAATTTCTATCAGAAAGAAGCTGTAGGGGGCAAAACGGTAAAAGCTGAGTATGAGCTTTATATATCAAATTCAGACGGTAAACCTGTAAGCGACCGTCAAAAAATCATTGCAGATAAAACAAGCCAAAATGGTGCTGACAGAATGTTCAGAATTCGTTTTACACTCAAAAGCTGCGAATTTAAAAAGACTGATACATATTATCTTGTTATCGAAGAAAAAGAAACATCTGAAACAATAGAAAAATATGAATTTACAATAGATATCGCTTTTACAAACGATTTTGACTTTTAGGAGGACGAACAATGGATTTTTTAGATAAGAAACTGGTTGAAGCTTTTCCGGGAAAAGTTGTCAGAAAAGACCTTACATCTCTTATGAAAAAGGGTGCAAATGTGCCTACATATGTTCTTGAATATCTTCTCGGTATGTACTGTGCTACCGATGATGAAGATGTAATTGAAATGGGAATCAGTAAAATCAAAAAAATACTAAGTGAGAATTATGTTCGTCCCGACCAGAGTGAATATGTGAAATCAAAAATAAAGGAAAACGGTCAGTACACTATTATTGATAAAATAACCGTTGTTCTTGATGACCGTGAAGACAAGTATGTTGCGAAATTTACAAATTTGAAAATGGACCCTTTCGAAGTTAGTTCCGACATTGTTGTTCACAATGAAAAACTTCTCGTGGGCGGTATATGGTGCATTGTTAAAATCGAATATGTCGGCCTTGAAAAAAATGATGAAGAGGAAGAAACAGAGGAAGATATTTTCGGCAATCACAAAAAGAAAAAGAAGCTTAAGAAAAAGAAATCAAAATATGATTCGCCCTTTGAAATTACATCACTTAAGCCCATACAGATGCCAAACCTTGACCTTGATGAAATAAAAGAACAGCGAACCGATTTCACAAAAGATGAATGGATTGCAATGCTTCTTCGTTCCGCTGGATATGAACCCGGAGAGCTTTCTGAAAAGCAAAGACTACATTATTTATTAAGATTTGTTCCTTTTATTCAAAAGAACTATAATCTGGTTGAGCTTGGCCCGCGCGGAACAGGAAAATCACACGCTTATTCAGAACTTTCACCATATTCTATTCTTATGAGCAGCGGTACAACAACAGTTTCCAATATGTTTTATAATATGTCTTCCCGTAGAGTTGGCCTTGTCGGGAACTGGGACTGTGTTGCATTTGATGAAGTTGCAGGTATAACGCAGGCTTCAGGCGACATGATTCAGATAATGAAGAATTATATGGCAAACGGCACTTTTGCAAGAGGTGCGGATTCCATAAGTTCAGATGCATCAATTGCTTTTGAAGGAAATACATTTAGCTCAGTTTCAGATATGATGCGAAAAACAAATCTTTTTGAGCCGTTTCCCGAAGCATTTAATAACGATTCCGCGTTTTTTGACAGAATTCACGCATATCTCCCCGGCTGGGAAACTCCAAAGCTCAGAGCTTCCTTATTTACAAACAATTACGGTTTAATCTCCGATTGTTTTTCTGAATTCTGTCATTCAATGAGGGCATTTGATTTTACGAACTCATTCAGTGACTATTTTGCACTTAATGATAATTACAATACCCGTGATGATATGGCTGTAAGAAGAACTTTCTCAGGTTTGGCAAAGCTTATATATCCAGATGAAATTATGACAAAAGAAGAAGCGAGAGAAATACTTGAATATTCTATTGAATGTCGAAGACGAGTAAAGGAACAGCTTAGAAAAATGAATCCGTCTGAGTTCAGCGATGTTGCATTGGGCTATATTGACCTTGACACAGATGAAGAAATTGTTGTTGAACTCCCTGAAATTGCCAGCGGAACACTTGTTTATGATGGCTTTGAAAAACCCGGTTATGTGTATGCAGTAGGTCGCTCGGTTAATGACAAAATCGGAATTTACAGACTTGAAAACAAGCTTATCGACGGTTCGGGCAGTCTGCGAAACAAGAATGTTGAAGGTATTTCAAGGTCGCCGAAGTCTGTTAAAGACAGCATTAACGCTGCGTTTAATTATTTTGGTGAAAAATCAAAGATGCTTATTTCGGGTGCATATGATGACTTTGACTACACCTTATATTTTAATGATTTGCAGAACCGAGGCGTAAGTGATGAGGTTTCTGTTGCAGAAGTTGTAGGATTATTCTCTGCCCTTTCAAATCATTCTGTTATGCCGTCAACAATTATATGTGGACGAGTTGTTATGTCCGGAAGCATGATGCCGATTATCACGGAGCTTGATGATATTTTTGTTGCGGCAATTAACGCAGGTGCCAAAAATATTTTTATCCCCGAAGACAACAAAGAAAAATGTAATGAACTTAAAGAAGAATTGAGAGAAGCAATAAATATAATTTATTATTCTACACCACTTGATGCAGCAAGAAAAGCATTAGGAGTTTTATAAATGGCTGAATATAAATGTATATGCTGCGGCGAAATCGTCGACAAGCAGGAAATAACAGGGTGCCATATCTGCGGATACAAGATGTTCAAGCTTCCGTATAACCGCAGGGACACTCTGATAAATGAAATTAGAAGCTTCATAAAACACACTCAAAACTTTGATATCAGAGAAAATGATGTACTCTTTTTAAGGGACGAGCAAAATGATTCCTCTGATAAAAATACTGTTAAAACAGTCGCTAAAAAAGATGACCTGAACAGATTCCCGAATTTTCAAAAAATCAGTAATTATATCTGTTCGGAAGAAAAGACTGAAAAATTTATTGAGCGTATGAAAGAGTCTCTTAGGCAGATTAAAAAGTTTACAAATGCATCTTTCAATGAAGTGTATTATTCTGATTACTCATCCCTTTATGCAAAATGTGAAAATTCTGAATTTCTGCTTAGAGATGCATTCACCATTTTAGGTATCGAAGCGAAATTTGATGATGCTTCTTTCCCGGAATGCATACTCAATTATTCTGAAATACCAAACCAAGACATTGTCTGCTGCTCGAACAAACTCCTTGAAATCTGTGAGCTTATAGTTGAAAAACTTTATAAATTTATTAAGCTGAATAATATATATGGCATGAAAAATTTCAAATGTCAGACCAACGGCATAAAAATAAATTTTGACTTTGCTGATGAATATAAAAAATGCATCAGCAAAGCAGAAAAAATACTAAATAAAAACTATGTTGTGGATTTGTTCTCTGACGGCAGCGATGAAATTGGCGAAATGCTTAGTATACTATGGAAATCCATTTCTCTTGTGCTCAAATCACCTTTTGCAGTCTCAGAAAGTACTTTTAATGCTAAAGGTATGGAAGCTCTTTCGGAGAGCGATTACTATGAGCTGTTAAGAAATACTGTTCGTTCCAGATACGCAAAAAATAATGAGGATATTTTTTCGTATAACTTTTTAGCTGATAAAACCGATGATGAAATTTTCGACTTGTATAACAAACTGATTGAAATTGATTTAACAGGGTTTTTCGGCGTAAATAAAAAAGATTTAATGAATCCAGGGAAAAATGAAGTTAAACTGGAGTCTTTAATTGGTTTATCTGAAATAAAAGAAAGCATAAAAAAAATAAAGGCATATGCTATTGCCAACAAAAACAGTAAGTCAGTAAATCTTCATATGTGCTTTTACGGCAATCCCGGAACTGGGAAAACAGAAGTAGCAAGAATCATTGCCGGAATACTTTATGAGAATGATATTCTGCCCACAAAAAATGTGGTTGAAGTTGACCGTTCAGGATTGGTTGGTCGCTATGTAGGTGAAACGCCTCAAAAAACAATGGCAAAAATTGAAGAAGCGATGGGCGGCGTACTTTTCATTGATGAAGCCTATGCCTTGATTCCAAAAGAAGGCGGCGGCTGGGACTACGGCCATGAAGCCGTTGCAACTCTTATTAAAGCGATGGAGGATTACAGAGGAAAGTTCTGCGTAATTCTTGCAGGATATAAAAATGAAACGATAAATCTTCTTGAGTCAAATCCCGGATTTAAATCAAGAATACAGTTTGAACTCGATTTTCCGAATTACTCAAGAGATGAGTTGAGAAAAATTGCAGAGCTAATGGTGGTGCAGCGTGAATACTCAATCGAAGAAGCTGCACTTGAAAAGCTTCTTGATATAACAGATATCAAAAGAAAAGAATCAAACTTTGCAAACGCCCGTGAAATCAGAAATATTCTTGACCAGGTTATTATGTGTCAGAATTTAAGATGCCTTGGTACAAGTGATAAAAGAATTGCTCATGCAGATGTAGCAAAATATATAATCGACTCAAAGATTAATCTTCCCACAAAGGGCGAAAGTTTCAGAAAAACAGTTCTCACCGGTGAAGAAGAACTTGACAAGCTTATCGGTCTTGCCCCGATTAAGCGTATGATTAAAAAAATAAAAGCATACGCAAAGCGCAATTCTGATGAGACAGATTTCAATATACATATGTGCTTTTACGGTAATCCGGGAACAGGCAAAACCGAAGTTGCAAGAATACTTTCAAGAATTCTATATGATGCAGGCACTCTTTCAGAAGCTAAAGTTGTTGAAACAGATGCACACGGTCTTATAGGACGATATGTAGGTGAAACCGCCCCAAAAACGCTTGCAAAAATTCGTGAAGCAATGGGAGGCGTACTGTTTATTGACGAAGCTTACGGCTTAACTGACTCTGTAAATGCTGACGGTACTTCCACGGGATATGGAGAAGAGGCTATAGCTGTACTTCTCAAAGAAATGGAAGACCACCGAGGACAGTTCTGCACAATTCTTGCAGGTTATCAGAATGAAATGAAAAATATGATAAGTTCTAATCCCGGACTGGAATCAAGAATACAGTTCACTCTCAACTTCCCCGACTACACCAGAGAAGAGCTTGAGCAGATAATTCTCTTTTTTGCCGATAAAAAGAAATATTCTATTGAATCAGATGCCATGAAACTCATTCTTGATTTGACAGATTATTACAGAAACAGACCCAACTTTGCAAACGCAAGAACGGCAAGGAACATTCTCGACCAGGTTATTATGAATCAGAATCTGCGCACAGAAGATACAGGTGATAGTAATATTATATTAAGTGATGTTGAGGATTATATTGCCGACGAAAATATTGAAATGAATTCTAATTCAGAAAGTGCACATAGAATAGGATTTGTTTGATTTGTTGAGGGATGAATAAATTAATAATAAAGTTTAGAGGACTATAAGGTTGGGTGAACAATTATGATAGGTAGAGCTTATACTGTCGAAGATATAATGGAGCGTTGGAGTCTAAAAACGCGAAAAACTGCTATAGCGTTGATGACAGAAAATCCAGAATTGCATGCTTACCAAATTAAAGGTACATGGTACGTTGAAGAAAAATACCTGCAAAAATTTGTTGAAAACCTATGCAAGACTGGCGGAACATCGCGACATAGTAGTGCGGGCATGGGTATGGTAACCAGTTTTAGTAACCTCTATGACGATGATGTTGATAATGATTGGGCTTATGAACATATGCAAAAAATTGGATTAACAGAAGCCGAAATAAAGGCGATAATACAACTGGAGAGGGGTTGATGAGGTATGGCAACGCCAAAAAAACTGATAAAAAAAACAATAGCGTTAAATGTTGATGTGCTTGTTGATGGCGTTGTAAAAACCGTGTTAAAAACCTTTGATTATAACCCAGCTGGGCAAAGAGGCTCTGGACGATTTCTTGTTAGTATAAACACCGGCGAGCGT
>JAZQPL010000027.1:0-13662 GCA_045628495.1 Acutalibacteraceae bacterium
GTTGAAAATACTACTGATTCAGAATCAACAACTGCAAACACAGAAGCGGAAACAACTTCAACCACTACAACTGAAAAATCCGAGTCAAAAGACAATACAACTAAAACAACCAAAAAAGATGAAGAAGAAAAAACAACTAAAAAAACACCGTCAAAGAAAAGAACTGTTAACGATTTAAGAATCGGTATGACAGTTAATGACGATGTTGTGAATTCCCTCGGAACGGTAATTGATAAGCAGAATGCACCGAGCTGCCATTTTGACGGAAACGATACAATTTACTGTTATAACGGCTTTAAGCTTTATACATATATGAGCAACAGTACACAAAAGTTATATTTAATAGAAATTGACGGTAATACTGCTAAAACAGCAAAAGGTGCTTCAGTAGGTATGTCTGTTGAAAAAGTTAAGAGTCTTTACGGTGAACCTGTAAAAGAAACAGGTACATCGATTGTTTATAACGAAAACGGAGCAAATGTCAGATTTACATTTAATTCTGATGAATCAATTACTTTAATTGAATACGAAGAAAAGTAAACCGGTTATATTATAAAGCGCAGTATAGAAAAAGGTATGACTCTCTTGAAACGAGAATCATACCTTTTTAATGTTATTATGCAGCTGATTTATGTTTAATAAATCTTTAATCTTATTTGCTTTTTATCTTTTTGTTAAGAAATTTTACAACCTGACCAACACAAAGAGCCGATAATATTGTTCCTTCTCTTACAACAACATTCGGGCCTGTAAATGAAGCAAATCCACCGATAAAAACAAGTTGAATAATCAATGCTGTTGAAATGAGGCAGGTATCTACAATCGTTTTGCAGTTGCCGAATTGTTTATCTGTTTTTTGTGCTATTGCAGCAGCAAGGCCTTCTGCCGGCATAGGTACAAGCTTTGGTTTCAGATAGATATAAACACCGATACCGATTATTACAATGCTCGCAGCAAGATATATCAGCTTCAGCCAGTATGTTTCGGGAACAGGGAAGTTAATTCTGTAGAGAATGTGACCGAATGCTTTAGGGTCTATTCCGACAAGGTCTACCATCCAGCCGAAAACTATTGCAATGGGAACACCTAAAACATTATATGCCTTAAAGTCCTTACGCAAAACAATCAGCTGCGCAATAACAAGCACACAGTAAATAACAATAACCATATTACCGGTTGTAATAAGCTCGTTGCCGCCGATATTAAAGCTTACTCCATGGCTTTGAAGTGCAACCTCAAGTGCCCTCGGAACAGAACTGACAGGTGAAATACCCAAACCTGATAATTTTGAAATATTAATTCCCAATGCGATTATCAGCAGTCCGGCTAGATAGGTTAACAGTCTTTTTACAAATTTCATAATTATTCCTCACTTTATTTTATTGTAAGAAATTCACTTTCACGATAAATTTGAATTTCTTTATTTTTTTTAAGTTTTTTCCTGCAGTTTTCAATTATAAAATCATTGTAAGAAGCGCAATCATCCCATTCTTTTTTTACTTCTTGTGAATGATTTTTTTCGATTTTATAATTATTATCTATATATTTACCGAGGTAATTTGTCAATTTCACTGCGCCGTTAATATTAAGATGGCAGATGTTGTAAAAATCTTTGTTTTCAAGACCTATTTCTTTTTTATGATTATTTAAGTTAATAAAATTATAGCCGTAAGAGGTGATAAGCTGTTCTGATTTTGCAAAATTTTCTTTGTTAAATGTATTTAAGTCAGGAAAATAAACAAACAGAACATTTTCAATTTTGCTGTTTTTGCAATATTCAAGAGTTTCTTTAAGATATTTTATTCCTTCATCTGAAAAAGAAACTTTTTTTGCACGGTTATCTGAATTATGCTTATCAGGATTTTTTGAAAATGAAAAAGTTGTTGTTGAATAATTTTTTATAATTGAGTATCCTCTTCTTTTGTACTTGATTTTATCTATTGCAACTTTTGAGCAATTAGGAAGATTAGAAGAAAAATTATGATATTTTAAAACGGGATATTTATAATATTTTTGCTGGTCTTCGGGAATCAGCTTTTTAATTGTTTCGGTTTTATTATCAGAGGGAGGAGTATTGTCTAAAAATTTTCTTAGTGAGTCTTCTGATGTCTGCATTTTTTTATTATAAGTATAGCTCCACATTTCAATAACAAGAACCTGAGGCTTTTGTTTTGAATAAAGCTCTTTTATTGCAGGAACAAATAATGAGGCGGGCATTGCCGAAGTCGATAAAGCGTAGCTTGTAAAGCCGTATTTTTCATACGCAAGGGGAGAGTAAAAACCTGAATAAACCTCACTGGCGCCGATTATTCCCACATCAATGCTGCTTTCCGGCTCCTGATAAAATCCGTACATACCCAGAACATCACGGGGATTGTTTGCCTGACAGAAAACAGTTAAAGAAATTAACATAAAGCAAGCTGTAATAACAAATGCAACAGAGCGAATAACATATTTAATTTTCATATCATTCCCTCCGTTAAAACTGCATGTAAACAAAATCGCTTGCACTAAAGCCGGGGCCGTAACTTCCCAATACAAAAATTGCGGCGATTCCGACAAGCATCACAAACCATTGGAACCATATACTTTGCTGATTCAAAGATTTCTGCAATGTTGTATGATTTCTTTCTTCATAAAGAGAAACGGCGAAAAGCACTGTAATCCCTATGGCATAACATGGCAATTCATCTTTGGTGAATCCTATACTGATTATTTGTGATTTTGAGAAAACCGACGATAAGTTTAAGTCAGTGAAAAGCTTTATTATCAGTCTTACTGCATCTCTGAAATTATCGGCAATATCAAAATAATATCCGACAAGAACAATTATAAAAGTTCTTGCCATCTGAAAAATTCTGAAGCTGAATGTTTCGGTTCTGATTTTAAGTTTTTTGTTTATCTTCTGAAATGAAGGTTCAAGCAGGTTGGAGCAGAATATAACAAGTCCGTTCCATAACCCGAATCCTACATATTTAAGATTTGAACCGTGCCATATTCCTATAACAAGGAATGTAATAATTGTTGCAATACTGCCGGGGAGTTGTTTGCCTAAATGTCTGCCGAATTTTTCTTTTGTTCTGCGGCCTAAATTTACAAACGGCTTTGACATGGCAACCGGATAAAAAATGTAATTTTTACACCATGCTCCGAGAGTTATATGCCAACGGCGCCAGTATTCTGAAATTGATTTTGAAAAATACGGTCGCTTAAAGTTAATTGCAAGGTCAATACCAAGCATTTTGGCTATACCTCTTGAAATATCTATACCGCCTGAAAAATCAGCATAAAGCTGAACTGAATAAAGCAAAACATATAAAAACATTTTTGCGGCATCAGCTTGTCCTGCTGTTCTCAATTCAGCGATTTTATTCATTGGCTGAATAAATCTGTCTGCAATAACAATCTTTTTGAAAAGGCCCCATATTATAAGTTGGAATCCGTCTCTTATATTTTCAAATTTTAAGCTGTGCGGTTCATACAGCTGAGGCGCAAGGTCGTTATAAATACTTATAGGACCTTGAATTATCTGTGGGAAAAATGATGTAAATAATGCGAGTTTTCCTATATTTTTCTCGGATTTTGTTTTTCCTCTGTAAACATCAACAGCGTAACCCATTGTCTGAAAGGTATAAAATGAAATACCCAGAGGCAGTAAAATACCAAGAGAAGGAAATGAAATACCAAGGCCTGTTTTATTTATAAGAGCTGCAAGGGATTGGCTGAAATTATTATAGTATTTAAGTGTTGCAAGTATGCCGAAGTTTATTACAAGAATAATTGCAAGTAATTTTTTCTTCTTTTTTTGTTCTTTAAGCTTAAAATTTTTTCTTTCCTGTAACGACCATTCATTTTTTCGTGCTTTGATAGTATCAGATGTGTTTTTTGCTATTTCATCAATCTTTAATGCTCCGAAATATGTTGATATTGTTGTAAAAAGAATAAAAGCAAAATACTTAGGGCAGGTAATAATATAATAAAAATAACTTGCCGCAAGCAATACTGTCCATCTTAATTTTTTCGGAAAGCAATAATATAATAATAAAACAGCTGCAACAAAAACAAAAAAATTTATTGAAGTTAAAGTCATTTAATCTTTCCTGTCTTTATTCAAATAATGGTGTATTCATACTGTTTGTTTCTGATTTATCTCTGAGCATAGTTAGTCCGTGTTCTGTTGAATATGAAAAAACATACGGCAATTCTCTGCTTAAAAACAGAGCAGAACCCTCGGTTACCGAATATGCACCGCATTTCTTAAACGCCAATATACTTCCGTTTGCTACGCCGGAAAGTTCGGCTTTCCTTACAAGAACATCTGCGACAGTGCATAGACTTCCGCATAATGAATACGCTTTTGTTTCATTGCCGGAAGGATTTAATACTTCAATATGCGGAACCTGCATTGCCATAGTCTGACCGTAATATTTAAGCTGATGAATACCGCCGTCGCATATTGCGTAATTTACTTCACCGCTTTTTTTCAGGTCTTTAATCTGTGTAAAATATGTTCCTGAACAGGAAGCGAAAAATCTACCCATTTCAACTGTAAGATTATATTTTAATGCAAATTTTTTTAAATATACCGAAGCTTCTCTTAAAAGGTCATAGTCACTGTTTTCGTTATAATTACCGAAATAACAGCAGGCAAGCCCGGGACCGTATTCAACATGAGAAGCGTGAAAATCATAATTTGTTTTTAATTCCTCAAGAAATTCATCAATCTGATTAAGCTCTTTTTCTATAACAGATGCTTTCTTTTTTTGAGTGCCGCTGTAATAATGAAGCCCTGTTATGTTAAGATTTTTATATTCACTGCGCTTATTTATTATATATCTGAATGTTTCTTTGTCAACACCGAACTGATTACCGCTTGTGAGTCTGATTATTGTTTTAACTTTAATTCCTGCTTCAGCTGCGCAGTAATTGATAATTTCGGCATGTGATAAGCTTTCAACAGTGAAGATTTCAACTCCGTCTGAGATAGCTCTTTTTACATCAGATTCTTGTTTGTTGACACCTGAGAAAATAATATTTTTAAGGTTCGTACCTGTATTTTCACAGATTGTCAGTTCACCGGGACTGCATACTTCCAGATATTTAATTTCTTCGGGAATATCTTTGATTAAAAAGCTGTTTGCTTTAATTGAATAACAAAGTGTAATTTTTTCACCGAGAATTTCTGCAACATTTTTAATATGTGAATTAAAAACATCAATATCAAAAATATACGAAGGAGTTAAATTTTCAGTTAATATCTTGTTGTACCCGTTTTTCATAGGTTCTTATTCCTCTTCAGCGAGTTTTCGGATGAGTTCAAGAATCGCATCGGCTGAATTGAAATTTTCAGGAAGGAAGCTTTCAACACCGATTGAAATATCAAATGTTTCATTTATTTCATTTGCAAGTGCAACAACATCCATAGAATCAAGAATACCGTCATCAATGAGTGCTGTTTCCGTTTCAAAGTCAATATCAGGTCTTATATCTTCAAGAATTTCCATAAGTTCTTCTTTCATAATTATGTTCTCCTTTATTTCAGATAATCATTATTTATTTTTTGCATATCAATCTTTCCGTTAGGAAGGTGAGGAAGTTGTTCAACATTGATAAATTTTCTCGGAACCATGAATCCCGGGATTTTCTTTCTGAGTTCAACTGCGATTTCTTTTGATGTTGCCAATCCGGAATAAATAAGAAAAATCTGTTCTATTTCTTTATAATAGAGTGCAGCACATTCTTCAATTCCGTTAATGTTTTTTACATTTTCTTCAATTTCATCAAGTTCAACTCTGTGCCCGAGATGCTTAATCTGCCTGTCTTTTCTTCCGTGAAATTCAAGATTGTTATCTTTATTAAACAAACCTAAATCACCGGTTTTATACATTCTTTCATCGTAGTAAGGATTAAGGGGATTTTGAATAAACGATGCCTTGGTTCTTACAGGGTCGTTATAATATCCTAATGCAAGAATCGGCCCTGTTACGCATATTTCACCGATTTCTCCGTTCTTAACGGGATTATTATTTTCGTCTAACAAAAAAACACCGTAATTATCGTATGGCTTGCCTATTGGAAGACTGTCACTTTCATTAACGGTTTCTTTCACAGTGTAGTATGTGCAGGATGCAGTTGCTTCTGTCGGACCATATTGATTTACGAAAACAGTATCAGGCAAATTTTCCTGCCAGATTTTTAAATATCTGCAAGGCATAACTGAACCTGAAAAGCAGACTTTTTTAAGATACTTCGGTTTAGAATGTTCAA
The DNA here is from genome assembly GCA_045628495.1 of Acutalibacteraceae bacterium. Taxonomy (GTDB): domain Bacteria; phylum Bacillota; class Clostridia; order Oscillospirales; family Acutalibacteraceae; genus CAG-488. The sequence goes on from JAZQPL010000027.1 coordinate 6,268, forward strand.
AAACACCCATAGAAGTCGGAAGTGTAAGCGCCGAAACGCTCCATCCGATTGATGTTATTTTTTTTTCATTCATGATATCAAACAGTTTAACCGGAACAGAAAAATATTGCTTCGGGATTATAATTGTTTGCGCTCCGTGTTTTAACGGTAAATAGATATCACGAATAGCTGCAATATAATCAAGGGGTGACTGGCAGCCGAAAACATCATTTTCGGTTATATTTAATGCTTTGCTGTAAGCGTCAATATAGCACATAAGTGACTGATGAGAAGTAATTACACCTTTGGGAACACCTGATGAACCTGAAGTATATATAACATATAATGGATCGTTTATTTTAGCGTAACGCCGTTTCTGATAAAGCAAGTCATCATCAATATCATATTTAAGAAGCTCATCTGTATTAAGGATTTTTGCATGGCAGTCAAGGGATTGAGCAAGTGAAACATTTTCACTGTCGGTAATTATAACAGAAGGTTCAAGATTTTTCAGAATCTGATTGAGTCTGTAAACAGGGGCAGTTGAATCGAGAGGGGCGTAAAAGCATCCGCTGTAAAGAACACCTAAAAATGTAACAGGTGTCATAATATGCCTCCCTGATAAAACAGCAACAGGGGTATTGCTGTTAACTGTTTTACACAGCGCAGTTCCTATTTTCTTTGCTTTATATTGTATTTGCGAAAAAGTTATTGTATTATTTCCGTCATCAAATGCAACTTTATCAGGATACTTCTGCACTGTTTTTTCCAGCCATTGTAAAACTGATTTTTTCATTTTCTCACCTTTCCGAAATAACAGATATCATCTGCTGATTATACACATTTTGAGGATTTTTGTCAATATAAATGAGGCGAAAACGGATGTTTGCGTAGTGAAAAATGATATAATTTTTAATAAATTTCTTTACAAACATTATTAAGGTGCTATAATAGAATAAAGACTATTTGGAGGTATAAATATTAACATGAATAAACCGCTATTATGTCTCGGAACAGGATTGGGTTTTGAAAGAGAAATTGAACCGATAAACCAGATTAAAACTATAAAATCAGTTGGTTTTGATGCGTGTTTTTATGACAGATTAAAGAATGCGGATTCATCTGCAACTTATGCATTTGCCGATGAATGTGCAAAGAACGGCATTATTTTCCAGTCAATTCATGCTCCGTTTTACGGTATGGATGATATATGGCATGATGAAAACGGCGACCTTTCGGAAATAATGATAAATGAATTACTTAATTCAATAGATGACTGTAATGAAACCGATGTTCCGATTGTTATAATGCACGCCATAATCGGTATGGATAATTGTACGCCTACAGAGCTTGGTCTGAACAGGCTTGAACAGGTGATTGACCGTGCAGTTAAAAAAGGCGTAAATATCGCTTTTGAAAACACAGAAGGTGAAATGTATCTTGAAGCCATATTTAACAGGTACGGTGATGTTCCTAATGTGGGATTTTGCATAGATACAGGTCATGAAATGTGCTATAATTTCAGTCGAGACCTTATTGGAAAATACGGCAGCCGACTTATTGCAACTCATCTTAACGATAATATGGGAATCACCAATCCGCCTGATATTACTTTTTTGGATGATGCGCATCTTTTGCCTTTTGACGGTATTGCCGATTGGCAGGGAATTGCCGACAGACTTAATAAATGCGGATATGACGGTATTCTTACATTTGAACTTAATGCAAAGGGCAGAAAAGGAGATTGTCCTAACAGGATTTATGATAGCCTTTCTTTTGAAAAGTATGTTTCGCTTGCTTATGAAAAAGCTGAAAAATTCAGGGATTTATTTACTAAATATAATCGTTAATTTATTGACAATCTTTATTTCTGTGTTATAATAATGATAAGTTGATGTATATTTGATAAATTATACAAAATCAACAGGCTTTAGACTGTTTTATTTTATACTAAAAGAGCGGTGGTACCATTGACAGATACGAATTTCAGTGTTAAAATCTTATTGTCAAACTTAAATGCTTTTTCTGTAACTGACGGATCAGTGGAGCACCACAGCGGAACAGATAAAGCTGATGTAATCAGTGATTACTTTTTAAGCCGACCGTCTGGGCATACTTATTCTTGAATGGGGTAAGTGTGCCCATATTATTTTTTCAGGAGGTAGATTATGAAAAAAGTTGGAATCGTTATGGGCAGCGACAGCGATATGCCGATAGTTCAGAAAGCTATTGATATGCTTGACAGCTTTGGTGTACCGTACGAAGCACACATCTATTCGGCTCACAGAACACCTGAAGAAGCCGCTGAGTTTTCAAAAAATGCCCGCAAAAACGGATTTGGCGCAATTATTGCGGCCGCAGGTATGGCGGCTCACCTTGCCGGTGCTATTGCGGCAAATACAACACTGCCTGTAATAGGCATACCCTGTAAATCAACCACACTTGACGGTATTGACGCACTTCTGTCAACTGTTCAGATGCCTACAGGCATTCCTGTTGCTACAGTTGCTATTAACGGAGGAGCCAATGCCGCTTTGCTTTGTATTGAGATTCTTGCAGTTGAAGATGAACAGCTTGCAGGTAAGCTTCAGGAAAAAAGAGAAAATGATGCAAAAAAAGTTCTTGAAAAAGATGCTGCATTAAATAAATAATTATATAAAGAGGAGAATTTATTATGGAAAAGAAATTAGTTTACACAGGAAAAACAAAAGATGTTTTCGCACTTGATAACGGAAATTATCTTCTCAAATTTAAAGATGACTGCACAGGTAAAGACGGCGTTTTTGATCCGGGTGAAAACAGTGTAGGACTTACAATCGACGGCGTTGGTGATGTTAACCTTCGTATGTCAATTTACTTTTTTGAAAAAGTTAATGCCGCAAATATTAAAACACACTTTGTAAGTGCTGATCTTAAAGATACAACAATGGAAGTTCTTCCTGCAAAAGTATTCGGCAAGGGTCTTGAAGTTATTTGCCGTCATAAAGCAGTCGGCAGCTTTTTCCGCCGTTACAGCGACTATATCGAAGAAGGTGCAGATCTTCCTGCTTATGTTGAAATGACATTTAAAAACGATGAAAAAGGCGATCCGCTTGTTACAAAAGACGGTCTTGTTGATTTAGGCGTTATGACTGCTGAACAGTATGACGACATTAAGGTTATGACTCAGAAGATTACAAAAATCGTTGCTGATGACCTTAAAGAAAAAGGACTTGTTCTTTACGATATTAAGTTTGAATTCGGTTATGATGCTGACGGTAAAGTTATGCTTATTGATGAAATTGCATCAGGTAACATGCGTGTTTATAAAGACGGCAAATATATTGACCCCATGACTCTCTCAGAGCTTTTCTTTGCATAATTGAATTTTGTTCTCGGACAGTCTTATTAAGGAGGAATAAATCATGGGAGGATTTTTCGGAGCGGCCTGTAAGGGCGACGCTATACCCGATGTCTTTTTCGGTACAGATTATCATTCTCATTTAGGCACACATCGTGGCGGTATGGCGGCATACGATAGTGAAATCGGATTGCAAAGAGAAATTCATAATATTCAAAATTCTCCGTTCAGAACAAAATTTGAGCATATTTTTGATGAAATGAAAGGCAATTCCGCTATCGGTTGTATCAGCGACACTGATCCTCAGCCGCTTCTTGTTCGCTCAAATCTCGGAACTTATGCAATTTGTATAATCGGAATTATAAATAATGCAAAAGCTCTTATACAGCAGTATTTATCTTTCAGCGGAGGACACTTTGACGCCATGACAGGCGGAAAAGTTAATTCTACTGAACTTGTTGCGGCGCTTATTAACCAGAAAAGCAATTTTGCAGACGGTATTAAATTTGCACAGAATTCCATAATCGGAACGGCTTCTATTCTTATTCTCAGAGATAACGGTTCTATTATCGCCGCAAGGGACAGAGTCGGCAGACTTCCTGTTTTAATAGGAAAAAGTGATTACGGATATTGCGTTTCATTTGAATCTTTTGCATATAAAAAGCTTGATTATGAAGATTGCAAAGAGTTAGGACCGGGTGAAATTGTTGAAATAACATCAGACAGCATCAAACAGCTTTCACCGCCGGGCAATGAAATGAGAATTTGCTCTTTCCTGTGGTCGTATTACGGATACCCGACATCTTCGTATGAAGGAAAAAATGTTGAGGTTATGCGTTATAAAAACGGAGAAATTCTTGCTCAGCATGATAAAGACAATAATACAGCTCAGGATATTGATTATGTCGGAGGAGTTCCTGATTCCGGCACTCCTCACGCAATCGGATACGCAAACAAATCAGATGCTCCTTTTGCAAGAGCGTTTATTAAATACACACCTACATGGGCAAGAAGTTTTATGCCCACTGTTCAGGCTGAGCGTAATAAGGTTGCTAAAATGAAACAGATTCCCGTTCACGAGCTTATTAAGGATAAGAAACTTCTTTTTGTTGATGATTCTATCGTCAGAGGAACTCAGCTTCGTGAAACTGTAGATTTCCTTTATGAAAACGGCGCTAAAGAAGTTCATATCCGTTCAGCATGTCCTCCGATAATGTTCGGATGCAAATATCTTAACTTTTCAAGGGCAACAAGTGATATGGATTTAATTGCAAGAAGAACCATTGATGAACTTGAAGGTGAAGAAGGATTTAATCATATTGATGAATACAGTGACAGTTCAACTGAAAGAGGTAAAAAACTTCGTGATGCTATTTGCGAAAAACTTCATTTTGCATCACTTGAATTTCAGTCACTTGAAGGAATTGTTGAAGCAATAGGAATTGATAAATGCAAACTTTGCACTTATTGCTGGGACGGAAAGGAATAAATATGAATACACAATCAAAATCAGACAGTTATGCGGCAGCAGGCGTTGATATTACTGCGGGTTATAAAGCTGTTGAACTTATGAAGCAGCATATTGTCAGAACAATGACAGAGGGCGTATGCTCTGATGTCGGCGGCTTCGGGGGTCTTTTTGAACTTGATGTTACCGGAATGAAAAGACCGGTTCTTGTCAGCGGAACAGATGGCGTAGGTACTAAATTAAAGCTTGCATTTCTCCTCAATAAGCATGATACAGTAGGAATTGACTGTGTTGCAATGTGTGTAAATGATGTTATATGCACAGGTGCTAAACCTTTGTATTTTCTTGATTATATTGCATGCGGAAAGAATGTTCCCGAAAGAATTGCAGATATAGTCAAGGGTGTCTGCGAGGGATGCGTTCAGTCAGGCGCAGCTCTTATCGGCGGTGAAACGGCTGAGATGCCGGGATTCTATCCTGTTGATGAATATGACCTTGCAGGTTATTGCACAGGTGTTGTTGATAAAGAAAAGATTATTGACAATAAAAAAATGAATGCCGGGGATGTGATTATTGCTTTGCCTTCATCGGGTGTTCATTCAAACGGATTTTCTCTTGTCAGAAAAGTTTTTGATGTTGAAAAATCCGATATTACTTCTCCTGTTGAAGCTCTTGGCGGAAAGTCAATAGGTGAGGCGTTGCTTACACCTACGAAAATATATGTTAAACCTGTTCTTGCGCTGCTTGAAAAAATAGCAGTTAAAGGTATTTCTCATATAACCGGCGGCGGATTTTATGAAAATATTCCGAGAAGTATTCCTGATGGACTTGGTGCAAAAATTCAAAAAAGCTCTGTCAGAGTACTGCCGATTTTTGAACTTATTGCAAAAACAGGCAATATTTCACAAAGAGATATGTTTAACACATTTAATATGGGTGTTGGAATGAGCATTGTTGTTTCAAAGGAAGATGCGGATACAGCACTTGAAATTTTGAAGTCAAACGGTGAAGACGCATATCTTATCGGTGAAATTATTGAATCTGAAGAAAAAATCACTATTTGCTGACAGGAGAATGAATATGAGTAATGCTCCTACAAAAATTGCAGTTCTTGTTTCCGGCGGAGGTACAAACCTTCAGGCTTTGATTGATGCTCAGAAAAGCGGTATTATTAAAGACGGTGAAATTGTTCTTGTAATATCTAATAAGCCGGATGCTTATGCTCTTAAAAGAGCTGAAATGAACGGAATTGAGTCAGCTGTAATAGATAAAAAAGACTGCTTTTCAAAAGAGGATTTTGAAAACAGAATATTGAGTCTTCTTAAAGAAAAACAAATTGAACTTATTGTTTTAGCAGGTTTTATGTGTATTCTTTCAGAACGATTTACATCATGTTTCCCTGAAAGAATATTGAATGTTCATCCGTCACTTATTCCTTCATTCTGCGGTGAAGGATTTTACGGACTTCATGTTCATGAAGCTGCTTTGAGTTACGGAGTAAAAGTAACCGGAGCAACTGTTCATTTTGTTAATGAAATTCCTGACGGCGGAAGAATTATTCTTCAGAAAGCTGTTAATATTGAAGACGGGGATACACCTGAAATACTTCAAAAAAGAGTTATGCAGCAAGCTGAATGGCAGATTTTGCCTCAGGCTGCTCAGTTAATATCAAAAGAAATTAAAGAAAAAGGAGAAAGCTATGAACATATATGCTATTAATGATATCGGCGAGCTTATTAAAGACAATTCTTATGTAGGAAGAGGAATTGTTATCGGCAAATCTAAAGACGGTAAAAAAGCCGTTACCGCATATTTTATTATGGGCAGAAGCGAAAACAGCCGTAACCGTATTTTTACTGAAAAAGACGGCGAAGTTTTTACTGAACCTTTTGATGCTTCAAAAGTTGAAGATCCAAGTCTTATTATTTATGCAGCTATCAGAAAGTTTGAAAACAAGCTTATTGTTACAAACGGAGATCAGACTGACACAATTTATGATTTTCTTAAAGACGGCAAGTGCTTTAACAGTGCACTTAAAACTCGTGCTTTTGAACCTGATGCACCTAACTTTACCCCGAGAATCAGCGGTATGCTCAAATTTGAAAACAATGATTTCTCTTATGATATGAGTATTCTTAAGAGTATTGATGAAACAGGTTCGGATTGTGCAAGATATCTTTTCTCATATCCGTCTAAGGCTGGATTAGGTCATTTTATTCATACTTATGTTTGCAACGGCAATCCTATTCCCACATTCCAGGGCGAACCTGAAAGAGTGGAAATTCCCGACGATATTGATGAATTCACTTCTGAACTCTGGAACGCTCTTGATAAAGATAATAAAATTTCACTCTATGTTCGCTATACAGACCTTGAAAGCGGCAAAGAAGACAACAGACTTATAAACAAAAACAAATAAGAGGAGAATGTAAAATGAAAGAATTTGAATTAAAATACGGTTGCAACCCCAATCAGAAACCTTCAAAAATATTTATGGCTGACGGAAGTGAACTTCCTATTGAAATTCTTAACGGAAAGCCCGGTTACATAAATTTTCTTGATGCGTTTAATTCATACCAGCTTGTTAAAGAATTAAAAGAAGCAATCG
>JAZQPL010000028.1:0-38726 GCA_045628495.1 Acutalibacteraceae bacterium
ATCTTTGTCTGTCTTTTCCTTAATGATGTCGAAAGCGTCGTAAACAATCTTCTGAGCGACGCCCTTCTTACCATCATACATAACACTGTTGATAAGTCGTGTTACTAACTTTGAATTGTAAAGCGGATCGGGCAAAACATCTCGTTTTGCTATCTGGCCTCTTCTTGGCACTTCGCTTCCCTCCTTCATATTAATGATATCATAGGTACTCGAGTGACAAAACCCCGTGGCGCCAATGGAGACTCATATATAATATATATATAATCTCACATTGTTACATAAACTTCAAATTTTATGCAGCCTGCAAGAAGATTCTGTCTTTAATAATTAATCAAATAATTGATTATTTCTTTGCTGCTTTCGGGCGTTTTGCGCCGTACTTTGAGCGGGCCTGCATTCTGCCGTTAACGCCCTGGGTATCGAGTGTACCACGAACGATATGGTAACGAACGCCGGGAAGGTCTTTAACACGACCGCCACGAATAAGAACAACGCTATGCTCCTGAAGGTTATGACCTACGCCGGGAATATATGAAGTAACTTCGATTCCGTTTGTAAGACGAACTCTGGCAATCTTACGAAGAGCTGAGTTGGGCTTCTTGGGAGTAGCTGTTTTAACAGCGGTGCAAACGCCTCTCTTTTGGGGAGAATTCTGATCAGTAACAATATTCTTCTTAGAATTAAGTCCCTTTAAAAGTGCGGGTGCCTTTGCCTTCTTTTCCTGTGTTTCTCTGCCGTTTCTAACTAACTGATTAAAGGTTGGCAAACACAAACATCTCCTTTCTTCAAATATATAATGAAAAGTAAGTTGCTTTACAACAACATAGTAAAGCCATTTTTACTCAACATACATTTGGTAATTTTACTATTATTCGTTTTGAATGTCAATAGTAAAATCAAATTTTTTACGATATCAACAAATTACTGTTATATTTTTCTTATTTTTTCTTATTTTATGCTGAAAAAACAAAAAATACGGTTCAGATTCAGCTAAATAACCGAATCTGAACCGAAATTATATCATTATCAGCTGTTAAAAAGACCTGATAAATCTACGATACTGTCATCAACACCGGCAGGAATAACATCAACATCTGAATAACAATTCATACCTGTGCCTGACGGTAAAAGCTTACCGATGATAACATTTTCTTTAAGTCCCATAAGCGGGTCAACTTTGCCTTTGATTGCAGCATCAGTAAGAACTCTTGTTGTTTCCTGGAATGAAGCCGCAGAAAGGAATGACTCTGTAGCAAGAGATGCTTTAGTGATACCCATAAGCGTAGGTGCAGCCTGTGCAAAAATAGGTTCACGGCCTTCTTCCTTTGCTTTCTTTTCAATAGCATCGTTAATTGCGTAAAATTCTGATTTTTCAATCTGTATTCCGGGAAGCAGGTCAGAATCACCGGGATCTGTAATTTTAACCTTGCGCATCATCTGACGAACAATAACTTCGATATGCTTATCGTTGATATCAACGCCCTGAGTACGGTAAGTAATCTGAACTTCACGGATAAGATAATCATGAACAGCATCAACGCCTCTGATAGCAAGAATATCGTGAGGATTGGGTGCGCCGTCTGTAAGAGCCTGACCTTTTGTTACCTTGTCGCCTTCTTCAACAATTTCACGGAAGCCGTAGGGAATAAGGTATGCTTTTTCAGTTCCGTCATCACCTGTGATAACAATGTGACGGCTCTTCTTTATTTCACGGATTGAAACCGTACCGTCAATTTCTGCAAGAATTGCAAGTGATTTGGGCTTTCTTGCTTCAAAAAGTTCTTCAACTCTGGGAAGACCCTGTGTAATATCGCCTGCGTCCTTGGCACCGCCTGTATGGAATGTTCTCATTGTAAGCTGTGTACCGGGTTCGCCGATTGACTGAGCGGCAATAATACCAACTGCCTCACCTACTGTAACTGCTTCACCTGTTGCAAGGTTTGCACCGTAGCATTTAATGCACACGCCGTGACTTGCTTTACAGGTAAGAAGTGAACGGATTTCAATGCTGGGAATTTCTGTTTCGGGGAATTTTCCTGCATCAATCTTAGCCTGGAAAGTTGCCTTAACCTTGGCAGCAACTCTTTCGGCATCAGCATCGCTCATCATCACATCTTTGCTCTGGATAAGCTCGCCTGTTTCTTCATCAACATAATCGTTAAGAAGGAATCTGCCTGAAAGTCTTTCTTTAAGGTCAACAATCTTACGGTTGCCGTGGAAAATATCATAAACGCTGATACCTTCTTTGCACTTACAGTCTTCTATATGAATAATACATTCCTGAGAAACATCAACAAGACGGCGGGTAAGGTAACCTGAGTCAGCTGTACGAAGCGCTGTATCTGCAAGACCTTTACGGGCACCACGGGATGAAATGAAATATTCAAGAATATTAAGACCTTCACGGTAGTTAGCCTTAATGGGAACTTCGATTGTTTTACCTGCTGTGTTTGCAATAAGTCCACGCATACCAGCAAGCTGACGAAGCTGTGAATCATTACCACGGGCACCGGAATCAAGCATCATATTGATGGGATTATACTTATCAAAGTTAGCCTTAAGCTCATCTGCAACCTTCTTTGTGCAGTCTTCCCAGATTTCAATAACTCTGTCTGAACGCTCGGCGTCTGTAATAAGACCTCTTGAATAGTTTCTGTTGACTTTATCAATTTTTCCTTCAGCTTCGGCAATAAGCTCTGCCTTCTGAGGAGGAATTGTCGCATCGCAAACAGCAACTGTAATACCGCTTCTTGTAGAGTATTTATAACCCTGTGCTTTGATTTTATCAAGCATTTCCGCTGCAATAGCAGTGCCGTGCTTACGGATACATTTATCAATAATAGTACCTAAGTTCTTTTTCTTAACAAGGAAGTCAATTTCAAGCTTGAATGCATTTGCGGGGTCTGTTCTGTCAACAAATCCCAAATCCTGAGGAATCGGGTCATTGAAAATTACACGACCAAGAGTTGTGGGAACAAGCTGTGTAACCATTTCTCCGTTAATTTCTTTTGTCATTCTGATTTTAATTGAAGAATGGAGACCGATAACACCTTCGTCATATGCCATCTGAGCTTCGTCAATATCACGGAACACCTTGCCTGTGCCGGGTTCATCCGGTTTTTCAAGTGTAAGGTAATACGAACCGAGTATCATATCCTGTGTAGGAACGGTAACAGGACGGCCGTCTGAAGGTTTAAGAAGGTTATTAGCGGCAAGCATAAGGAATCTTGCTTCTGCCTGTGCTTCTGAAGAAAGCGGAACATGAACAGCCATCTGGTCACCGTCGAAGTCCGCATTAAATGCAGTACATACAAGGGGATGAAGCTTTATTGCTCTGCCTTCAACAAGAACCGGTTCAAATGCCTGAATACCGAGTCTGTGAAGTGTAGGCGCACGGTTAAGCATAACAGGATGGTCTTTGATAACAATTTCAAGCGCATCCCAAACAACCGGATTTGCTTTTTCAACCATTTTTCTTGCGCTCTTAACATTGCCTGCAAGTTCAGTCTGAACAAGGCGTTTCATAACAAAAGGCTTGAACAGCTCAAGTGCCATTTCCTTAGGAAGTCCGCACTGATAAAGCTTAAGTTCCGGACCTACAACAATAACGGAACGGCCTGAATAGTCAACACGCTTACCAAGAAGGTTCTGACGGAAGCGTCCCTGCTTACCTTTAAGCATATCGGAAAGTGACTTAAGTGCTCTGTTATTGGGGCCTGTAACAGGACGGCCTCTGCGTCCGTTATCAATAAGTGCGTCAACAGCTTCCTGAAGCATTCTCTTTTCATTACGGATAATAATTTCGGGAGCGCCTAATTCAAGAAGCTTTTTAAGACGGTTATTTCTGTTAATAACTCGTCTGTAAAGGTCATTAAGGTCAGATGTTGCAAATCTGCCGCCGTCAAGCTGAACCATAGGACGAATTTCAGGCGGAATAACGGGAACAACATCAAGTATCATCCATTCAGGTCTGTTGCCTGAAGAACGGAAAGCTTCAACAACCTCAAGTCTTTTAAGAGCTTTTGCTCTTTTCTGACCTGAATTGCTGTTAAGTTCTTCTCTGAGTTCTGCTGAAAGCTCATCAAGGTCAACATCTTCAAGAAGAGCTTTTACAGCCTCTGCACCCATACCGGCTTTGAAATCGTCTTCATATCTTTCACGATATTCATTATAAGTTTTCTCGTCAAGAATCTGCTTCTTTTCAAGAGGTGTATCACCGGGGTCAACAACAATATAAGATGCAAAATAAAGAACTTTTTCAAGATTTCTCGGAGTAACATCAAGAATAAGGCCTATTCTTGACGGAATTCCCTTAAAATACCAGATATGAGAAACGGGAGCTGCAAGCTCAATGTGACCCATTCTTTCACGGCGTACCTTAGCTTTTGTAACTTCAACGCCGCAGCGGTCGCAGATAATTCCCTTATGGCGAACTCTCTTATACTTACCGCAATGACATTCCCAGTCCTTTGTAGGTCCGAAAATGCGTTCACAGAAAAGTCCGTCTCTTTCCGGCTTAAGGGTACGATAATTTATTGTTTCGGGTTTTGTAACCTCTCCGTATGACCAATCACGAATCTGGTCAGGTGAAGCAAGCCCGATTTTTATTGATTCAAAGGTGTTATTTTCCAATGTAACCTTCCCCTTTTCATAAAGTAAGTGTGTTAGTTCAGTCTGAAATTAAAATCAATTATTCATCGTAAGAATATTCTTCTTCAAACAGACTATCATCAATGTCATCATTCATAAATTCGTCTTCATTTTCTTCTTCAATCGGGTTTCCTTCTTCGTCTTCAAGGCTGTAGCCTTCTGCTGAACCGGCATCATTAACATTAACAAACGCCTTATCATCAGACTGAGTAAATCCAAGCTCATCATCAAAGCTCTGACGAAGGTCTATTTCCTGCTCATCAGCATCATAAACCTTAACATCAAGACCCAGTGACTGAAGTTCTTTAACAAGAACCTTGAATGACTCCGGAATACCGGGCTGAGGTACATTGTTACCTTTAACGATTGCTTCGTAAGTTTTAACACGGCCGACAACATCATCTGACTTAACGGTAAGAATTTCCTGAAGGGTGTAAGCTGCACCGTATGCTTCAAGTGCCCAAACTTCCATTTCACCGAAACGCTGACCGCCGAACTGAGCTTTACCGCCCAAAGGCTGCTGAGTAACAAGTGAATACGGTCCTGTTGAACGGGCATGAATTTTATCGTCAACAAGGTGATGTAATTTAAGGTAATACATAACTCCCACTGTTACGGGGTTATCAAATTTTCTGCCTGTGCGTCCGTCTGTAAGGATTGACTTACCGTCTTTTGCAATACGGACTTTTTTAAGAATTTCAATATATTTTTCGTCTGTTGCTCTGCTTTCAACATATTCTGTAAGCTCATCAAGCTCAAAGCCATCATTGCCCTTTGATTCTTCATATTCATCAACAAGCTGTTTGATAAATTCATCGCCGAATCTGTAATATGCCGATTTTGTAAGCAGGTATCTGATATCTTCCTCATGAGCACCGTCGAATACCGGGGTCTGAACTCTCCAGCCCAGATGTCTTGCGGCAAATCCCAGATGAACCTCAAGTACCTGACCGATGTTCATTCGGGAAGGAACGCCCAAAGGATTAAGAACTATATCAAGGGGTGTACCGTCTTCAAGGAAAGGCATATCCTCCTGAGGAAGAATACGGGAAACAACGCCCTTATTACCGTGACGGCCCGCCATCTTATCGCCTACGGAAAGCTTACGCTTCTGAGCGATATAGCAGCGAACAACTTTGTTAACGCCGGGGCTTAACTCGTCACTGTTTTCTTTTGTAAATACTTCAACATTAACAACGATACCGTATTCACCGTGAGGAACACGAAGTGATGTATCTCTGACTTCCTTAGCTTTTTCACCGAAAATAGCACGGAGAAGTCTTTCTTCCGGAGTCAGCTCGGTTTCGCCCTTAGGTGTAACCTTACCAACAAGGATATCACCTGAGTGAACCTCTGCGCCTATACGGATAATTCCTCTTTCATCAAGGTCTTTAAGAGCATCGTCACCAACATTTGGAATATCTCTTGTGATTTCTTCCGGTCCGAGCTTTGTATCTCTTGCTTCAATGTCATGGTCTTCAATATGAATTGAAGTATAAACATCGTCTCTTACAAGCTTTTCATTTATAAGAACAGCATCCTCATAGTTATAACCTTCCCAGGTCATAAATCCGATAAGAGCATTTTTACCCAGGCTGATTTCGCCGTGATCGGTAGCTGGACCGTCTGCAATAACTTCTTTAGTTTCAACATGCTGACCGATTTCAACAAGCGGTCTCTGATTTACGCAGGAGCTCTGGTTTGAACGCATAAACTTAATAAGTGTATATTTATCAATGGCTCCGTCTTCATCTGCTCTGATTTCAATATAATCTGCATTTACATGAATAACTTCGCCCGGGCGTTTTGCAAGAACAGCAACGCCTGAATCAACAGCCGCTTTATACTCCATACCTGTTCCTACAATAGGAGCATCGCTTATAAGAAGCGGAACTGCCTGTCTCTGCATGTTAGCGCCCATAAGTGCACGGTTTGCGTCATCGTTTTCAAGGAACGGAATCATTGCAGTAGCAACTGAAACAACCATCTTAGGTGAAACATCCATGTAATCAATACGCACTTTGTCCATTTCGTGATATTCGTCACGGTAACGGGCCATAACACGCTTATTCATAAACATTCCGTTTTCATCAAGAGGTTCGTTTGCCTGTGCAACTACGAACTCGTCTTCCTCGTCAGCTGTCATATAGCGAACTTCGTCAAGAACCTTACCGTCAACAACCTTACGGTATGGAGCTTCAACAAAGCCGTATTTGTTAATCTTTGCAAATGTTGCAAGGTATGAAATAAGTCCGATGTTGGGTCCTTCAGGTGTTTCAATAGGACACATACGGCCGTAATGGCTGTAATGAACATCACGAACTTCGAATCCTGCTCTGTCTCGTGAAAGACCGCCGGGGCCGAGGGCCGAAAGACGGCGCTTATGAGTAAGCTCTGCCAGAGGGTTAATCTGATCCATAAACTGTGACAAAGGTGATGAACCGAAGAACTCACGGATTGCCATAAGAACAGGACGGATATTTATAAGTGACTGTGGAGTGATTTTTTCTTCATCCTCCTGAGCCTGAAGAGTCATTCTTTCACGGACAACTCTTTCCATTCTTGAAATACCGATTCTGAACTGGTTCTGAAGAAGTTCACCTACAGAACGGATACGGCGGTTGCCGAGATGGTCGATATCGTCTGTTTTTCCGATACCGAAGGCTATACTGTTAACATAGTTAATCGAAGCGAAAATATCGTCTATTGTAATGTGCTTGGGAATAAGATCGTCACAACGGGCGGAAAGTGCTGCGAAAATTTCATCATCACCTTCGCAGGATTCAAGAATTTCAGCAAGAACCTTAAAGGATACTTTTTCGTTAATACCGATTGATTCAAGCTGTTCAACAGTAAACTGAGGAACATATTCGCCAATTTCAACCATACCGTTGGAAATAACCTTGATTTCCTTGTCGCCCACCTGAACGAATGCTTCCATAGCACCGGACTGGTCAACGGCATAAGCCTTGTCTTTTGTAATAACCTCACCGGCTTCTGCAACAACTTCACCGGTAAGAGCATTAACAATAGGCTGAGAAAGTGTAGCCCCTACAAGTCTGTCAGACATAGAGAGCTTTTTATTATATTTGTATCTTCCTACTCTTGATATATCATAGCGATAAGGATCAAAGAACAGGTTATCTATATAAGCTTTGGCAGTTTCAAGAGTGGTTGGTTCGCCGGGACGAAGCTTTTTGAATACTTCCATAATGGCTTCTTCTGTATTCTGAGTTTCATCTCTTTCAAGTGTAGCGTCAATTCTCGGGTCATATCCGAAAAATTCACGGATATCTTCATCAGAACTGAGACCGAGAGATCTGATAAATGTTGTAATGAATATTTTTCTGTTTTTATCAATACGAACATAGAAAATATCATTTACATCTGTTTCATATTCAAGCCATGCACCACGGTTGGGAATAACGGTATTGGTATAAAGCTCAATACCTGTTTTATCATGTGTCATATCATAATAAACACCGGGGGAACGGACTAACTGTGAAACAATAACTCTTTCTGCACCGTTAATAATGAATGTACCGCTGTCAGTCATAAGGGGAAAATCGCCCATATAAACTTCGCTTTCCTTAACAACACCTGTTTCCTTGTTGCGAAGTCTTGCAGTAACACGCATCGGAGCATTATAAGTTGCGTCACGCTCCTTGCACTCTCTAACAGTGTACTTAGGCTTGTCGTCCATTCTGTAATCAACAAATTTTAAAATCCAGTTTCCGGTATAATCAGTAATATCGGCAATATCTCTGAATACCTCTTTAAGACCCTTGTCAAGAAACCACTGATAAGAATCTTTCTGAATTTCAATAAGGTTCGGCATTTCCATAGCCTCATTGATTTTGTTGAAACTTCTGCGCACTCTTTTGCCGTTAGTAACTGGAGACACTTTCACCATTAAATAACCACTCCGTTTCTTTATCATTTCGCCAATGATTTATGGTGAGTAAATCAATTTTTTTATGCGTCAGTAGGCAATTTTTATATAATAACAAATACCTACAGACATATAATTCCATTATAATAGTTGTATCATTATATACTAATAGATTTCAAATGTCAAGAAAAAAATAAAAGAATTACCGAAAAATTTTTAAATGGCAAATTTCTCCCGTTGCTCCGCTTTTTGCAATAACATAAAATCAAAAAAGGTATGCTTCTTTTTCAGAAACATACCTTCCGATAGCCGATTATGTAAAATCAGAAATATCTCTTAAGAAGACCTGCAAAAGCCTTACCGTGTCTTGCTTCGTCACGAGCCATTTCATGAACTGTATCATGAATAGCATCAAGATTAAGCTGTTTTGCCATTTTTGCAAGTTCTGTTTTGCCGGCAGTTGCGCCATTTTCAGCGGCAACCCTCATTTCAAGATTTTTCTTTGTGCTGTCTGTAACAACTTCACCAAGAAGCTCTGCAAATTTTGCAGCGTGTTCAGCTTCTTCAAAAGCTGCCTTTTCCCAGTACATTGCTATTTCGGGATATCCTTCTCTTGCTGCAACTCTTGACATTGCAAGATACATACCTACCTCTGAGCATTCCCCGTTAAAATTAGCACGAAGTCCTTCTTTGATTTCATCGGGAACATCTTTAGCAATACCTACAACATGCTCTGAAGCCCATGTCATTTCTTCTTCCTTAATTTCAACAAATTTTTCACCGGGAGCCTTGCAGAGAGGGCAAGCCCCCGGGCGTGTTTCACTTTCTACGATTTCACCGCAGATAAGACATTTCCATTTTTTCATTTCATTTTCCTCCTGATAATATATTTCAGGCAAAATATGCCCTAATAAATACAGAATTATTTTTTTGAACATTCGTCGCATAAACCGACAAACTGCAATTTTGAATAATCGATTTTGAATCCCGTAATATTTTGTGCATCATCAATCATATTCTGAGGCACGGAAACATCAAAAACATCTATTATTTTGCCGCACCCTGAGCAAATTGCGTGAGTATGGGGCTTTGTAAAAGCATCATATCTTTCTTTATTATTTACAACGCTTACGCAAACAAGCTCACCGTCTTCCAGCAATTCGTTAATGTTGCGGTAAACAGTTCCGATGCTCAAATCGGGGAATTCAGGCTTTAACCTGTTATACACCCACTCAGCATTAGGATGTTCGTTTGTGTTTTTCAGGCAGTCGATTATTGCCTGCCTCTTTTTACTGAATCTTTTAATCATAATTATTCCTTAATAATAATAATTCTTATTACCATTATATATACTGCAAAAAATTTGTCAAGTATTTTCTGCATTTTAATAGACAACAGGGTGTTGATAGTGTATAATTGCAGTTGAAAGGTCGTGTTGACAATGAGAAATATCAAGCCCTTGTATGATGGTATAAAGGTGAATGTTGCGGTTACAAGCGACAACCATATAGATACAAATTCAGGCGAACTGAAAAAAAGAATAAAGAACATCAAAAAAGTTCTTGAAGATGTCGGAAACAGCGAAAGCAGAATAAACGCATATATTACCGTGGGTGATAACACTTCAAGAGGCCTTGAAAAAAACTGGGAAGTTTTTGCAGGCTGTTTTGAACGCACAGATTTTGCTGACAATATCATGCTTGCTCTGGGCAATCATGACACATGGCATGAAAACGGTATTGAAACTGCATTAAAAAACTTTTTTGATTACTCAAAAAAAATATGCGGATATGAACTTGATAAAGCTTATTTTTCTAAAAATATCAACGGTTACTCTTTCATATTTTTAGGTGCAACAGGTAAAGCTGAAAACGAAGACTGTGCTTTATTCGGTCAGGAAGAAATACAATGGTTTGAAAACGAGCTTAACACTGCATGTGAAAACGGAAAACCGGTTTTTGTCTTCAATCATCAAAGCATAAATAATAATCACGGACTTCCCAAAACATGGGACAGAAAAGAAGAAGACTGGGCAAGTGATGTCGGCGGAATAGGCATAGAATCCGATGAAATAAAAAATATACTCTCAAAACACAAAAATGTTTACTATTTCAGCGGTCATTCTCATATGGGTCTGTGTGGCGAAAAAAGCTATAAAGAAAACGGGTACGCCAGTTTTGAACAGCACGGCGGTGTAAATTACATTAACCTCCCCTGCCTTACAAGGTCAAATCATCATGGGGAATACAATAAAACAGGTATGGGAATTATTATTGAAGTTTATGACGATAAAGTTGTTATTCGCCCGAGGAATTTTGTTAAAAGAAAGATGAATAAAAAAGTAATTATTAAAGACGGCAAAAATTATTTTGAAGAAAAAATAAAATAATATAATATATTATAAAGAAAGAAGTGTCAGATATGTTTACATTAAAAGCTGAACCTATTACGAACGAATCATTTGCACCTTTCGGAAGATTTTATAAAATGTCTTCACCGGAAGGATATTCTCTTAAAGGAGAAATTCACAAATTTTTTCCGGACAGATTAACCGCAAGCGCATATAAAGACATTGCCTTTTCCCCTATTCTCGTTGATAAATGTGATAAATACATTATCACTCAGCAGGAGTATCACACTACAACATGGGAAATCATCATGCCGCTTAATGACGATATGATTATTCACTGCGCACCTGCTTCAGCAGGTACCCCTGTTAATGAATATGCAAAAGCATTTATCGTTCCGAAAAATACTGTAGTGATGATAAATGCGGCTATATGGCATCTTTGTCCGTTACCTGTTAACGAAAACCGGCTTTGTGCAATGATTGTCCTTCCCGAATGTACTTACGCAAATGATTGCACCGTTGTTGATTTGCCGGAAAATCAGCAATTTGAAATTATATTATAAAATAAAACATATAATAATAATAAAATGGATTTTAAAGTTATTCTTGTAACCTTAAAATCCATTTTTTATGTGATATTCAAAGCTTCAATTTTCCCTGAATTTGCAGACAGTCCTGCAATAACCAAAGTGACATTATCTTACTTCTCTGTTATTTGTAATATCTTTAATAATCATATTTATATGTGCCAGTTGTTCATTTGATAGTTCAGAAACATTGAGTGTTTTTTCATTGTTTCTGCTAAGCAAATAGTCTGTTGAAACATTGAAAAAATCTGCAATTTTAATAAGCATATCTATTGATGGTTGTATATTATTATTTTCCCAATTTGAAATAGTTTGTTTTGTAACTAAAAGTTTTTTTGCAAATTCAACCTGATTCATCCCATAAGCCAAGCGCAATTCTTTAATTATATTTCCAAGCATATATTAAATCACCTTCCAGTCAAAATTTACAATACTATTATAATAAAACGCTTGACATATATAAAATACTATAGTATATTATTATTTGACCGGTCAAATAATATTGTACATAAGTGAGGGTGATAATAAAGCCACTATTAACATTGAAACAAAAAGCTAAATTCATCAGTTTTATCTGATAAAACAAAAATAATAATCTTTTCAAAAACATAATAAAGGAGTAATAAGCATGTCTAAATCAATAAGAAAAGTAATTGCAATCGTTTTAACACTGGTTTCACTTTTTGCTGTTTTTTCAATTTATGCTTCAGCAGCTACATGTTCATCAGGTAAATCCTCAAGAACTATAACTGTAGCTACTAAAGCTAATTGGCTTATTCCGGGTTCGGAAAGTATTACACTCAGCCAAACAAAAGGAACCAGAACTTCAAAAACTTATAATGTAATTTCAGGAAAAACCAAAACTAATACCAAAGATTGTTACGGAACATGGGATATCGTTGCAAAAGCAACTGACGGTTCACATACTGTCAAAGGTAAATTAAGCGGTTCCAGTGTCAAAATCAATCTTAAACCGAATAAAACTTACAAAATTACAGTAACTTGGAATAGCTCAGCAGATACAATTGATTCTGTAGCAAAGGGTAGTTTTACAAAACTTCCGACATGGAAAGTAAAATCCACTTATAAAGTTTCAAGTTGCTATTAATGTTTACTTTTTATATAAATGATAAACAAGATTTTCATTAATTGAGGGTCATTTATAAATAACAGTTTTAAAGCCTCTGTTCATTGAGAACAGGGGCTTGATTTATATAGTACTGAAAATTGATTTGGTATTGCTGAAACTTCTGATGTTTACTTTATCATATCATTTTCTTTTATATATTTGATTGTTTCGTCAACTGTAGTAAATGCCAGGGCAACGGTTGTATCTGCCGCACCGTAATAAATTGCTATTTTACCTGTTGCCGAATCTGCAAGGGCAGCGCAAGGGAATACAACATTCGGAACATCTCCGAAGCATTCGTATGGTTCATGAGGAGCAAGAAGATAACTGTCTGCACGGTGAATGACTTTCCACGGCTCATTTTTATCAAGTATTGCCGCACCCATGCTGTATGTGAATCCGTTACAGCTTGTTATTACACCGTGATAAAACATAAGCCAGCCTTCATCTGTTTCAATAGGAACAGGACCTGCCCCGACTTTTGTCATCTCCCAGTTTTTTTCCGGAGACATAACAAACCTGTGCTTACCCCAATATGTAAGGTCTTTGCTGTGACAAAGGAAAATATCACCGTATGGCGTATGTCCCCTGTCGCAAGGTCTGAGCAAAAGAACATATTCACCGTTAATTTTTCTCGGAAAAAGAACTCCGTTTCTCGCAACAGGGTAACAGGCATCCTCAAGCTGAGTCCAATTCTCAAAATCTTTTGTGTATGCAAGTCCGATTGTGGTTCCGTGGGGCGTATGATTTACCCAGGTAAGGTAATATCTGCCGTCAATAAAGCAAAGCCTCGGGTCATAGCCACGAAAGATTATCTTTTCTTCCAGTTCCCATTTTATTGCATCTTTACTGAATCCGGTAACAAGAACCTGATCTCTTGAACGCAAATCAACTCTGAAAACACCTGCAAAGCCGTCACCGAAAGGTACAACCGCAGAATTAAATATGCTGTTTGCCATATATAAATTATCTCTTGTTATTATGGGATTGCCGTCATATCTCCATATCGGATATTTATATCCTTCCGGCTTATTCTGCCACGGAATATTTTTAATGGGTTCTCCTGTTATTTTACTCATAAAAACACATCTTTCTTCTTTTGCATTTACTTGTTTTTCTTAACAATAATCAGTATTATGAATCTGCCGTAATTTCAGATATATTCTGCTGATGACACCCTGCAAAATTCATATCTGATATTTACTGAACATATGATATCATTGTATCTTAAAATAGTCAATCAACATTTAATCGGGCTGTTCTGTCAAACTGTAAGTTTATCACGGCTGCAGACTAAATACACAGAATTGCTGAAATTTTCAATGAGGTATGTCCTCCGATATGATTAAAAAATAAATCTCGTTATTTTTAAATGTAAAATGCCTCCGTTGACGATTTGAGAGAATTGTTCTATTAAATAAATTTTTCTTGAAAACCGAAATATGTATGGTATAATATTTTACGGTGATTGCAATGATTTCTTTAATAATATCTTTTCTTGTCCTGATAGTGGGATATATAATTTACGGCAGAATAACTGCAAAAATTTTCGGACCTGACGGAAGGGAAACGCCTGCAATAACACTTAATGACGGCGTTGATTATGTTCCGATGAAGCCCTGGAAAGCTTTTCTTATTCAGCTTCTCAACATTGCGGGAACAGGTCCTATTTTCGGAGCTCTGATGGGTGCACAGTTCGGCCCCGTCGTTTTTTTATGGATTGTGTTCGGTTCAATTTTAGGCGGCGCAGTGCATGACTATATGTCCGGTATGATTTCATCCCGTCACGAAGGGAAAAGCATTGCTGAACTGTCAGGCCTTTACCTCGGAAACAACATTAAATATATAATGCGTATTTTTGCTATCCTGCTTCTTGTTCTTGTAGGCACTGTTTTCGTCACAAGCCCTGCGGCTCTTCTTGCTAAACTCACACCGGAGAAAATGGGAACAAATTTCTGGATTGTTGTAATTCTGATTTATTATATACTTGCAGCCATTCTTCCTATTGATAAAATAATCGGAAAACTGTATCCGATTTTCGGAGCAGTTTTAATTACCATGGCAATGGGAATTTTCGTGTGTATTCTGTTTTCAGATAAATATACAATACCGGAAATAACATTTTCAAATATGCACCCGGATAATCAGAATATATGGCCGTATATGTTTGTTACGGTTGCCTGCGGAGCAGTTTCGGGTTTTCATGCAACGCAGACACCTATGGTTGCAAAATGCATTGACTCCGAAAAAAACGGAAGAAAGATTTTTTACGGAGCAATGATATCCGAAGCCGTTATTGCTCTTGTATGGGCAGCAGCCGGCGTTGCTTTTTACGGCACAACGGAAATGCTGAAAAATGCGTTGAACACTTACGGTCAGGCCGGCGTTGTATACGAAATATCATTCGGAATGATGAAAAAAATAGGCGGAATACTTGCGATTATCGGTGTGGTAGTCTGCCCTGTAACATCGGGTGATACCGCTTTCAGAGGAGCCCGTCTTATACTTGCCGAATGGTTCGGTATGGAACAAAAATCGCTGAAAAAAAGGATTATACTGACCGTTCCGCTTTTAGCAGTCGGCGCATTGCTTACCAAACTTAATTTTGAAGTTTTATGGAGATATTTTTCATGGACAAACCAGACTCTTGCCATGATTTCGCTTTGGATTTCCACCTCGTACCTTATGAAAAAATGTAAGTACCGCAACGGTTCTCTTATCACGGCAATTCCCGCATCGTTTATGAGTGCTGTAAGTGTAACTTATATTCTTATGGCTGAAGAAGGTTTTAAGCTTTCGTCAACAGTTGCGTACCCGGCAGGAATAGCCGCCGCAATAATAATGTTCGGTTTTTATCTGTACTTTTTATTAAGAAGGCGTAAAAAAAACACAGTCTGACTGCAAAATAAGTATTATAAAACGGTATCTGTCAAAAAAGCAGATACCGTTTCTTCTTTTAATATGTTCAAATAATCAAGCTCATACGCAAAAGCATCAATCGTTTGCAAGCACCTCTGCAGCAACTCTTGCAGAGCTCATAGCATCGCTTACATAATAATCCGCTCCCACCATTTCGGCATACTCTTCATTGAGAACTGCACCGCCGACCATAACCTTACAATCTGCTCCTGCCTGTCTCAATGCTTCTATTGTATCCTGCATAGCCTTTACCGTTGCTGTCATCAAAGCACTTAATCCAACCACCTTAACCCGGTTATCAATAACAGCCTCAACAACCTTTTCAGGTTCAACATCTTTACCCAAATCAATAACCCTGTAACCGTAGTTTTCAAGAAGCATTTTAACAATATTTTTACCTATATCGTGAATATCTCCTTTAACTGTTGCCAAAACAATTTTGCCTTTTGAGTGTGATGTTGAGCCCATGCTTTCGCTTATTGCTTCAAATCCGTTTTTAACAGCCTGTGCAGATGCCATCAGCTGAGGCAAAAACATCTTTCCCTTTTCAAAATTTTCACCTACAATATCAAGCGCAGGTATAAAATATTCGTTGATAATATCAAGCGGCTTTGCGGTTTCAAGCATACTTTTAACTTTTTCTTTTGCTTCACCCTTTAATCCGCTGATAATAATCTGCTTCAGGTCACGAACTTTATTCTGCTCTTTATTTTCCGCAGGCTTATTTTCATCCTGTGAAAATTTTTCAATAAAATCAGCACCGGATATATCTTCGTTATTTATGACCTTATGAGCCATAACGATTTCACGGTATCGCTCATTCATGGGGTTCAATATAGGCATATCAAGGCCTGCACCGTACGCTTCTGCAAGAAAAGCCGCATTTATCAACTCTCTCTGAGGCATACCGAACGACACATTGCTTACGCCGAGAACCGTTTTAACACCCAGCTTTTCTTTAACAAGTGAAACAGCTTTTATCGTTTGTGTTACCATACTCTGATTAGTTGAAACGGTAAGCACAAGACAGTCAACTAAAATATTTTTTCTGTTTATGCCCATCTTTTCAGCACGGTCAACTATTTTTTCGGCAATTTTCAATCTTCCTTCTGCCGTCTGCGGTATTCCGTTTTCATCAAGGGTAAGCGCAACCACCGCCGTGCCGTATTTCTTTACTATAGGCAAAACAGCAGACATACTTTCTTCTGTTCCGTTAACCGAATTGATTATAGGCTTACCTGAATATATTCTTACAGCTGATTCAATAACATCAGGGTCGGAAGAATCTATCTGCAGCGGCAATGCACAAACTGCCTGAATTTCTTTAATCATCGAAACGAGAGTTGCTTTCTCGTCTATTTCGGGAAGTCCGGCATTAACATCAAGTATATCTGCGCCGGCATTTTCCTGATTTAATGCTTCATTTATCACATAATCATAATCCTGCGCTTTAAGAGCCTGTTTAAGCATCTTTTTGCCTGTAGGATTTATTCTTTCACCGATAACAGCCGAATTTTCACCGTTAAGAACAACAGACTGTCTTCCGCCTGTAAATGCAGTAAACTCAACAGGAGCAAGCTCAACTTTTTTATATGATTCAAGTTCCCGGCAAAGTGCCCTGATATGGTCAGGAGTTGTTCCGCAGCACCCTCCGAAAACACAAACACCCTTTTCCGCTTTTTTTGCACAGCTTTTTGCAAAATCCTCGGGAGTGATTTTATAAACAGTTTTCCCGTCTTCAATGGCAGGCAATCCGGCATTGGGCTGAATTACAACAGGAATATCGGAATATTCTGTAAATGTATCTATAACACTGCTCAATTCATCCGGTCCCAGCGAACAGTTGACACCTGCCGCATCTGCCCCGAAAGATGACAAAGCTATTGCGGCGGTTACTGCATCCGTACCGAGAAAAGTTTTCCCGTCTGCTTCAAATGTCATTGTTGCAATAACAGGCAAATCCGAATTTTCTTTTGCCGCAAGCACTGCCGCCTTTATTTCAAGCAAATCTGACATGGTTTCTATAATAATCAGGTCAGCCCCTGCTTTTACACCGGCTTTAACCTGGCAGGCAAATGCATCATAAGCTTCTTCAAAAGAAACAGAACCTATAGGTTCAAGAAGTCCTCCACACGGGCCGATATCAAGAGCAACATATTCTGCACCTGATTTTTTTGCAGCGTCAACAGCGGTTAAAATTACCTTCTCACTTAAAGCTTCATCGCCAAGTTTGATTTTACTTGCTCCGAATGTGCAGGCAGTAATAATATTTGCACCTGCTTCAACATAAGCCTTGTGAACAGATAAAAGTGCTTCGGGATTATCAAGTATAAACAATTCCGGCTTTTCTCCCGCTTCCATTCCCTTTGACTGAAGCATTGTACCCATTCCGCCGTCTATTATTAAAAATCGGTCTGTCTTAAACATTTGCCTTTTCCTTTCATTTTGCACACAGCGTTCATGTTACAGCTTGCGCAGCCTCTCGTTTTCCCCTTCGGAGGAGATGTAAAAATCCCCATAACCGCAGTAATACTTTTTCTCGGGATAAGAACACTGCTTGAATTTACCGTTAATCCCAAAGCTCTTTCACAATTAAGAAGTAAAATTATTTTGCTCTGATATTCTATGGAAAAATCTCCGTATCCCGGGCTGTATCTTGTGTTTATATATAAATTTTTCTGTCTGTATTCTTTCAGCAGATTATCGCAGTATTCGTCAGAAAAAGCTTCAATATATGCATCACACACACAATCAAAAACAACTGCCTTCTGCATATCCGTTTTCTGATAAAAAGCTGATAAGCGTTCGCTTTCCGCTCCCAGTGTTGCGGCAAACAGTATACACTTTTCGGCATTTTCAAGATGCTCTTTAATATCGTTTCCGTTAAAAACAATACTTGAAGCATCAAATGTGCCGTGAACTGCTTTGGGTTTAAGCTGATTCAGAGTTTTTTCTTTAATCTCAGAAATAACCTGCGCCGTGTTTTCATCAGGCAGATTACCGCCGTATCCCAGACAGTATAAAATATCCTTATCGAAGTCCCGCATTTTTAATACTCTCCAGATTTGATGCGGCAATTTCAGGTCTGTTCATTGTATAAATGTGTATTCCCTGTGCGCCGTTTTGCATAAGTTCAACAATCTGTCGAGAAGCGTATTCAACACCTGCTTTTTTCAGCGACTCAGGGTCATTTTCATATTTATTAAGAAGATTTATCATTTTTCTGGGTAATGATGCGCCGCACATAAATATAAATTTCATAATCTGCTCTTTTGTTCTCATGGGCATAATCCCCGCTGAAATCGGTTTGGTGATACCGTGGCGGGCGCACCTTTCAAGAAAATCATAATACGACGGCGTATCAAAAAACAGCTGACTTAAAAAGAAATCCGCACCGGCATCCTGTTTTTCTTTCATATATTCAACATCAATCTCTGTATCGTAACAGGCAACATGACCTTCCGGGTAACAGGCTGCGCCTGCGCAAAGACCGTTACTTTTTATAATCGGAATAAGCTCCTTGGCGTATAAAAAGTCGGTGGGAGTTTTGCCGTCAACAATATCCCCTCTGAGAGCAAGAACATTTTCTATACCGTTGGATTTTATTGAGTTGACAACAGATTCAACCTCATTTTTGTCAGAATTTATGCAGGTCATGTGGCAAACAGCATCAATATTAAACTCGTTTTTAATAATTGATGCAATATCAATGGTTTTTTTGCTGTTTCCCCCTCCGCCTGCAGAGTATGTAACACTGATAAAATCAGGTGACAGGGCTTTAAGTTCACTTAAAAGAGTACGAACACCTTCAATATCAAATTCACCCTTCGGCGGGAATATTTCAAATGAAACGGGACATTTGTTTTTATATTTTTCGCTGATAAACATATTTTCCTCCGTCAGTTGTATGCTTTATTGTATTGGTCAAGATAAAAATTACAAAGCCACTGTGCATTTGATGTTATATCAAAATCAGCCCTGACCATGTCATCGTATCTGTCTTTTCTTTCATATCCGCCTGAAAGTGCAGCTATTCTTTCCGCCCAGTATTCTGCCGGTTTATCAAGACTGAGTGAAACAACATCCTCAGTCATTACACATTGCTGCGGTATTACATCGGATATGAAACACTTAACACCGGAGCATTGAGCCTCAACCATTGTAACAGGCAGGCCCTCATATAATGAAGGAAACAGAAATACATCCGCCGCCTGAAAAAGTTCATTAACATCATCCCGAAGTCCGAGAAACTTTACATCTGCTTCAAGCCCGAGCCGTTTAACTTTTTCTTTTATCTCATTCTCCATTTCTCCGCTGCCTGCGAGCAGTAAAACGGAATCTTTGTAAATTGACTTTATTTTTTCAAAAACATCTATTATAAAAGTGTGATTTTTCTGTAAATTGAATCTTCCCACATTTAAGATAACAAACTTATTTTCAAGGTTCATCTCAGCTCTTTTTGCAGCTCTTGCTGAACTTGAAAACCTGAATTTTTCGGCATCAACAGCATTGTTCATCATAACAAATCTGTTTTTATTCTCTTTGCCGTAAAGCCAGTTCCCTGCTTCTTCACCGCAAACAAAAAGATGTTCCGAATAAGGAAGCATTTCTTTTTTGAAATAGTTTCTGAACAGAAGCTGGCCTTTTTCTTTAAGATTCATGCTTTCCTTTACAGGGGCATTGTGAGCATGGCAGATTTTCACCTTAACACCGTGTTTATGGGCTTCTTTAAAAGCGAAATATCCAAGCTCAGACATATGAGAATGAATGATTTTATATTCCGGATGCTCATTGAAGAAGACTTTAAGCATCTTTTTATACTTACCGAAATTCTGAGGGAAAACAGGGCACATTCTGTATATTCTGCCGCCCATAGCCTCTATCTCATCATCATAGGCTCCTCTTTCCTGTCTGTGAACCATAAAATCAAACTGGATTTTTGATTTGTCAATTTTTCTGTAATAATTCATAACCATGGTTTCTGCTCCGCCACGGTTCATTATTGTAAACAAGTTCAAAATTCTAACAGGTTTTTCCATTACAATCACCCGAATATGATTATATAATAAATATTTATATTTTGCAATGTTTTATAATAAAAAAACAGAATACAAACTGATTCATCCGTCAATTTGTATTCCGCATAATTTTTAATGTTTACCGCTGAAAAGAATCAAGTCCTTCTGTTGTAAGCTTAACAATGAATTCAGCCATCTCTTCTGTTGACTTTTTCATTCCGCCGTTAAGCCAGTGCCGTATTGCCGCAGTTGCGCCGGCGGAAATGTATGAATATGTTGCATCAAGAAAATCATCGTCAATATTATCTTTTACTTTTTTAAGATATACATCTTTTATAGCTGAACGGACTCTTTTTTCAATACTGTACTCAACGCCGCTGTTAAGCAAAGTTTTAATTAAAATGTTGTTTGCTTTAATATATTCAAAAACGCACACAACAGACGAATAAATATCATCTTCGCTTTTCGCCATAAAATCGCCTAAATTATCAATAACTCCGGAAAAAAGTTCATCAACAACATTCGTATATAAATCATACTGACCTGAATAATGAGAATAAAATGTTCCCCTGTTTATATCAGCTCTTTCACAAATTTCTTTAACCGTAATTTTATCAATAGGCTTTTCGTTCAGAATT
This sequence comes from Acutalibacteraceae bacterium, assembly GCA_045628495.1. GTDB lineage: Bacteria > Bacillota > Clostridia > Oscillospirales > Acutalibacteraceae > CAG-488. Next base: position 21,184 of record JAZQPL010000028.1, read on the forward strand.
TCCGCCAGTGCATTTTTAAGAACAAATTTTGTATATTTTACTCTTCTGTCAATCTTATTACCCATGGACTTTCTCCTTATCAATACATAAGATAGTTACCGTACACCTGTTCATTATACGACACGGTAACTGCAATGTCAAGAATTCAGCGCAATAATAATTGCTTTTTTGACATAATAAATGCAAATCTGACTGTAAATCTGACCCACTTGCCCTAAATTACTTTTGTAAATTTATTATCATTATCCCTGCAATAAAAGAAATAATGCCCATAATAATGCTGATATTTCCTACAACAATATTGTTTTTTCGTCTTGATACTCCGTCAAAAATCAAAGCGCACGCAATTACCCACATCCATGCGCAGAAAAACCATGCGGTGTGAAAATTAAAAAACATTGCTATCAGAAAAACTACAAACATTATCATTGAAGAAATTCCGATAATAAGCCACGGAAGTGTTATTTTCGGGAAATCTTCTTTTGAAAAATCTGATTTATTTTTCATAACCGCACCTCATTTTCAGGCAAAAGTATTACACGACAATTTTAACAAATATTGCCGTACTAGTCAAGATGCAATTACTTTTTTCAAAACCGATATTGCCTTTTCAAGCTGATTCTGAGGAATATTAAGTGCAGGAAGAAGTCTCACCCTGTCTTTTGCAGTAAGAACAAGAACTCCGTTTTCAAGACATTCTTTTAATATCTCTTTGGCATCTTTTCTGGTTTTTATACCCAGCATAAGACCGATTCCGCTTATATCCTCAACACCGTCGCAATCTTTAAGCTGTGAAACAATGTACTTGCTTTTTTCTTTTACATCGTTGAGAAGCTCATCATCAAGCCTTGAAATAATATTCAAAGCACCTGCGGCGCAAACCGGATTGCCTCCGAAAGTTGAGCCGTGGTCTCCTGCATTTAAAATATCCTTTACTTTGTCACCCAAAACAGCCGCTCCGATAGGAAGTCCGCCGCCCAGAGCCTTTGCAGTTGTGAAAATATCAGGTGTAATTCCGTATTCATTAAAGCAGTAAAGACTTCCCGTTCTTCCGTTGCCTGTCTGAACTTCATCAATAATGAGAAGCATATTGTTCTTTTTACAGAAATCGCTTACAAATTCAACATATTCCTTGTCGAGTACCAGAACACCGCCTTCGCCCTGAATAAGCTCCATCATCACAGCGCAACAGGTATTTTCACTGCACAGTGAAACAATATCATCTTTATTATTTGCCTGAGCATACACAAATCCTTCGGTAAAAGGTCCGAAATCTTTATGAAAAACATCCTGTCCTGTTGCAGATAAAGTTGTTACTGTTCTTCCGTGAAAGCTGTTTTTCAGCGTTATTATAACCGGCTTTTCCTGTTTAAGAACAGAATTTCCGTATTTTCTTGCAACTTTAACAGCACATTCATTTGCCTCTGCTCCAGAATTACCGAAAAACACTTTTTTCATTCCGGTTTTTCGGCAGATAATCTGTGCCAGCTCCGCCTGGGGCTTTGTATAATAATAATTCGATGTATGCTGTAGCTTTGTGAGCTGATTTGAAACAGCCTCAACCCATTTATCATCAGAAATACCGAAAACATTAACGGCAATTCCGCTGCCTAAGTCTATGTATTCTCTGCCGTTGCTGTCTTTAAGTACAGAGCCTTTGCCGCTTACAAATTCAACAGGAAGCCTTGCATAAGTATTTGCTATATATTCTTTATCAAGTGAAAATGTATCCATGTTTATTCTCCTTTATTAGTAAACATCGTTCCGAGACCTTCATCCGTAAGCATTTCCGTAATTATTGAATGTTCAACTCTGCCGTCAATAATAAACACCTTGCCCACACCGTTTTTAAGTGCGTCTACACAACATTCAACCTTAGGTATCATTCCGCCTGCGATTATTCCTTTTTCAATCATATCAGGAATTTCATCAACATCAACAGAAGAAATAAGTGTTGACGGGTCATTGATATCTTTCATAAGACCTGCTATATCGGTCATCGAAATAAGTGTTTCCGCATTCAGAGCAGATGCAATTTTTGCCGCCGCCGTGTCGGCATTTATATTGTAAACATTGCCGTCGTTATCGCATCCTATTGTTGAAATAACAGGAATGTATCCGTTTTCAAGAACATCGAAAACCGGCTGAGGATTTATTTTTTTTATTTCTCCCACATAACCAAGTTTTTCATCCTTGCAATAAGCCTTTATCATTTTCCCGTCAATTCCGCTTAAACCTATAGCCTTGCCTCCCGATTTGGAAATAAGTGCAACAAGGTCTTTATTTACCTTACCTGCAAGAACCATCTGAACAACTTCAACGGTTTCTTTATCCGTAACTCTGAGCCCATTTATGAACTCACTTTTTTTGCCGATTTTATTCAGCATCCCGGATATTTCCGGTCCTCCTCCGTGAACAAGAACAACCTTAATACCCACAAGATTAAGCAAAACCAGATCTCTCATAACGGCGTGCTTTAACCTTTCGTCAATCATCGCATTTCCGCCGTATTTGATAACACATATTTTTCCGTAATACTTTTTTATATACGGAAGTGCCTGAACAAGCACCTCTGCCCTTTGCATATTTGTAAATTCCATTATTATCGCCTCTCAGGTTCTGTAATCACCGTTAATTTTTACATAATCGTATGTAAGGTCGCATCCTCTTGCAACAGCGGATTCTTCACCGGTTTTAAGGTCAATCAGTATGGTAATTTCATCCTGTGACAATACTTCTTTGGCCTTTTCTTCACTGAAATCAACACCCATGCCGTCTTCACATACAAAAACTTCGCCGGCTTTTGAAATAAATGTTACATCAATCTTATTTATGTCAACATCTGCGCCGCTGTAACCTATTGCGCAAAGGACTCTGCCCCAGTTTGCATCTGCGCCGAACATCGCAGCTTTAAGAAGACTTGAGCAAACCACACTTTTTGCAACTGTTCTTGCAACGGCCTTGTCCTTTGCTCCGATTGTTTTGCATTCAAGAAGCTTTGTAGCTCCTTCTCCGTCTCTTGCGATTTCACGGCAGAGGTACTCGTTTATTTTTTTCAGAGCTGATTTGAAAATTTCAAAGTTTTGACCTTGTGAAGTAATCTCTTCATTGCCTGCCATTCCGTTTGAAAGAACGCACACCATATCGTTTGTTGAAGTATCTCCGTCAATACTGACCATATTAAATGTGTCTTCAATATCGCCCTTCAATGCAGTATAAAGCATTTCAGAACTGATTGCAGTGTCACTTGTAATAAACACCAGCATTGTTGCAAGATTCGGATGAATCATCCCCGAACCTTTTGCAATACCGCCCATTCTGCACACTTTGCCGTCAATTTCAAATTCAACTGCAATTTCTTTCAAAATGGTATCAGTTGTCATTATACCCAAAGCAGCCTGACTGCTTCCGTTTTCATTTACGGAAGCGACAAGCTTGTCCATATTATCTGCAATAGGAGTAATATCAAGCACCTGCCCGATAACTCCTGTTGAAGCAACAACCACATCGTTTGCACTGATTCCCGTGCTTTTTTCAACAAGAGCGCACATCTGATTTGCTATTTCAACTCCGTTGGCGTTGCAGGTATTTGCGTTACCGCTGTTGCAGATAACAGCCTGTGCTTTTCCGTCGCTGATGTTTTTCTTTGTTACGGCAATAGGCGCACCTTTAACAAGGTTAGTTGTATAAACAGCGGCAGCAGATGCTTTGGTTTCACTTACTATTAAAGATAAATCATTTTTTGTTTTATTTTTTCTTATTCCGCAATGTATTCCGGAAGCTTTAAATCCTTTTGCGGCACAAACTCCGCCTTTTATAAATTCCATATCCGTTTTCCTTTCCCGAATCATAAATTAAGACCTGTTGTTTCGTCAATTCCCAAAAGAATATTCATACACTGAACAGCTGCTCCCGAAGCACCTTTTCCAAGATTATCATAAACACTGCACAGTAAAATTCTTTCGTCATTGCCGTATATATTGATTTTCATGCTGTCTTTCCCCTCTTTTTCAAGAGCGTCAATAAAGCTGTTTTCTTTTTCAATCCCTCCATAAGTTACTATATCGGATTTATTATACTTTTCTTTATATATTTCTCCTATTTCGTCCATAGTGATTTTTTTGCTGAGATTTGAAGCTGTAATCGGTACGGTAACCTGCATACCGCTGTAAAAATCACACACAAGCGGACTAAAAACCGGGGGATTTTTTATTCCTGTAACTTTTTGCATTTCTTTAAGGTGCTTATGGCTTTGCGCAGTGGCATACTGCCTTGGTGCAAAGAAAGAACGGGGTTTTTCATCTGACTGATAATCCGCAATCATTTTTTTACCGCCGCCGCTGTAACCTGTTAAGGAAAAACAGCTTAAAGGATAATCTTCAGGTATCACTCCTGCCTCAACCAGCGGAAAAACAAGTGAAATAAATCCGCTTGCGTGACACCCTGGAACAGCAATACGGTTCCCGTTTTGAACCTTTTTCCTAAATTCCGGTGAGAGCTCCGGGAATCCGTAGCTCCATCCGTCAAGAGTTCTGTGTGCTGTTGAAGTATCAATAATTTTAACATTTTCATTCTCAACAAATGAAACAGACTCCCTTGCGGCATCATCGGGAAGACATAAAAATGTAATATCAGATGAATTTATCATTTCTTTGCGCTTTTCGGGATTTTTCCGTTCCTCATCGCTTAAAGAAAGAAGCTGAATATCATCTCTTGCTTCAAGTCTGTCATAAATTCTCAATCCCGTTGTTCCGGCCTTGCCGTCAATAAATACCTTTTTCAACTTTCTGCCTCCGGTAATCATTATGGATACTATATTATACATCACAATTCAAAAAAGTCAATATGAATATACAGTTTTCTGTATATTTTATAAATATTTCTATATTTTTATACATTATTTATTCATAATATACACAAGATAATTCAAATAGGATGCAAATAATACCCAAACCAGATAAGGTATCTGCAGATATGCGCTTTTTTTATTTATTTTCCAAAAGAAATAAATCATTCCGATAATGCTGACTGCAAGAGCGGCAATAATTATCATTGACCCTGAGTAATTCTCTATGCCGAAGAAAAAACAGGTCCATAAAAAGTTCAAAACAAGCTGAATGCCGTAAAATGAATATGCATACCGTTTATCCTCGTTACCGGCTTTATAGATAAGATATGCAGATAAGCCCATAAGAACATACAGAATTGTCCATACGATTGGGAAAACAATCTGCGGCGGGGTTATTGACGGCTTTTGAATTGAATCGAAATTCTTAAACCCTTCAATATTCAATACAGTTGCAAGACCTCCTGCTATCAGCGGTATGGCTACACTTATTGCAAGTTGTTTTTTGTTGATGTTTGTTATCATCATATAATCACCTCAGTATATAAATATGAACTCAGCTTTAATCATTATGTATGTTGCAAAAAAATTATTTATTTGTTATAATGTATTTGTGATAATATATGTAATATTCAGCGAGGTGTTATATATGAAAAAAGCATTGTCTGTTTTTCTCAGCGCTATTATCTGTGCGCTCATCTTTGTTCTGAGTACTCCTGTTGCATTTGCCGCAAGCTACAGCGGCACCTGCGGCAATAACGCCAGATGGAGCATTGACACTTTAACAGGAACTCTTACAATTTCCGGAACAGGTGCAACGGATTCGTACTCTTTCAACAGTGCGCCCTCATGGGACAGTTACCAGAGTTACATAAAATCTGTTGTAATCGAAAACGGAATAACAAGTGTAGGAGACTGCTTATTTTACAACGGAGGAAGCGGATTCAAATATAAAAAATTAGAATCCGTTAATCTTGGCAATATTACATCAATAGGCAGCTATGCTTTCAGAAATTGCAAGGCATTATCTCTGGTAACGGGAACCGATCATGTTACGACCGTAGGGGAATATGCTTTTAAAGGATGCAATTCGCTGAAAAATATAAACTTAAACGCTGTTATATCCATAAACAACGGTGCATTTTCAGAATGTGATTCACTGGAATATATTAACTTGCTTTCAACCCTTACAACTGTAGGATCAAGTGCATTTCAAGGCTGTGATTCCCTTAAATCAATAACAGTTCCTCAGTCAGTAAGAAAAATCGGTGCAAGAGCATACGCAGACTGCCCTGCAGTACTTACTGTCTCATTTCTTCCGATAAGCGCCCCATCCTCTCTGGGCGAAGGTATTTTTTCTGAAACCGGTTCGGAAAGCGGAACTGAACTTAATTTCAGCAACAGTCTTACATCTGTACCGGATAGCCTGTTCTGCAACAGCAATATTTCTTCTCTTTCCGGCGGAAACAATCTTACAAAAATCGGAAACAATTCTTTTGCCCGTACAAATCTTAAAACTTTTTCTGTTTCTTCAAAAATAACAAGTATAGGTCAAAACGCATTTCTCGGATGTAACGATCTTACATCTTTTTCAGTAAATTCATCAAATCGCTTCTTTTCATCAAACTCAAACGGATTGCTTTTAAATAAAGACGAAACAATGATTATCAGATACCCCGCAGGAAAAACCGACAGTTCATTTACTGTTGCTTCTCCTATTACTTCTTTGGGTGTTGATGCATTCAGAGAATGTCCCTACCTTGAAACAGTAACATTCACAGGCTCTGTTACAACTGTAAAAGATTCCTGCTTTAAAGACTGTCCCCGACTTTCAACGGTAACTCTTAATTCTAAAGTAACAACCATAAATCCAAACGCTTTTGAAAACTGTGATTCACTTAACGATATTACAGCAGACTGTGTTACAAAAATAGGTTCTCACGCATTTGCTTACTGTGATGCAATTTCGGATTTTTCATCATGGCCGAAGCTCGAATCTATTGACTCATACGCATTTTACAACTGCAACTCTCTAATATCCGTAAACATAACAGACGGAACAGCTATCAGAATAGGCGAATATGCTTTTCATAACTGCGCTAATTTATCAAATGTTGAAATAGGTTCCGGAACTGCAACAATTTCGGAATGTGCGTTTTCGGCATGCACTAATATTACCGACCTTACCTTATCCCCGGGAGTAACTTATATAGGAAAACACGCCTTTTTAGGCTGTTCTGCATTGATGAATGTGAAAATTCCTTCAACAGTAACAACTATCGAAGAAGGTGCATTCGGATACACCGGCACCCCATCTTCAAAGGAAAGGATAAATAATTTTAAGATTATTTGCCCGTCAACATCATCTTGTGCATATAATTATGCTTTATCCAACTTAATCCCATACGAAATCTCATCTGATTCTGTTGAAGAAAAAATTATTGACAATACTGACGAAGAAACATCACTCAGCCCGTTCGAGCGTTTTATTTCCGCAATCAGAAGCTTCAGCCTTTTCGACTTTTTTAAGCGTATTTTTCAGTTAATATTCAACTTTGCGGGGAATTAATATATGTGCATAATAAATAAAATTATATCAATTATCATAGCGTTGTATTTTTCAATTTCAGGGATCGTGAATATCATAGAAAATCCCGATAAATATTCTTTTTCAATAGACACTTCATCTTTAGGTCAGATTGTGGGCAATAAAGCAAGCAATGCCAATATCTGGATGATGGGGCAAAGCTTTTACAATCCCGTTAAAAACACCGAAAACGATATTTTTGAATTTGTTGACTATGTTCAGCTTATGCAATGCTCGGGAGGAAACGCAGAGCGTGACCTGTTTAAGAATCCTTATGATACAAGCGTGCTTGACGATTATGACTTTGAACCCCTTATCAAGAACTGCAGAGGGATTATTTTAATGGGTGCAAAGCCTCATTTGAAGTTAGGAAATGTTCCAATGAAATATTCAAAGGATTTCAAAACAGGCGAATTTGAAGTGAATATTTTTCCGCCGGATGACTATAATGTTTATTACAACTACATTGCCGCTCTTGCTCAGGCTCTTGTTGATGAATTCGGTAAAGATGAAGTTCTCAGCTGGCGTTTCGGCGTTATGACCGAATATGAAAATGAAAGCTGGTTTTCGGCAAGAAGCGGAAAGCCCAAAGACACCGCAAATGAATACTGCAAATTATATGACTACACAGTGGCGGCGCTGCAGGATGTAATAGGTGAAAATGTTTATGTCGGCGCACACTCGATGTCTGTTTCGGAAGGACTGTGGAGAGAGCAGAAGTTTATTCGCCACTGCGCTGTAGGAACGAATTACAAAACAGGCAAAAAAGGTTCAAGAATATGCTATCTTTCAGCATCATTTTACATCAGCTCACCTGAAGACAGTAATAAAGGCAGAAAATCTTTGCCCGATATGTTCCGTGAGCTTCGTTCCTGCGCTGAATTTTACGGACTTAAAAATCTTAATTACGGCGTTGACGAAGGCAGAATACTTGAAGGCACCGCAAGCGGAAGTGATTCAAGCGCACTTATGATGCGTGCTGTCGGTTACGGCTGGCAGGCAGCATTCGATGCCAGAAACTACGGTCAGATGATTGACAATAACATTGAATACTTTTCTTATTGGGGATTCTTTTCCGGCGGTCTTATGAACGGTAATCCCACGGTAAGCTATCATGTTGCAAAAAATATTTCCGAATTCAGAAATTCAAATCTTGCAAAGGTTAAAACAATCAGAAAAGGTCACATATCAAAAGCAGAAATTAAAACTTATTCGGCATTTGACAAAGAAACAAATATTCTGCATATCATGTCATATAATTATAAAAATGACTATAATTATGATAAAACAGCAAAATTAAACTACTTAATAAATGCGCCTCAGTTTTCTGACGGTCAGGTTAGAGTAAAAGCATATATAATAAATGATGATTGCAACTACTTTGACGAGTGGATTGAGGACAGAAAAACTTACGGCATCACAGATGACTGTTTTTCATGGTCGCCTGACGACGGAAATATTGAAGCATCTCTTCAAAACCCCGAAAAAAGGCAGCTGTATTTTGAAAAACTGAACGATAAATATAAAGAGTGTTCTGTTCTTAAACCGGTGGGAACAACTGCCGAAATAAAAAACGGTCAACTTGAATTAAACATTGAACTTGGCGGTAATGAGGTTGTCTTTTATGAAATAAGCAGGTGATTCTTTGAGAAAATCAAAACAAAAAAATAAAAAAGGCAAGACGCCTCTGTTTATACTTATTTTGATTTTATTATGGTGGTTCAATAACTTTACGCTGAAAACAAATCAGGTTACTGTTGAAAACGAAAAAATAAATGACAGCATAAAATTAGTCCAGATTTCCGACCTGCACGGAGCAAGCTTTGGTAAAAACAATAAACATCTTATCGCAAAAATCGAAAGGCTGAACCCTGATTTGATTATTGCAACCGGTGATATGTACACAAATCAAAAAAATAACAACGGCCGTGGAACAGCACTTCAGCTTATGAAAAAACTTGCAGAAAACCATGAAGTATATTATGTAAGCGGAGAGCATGACTATAACGATGAATCATTTTTCACTTCAATGAAAAATGCCGGTGTAAAAATATTAAACTATGATGATGAAATAATCACGGTTAAAAACACAAAGCTTCATCTTTACGGTATAGATAATGTTTATTACACAAGCACCTTTGACCTGAATAACGCCTTTCAAAAAGATAAAGAAAACTACTCCGTTTTATTGGCGCATATTCCTAATTTTAAGAAATTTTCCGATTTCGGAACAGACTTATGTCTGTGCGGAGATACTCACGGGGGAATATTCAGGCTTCCGTTTATCGGCGCAATTTATGACGGTGAAACATTTCTGCCTGATAAAAACGGCAAATATGTTAAAGGAATATATCATCTTCGCAACAGCGTTTTATTTATTACAAGCGGTCTTGGTAATTACACCGTACCTATCAGGTTTTTCAACAGACCTGAAATAGCAGTCATAAATCTTACACCTGAAAAATAGTATTCAATATAATTTAATAAAAATAAGGGATTTTAAGGTTATCTGTAATTCAGATATACCGTAAAATCCCTTTTGTTTTTATTTTGATAAATCTATTATTATATTACCACATATTATCTGATTTTTCGCAGAAAGCAATCATATCATGAATCTGAAGCACTGTTCCGTCATCAAGTGTTACGGTTCCGTTCCATTTGCCGAAAACCTGATGGCATATATTTCCTACAAATAATACTCTTGCTTTTGTAATATGGTCATATATGGGAGTCATTGTCATTTCAAATCTTCCGTCAGAAGAAGTGAATTTCCACGGCTGCATCCAGTCTTTTTCATTGTTTTCAAGGAATATCTCCCCTATTTTATACGCTTTACCGTTATAGAAAAGTGTGTTCTCTGTTGCAGCACTCATATCGCCGAATCCCCAGCCGATTTCGAAACCGAAAATATCACCGTTCTCAAGTCTTGTGCTTCCGTTGCCCCAGTACCATACGCAGTGATACGGCCATACTCCTCTGCCCCAGTCAAGAACGCAGAATGAATCCTCAGGGCTGAAATCAACAGTAAGGTCGCCAACTTTAACAGTTCCGGTAACAGGCATACAGTTTACTTTCTGATTATAGTAAAACTGCTTGTCATTTCCTCTGTCAAACGGAAGGGCCATAATAAGCGATTCATGATTTTTAAACATATCCATCGAAAGGTCAACAGTAAATTCTTTTCTGCCTGATTTGCCCTTGAATTTAATTGTTCTCTGACTTTCAGTTACATTTACATCAAGTTCATAATTCCTTTTGTGTCTTGAGAATGTATTGGGTTTCATAGCTTCCGGTGACAATCCGAAACGGCCGAATGAGAAAAGCTGAAGACTTATATTTGATTCATACTTTTCGCCTGTAAGCATATCAAATAAAACAACATTTGATGCAGCTCCGATTGAAATATCCGCCATGGTAACCTGCAGACAGTATCTTTTGTTGGAAATCTGATAAAAATCCCATTCCTTTATTCTTGTGGGATTTGCCTTTATCGCACTGCGATCATATTCATACATATTTGTAAAACAGTAGCCGGGCTTAGTAAGCTTTCCGTTTTCATCAAGCAACGGAGTCTTTTCTGTTATTCTTACCTGATCGTCTGCAAGAATTACATCTTTTTCCTTTGCGCCGGCAGGAATTGCCGCCGCAGTTGAGAATATCATTGTTGACGCTAAAAAAGCTGAAAACATTTTTAAAAACCTTCTTTTCATAAATAAAACTTCCCTTCCCGGTTAATCATTATCCTGTGATGTCATTTCGTCAAGAGTAAGACCGTAGCTTTCAAGAAATTCATCAATAAAGCAGTCCGCCTCCGGCATATTCATTTCTTTTATTGTTTTTCTGGTAGCTTCTGCCGCAGAGTTGAAATCTGCATTGCCCAGCTGTGTTTCTTCAATACATTTTGTAAGAGCGCAGATTTTATCTGCCGCTTTAACAAATTTCCAAAGCTGTCTGTCCTGCTCTTTTTTAAAGAAAAACGGTTCATATTCTTCCCGTAAATCTTCGGGAATCATTTTAAGTAACGCTTCACATGCGTCATCCTCAACCTGACTGTATGCCTGATGAACCTGTGCACTGTAATATTTTACGGGAGTTGGCATATCCCCTGTTATTATTTCAGGAGTATCGTGATAAACACCCAAAACCGCCGCTCTGTCTGCATTTACATTGCCGCCGAAGCGTTTATTGTGAATAACGGCAAGTGCGTGCGCAACACTTGCAACTTCAAGACTGTGTTCACTGATATTTTCAGTGTGACTGTTTCTCATCAAAGCCCATCGGCTGATATATTTCATTCTTGATACCATTGCGAAAAAATGATTCTTGCCTTTTTTAGCCAATACCATCACCTCGGAAAAAATTTTAACATAAACAGCATAGTTTTGCAAGAAAATTCTTTTATTTTCAGAAAATATATGATATAATAAAACAGATAGTTTTACATTTGGGGTATTATGATGATTAAGAAAAATGATGAAATAGCCGTAACCATAGATTCGTGTACTTCTCTTGGCAGCGGCGTCGGCAGATATAACGGCATGACTGTTTTTGCCGCAAACACCGCCCCCGGTGACCATGTGTTGTTACATATAATCAAAGCTAAGCCTAATTATGCCATAGGCAAGGTTAAAAAAATCATTCATCCGTCAGCTATGAGAATTGCTCCTCTATGTCCTGTTTATGAAAAATGCGGCGGATGCTCTTTCGGTCATATTAAATATTCCGATGAACTTGAAATAAAATACAATCAGGTTAAAGAAAACTTTGCAAGAATAGGCGGAATTGATATTGTTCCTGATAAAATAATTCCTTCTGTAAGTAATACAAGATACAGAAATAAAGCTCAGTTCCCTGTCAGAACAGATAATCACGGTATTGCAGAAATCGGATTTTTTGCCCCCCACTCACATCGGGTAATTGACTGTTCGGACTGCCTTCTTCAGCCTGAGGAATTTAAGACTATAATTGATATTTTCAGAAATCATATCAGACTTTTTAAAATCAGCGGATATGACGAAAAAACACATAAAGGAATTTTAAGACATATATATTTAAGAAAAGCTGTTGCAACAGGGGAAATTATGGTGTGCGCCGTAATTAACGGAGATTCTCTGCCTGGCAGTGATGAGCTTGTTTTCGAGCTGACGCACGCCGTGCCTAATGTAAAAAGCATAGTTCTCAATATAAACAAAAAGGTTACCAATGTTGTACTTGGAGAAAAATGCATTACTGTTTACGGCAAAGAATACATTACAGATGAATTGTGCGGATTAAAATTTAATATTTCTCCTCTTTCTTTCTATCAGGTAAATCATGATACCGCCCAAATTCTTTACAGCAAGGCTTCGGAATATGCCTGTCTTTCCGGTAATGAAACTCTGCTTGATTTATACTGCGGTACAGGAACAATCGGTCTGACCATGGCGAAAAAAGCCTACCGTGTTATCGGTGTAGAAATAGTTCCGCAGGCGGTAGAGAATGCAAAAGAAAATGCAAAATTAAATAATACGAAAAATGCAGAATTTATTTGTTCAGATGCTTCAAAGGCCGCTGAAATGCTGGAAAACGAAAATATAAAGCCTGATGTGATTATAATTGACCCTCCCAGAAAAGGCTGCGACAGTTCTCTTATTGATACAATGATTAAAATGTCCCCCGAAAAAATAGTGTATGTTTCCTGTGACAGCTCAACTCTTGCAAGAGACTGCAAACTTCTGTGTGAAAACGGATACTGTGTAAAAGAAGTTTCTCCCGTTGATATGTTTCCACGGGCACCTCATACAGAATGTGTTTGCCTGTTGAGCAAAGTATCTGAATAAAAACTATATAATAAACAAAACATTTTTTCATTTAACAGGTTATGTGTACATTGACAAAAACAAAAAATAATTGTTATAATAATTTGTCTGTCAAAGTTCTTGATTATCGGAATAATACTGTTTTTTTATAAAACATCCGAGCACCGTGCAAACAAAATTCTGATTTATGCTTATCAGAATAAATATAAAGTAAAAAAACAAGAGGTAAAAAATGCTGAAAAAAAGACGAGCTGATATAAGTATTATCCGCATTATCAGTATGGTAATGATAATACTGTGCCACATTACAAGATTTTATACTTTTATACCCGGAAGTCAGTTTTACGGTGAGTTTTTCAATGTTGGTGTTGAAGTATTCTTTTGCCTGTCCGGATTTCTTTACGGAGGCAAAACAATAGACAACTTTGTTGAATGGATAAGAAAAAGGATACAGAAAATATGGATTCCTGTTTTCTTGGTTGTTTTGGCGGATCTGTTGGTTTTATACTTTGCCTTTGGCATAAAAACCGATGCAATAACATCGGTTGTATATTTGCTGAATCTTCAGGGACTTCTTTTTGTAGACTGGTCGGTATTCAGTAATATCTACAGTGAAATAACGAATCTCGGTCCTTTATGGTTCACAACAATAATAATGATTTGTTATTTGCTTACTCCCGCTTTTCAAAAGCTGAGGAACTGTATAAATAAAAAAGAGAACAGCAAAACACGGTATCTGATAATAGTTATTGTAACATATTTTATTTGCTTCCTGCTTAAACTGAAAACAGGTGTTGTTCTTTTTTACTTTGCTGATTACTTTACAGGTTATGTATTGGCAAATTTCTCTTTGGATAAAAAAGACTATAAAAAATATTCGGTTCCCATATTCTTTATTATAGTTATTGCATTATTTGCAATAAGAGCTTTACTTAAAAATATCTTAAACGGAAACGAACTGTATAGTTGTCTGGTATTAACAGGTCATTCTTTTATCGGAGCAGGGTTTATGATTTCCGGAATGGAGCTGAACAAAAAATACGACGCACTTTTTACAAAAATTTCGTCTTTGAAAGTTGTACAGTTCTTCGATGATTCATCATTCTACATCTACCTTGCGCATGGGATTTTCTGTTTCGGCGTTACAAATTATTATAATAAAATGAATTTAGCAGCTGCTTCTTTATTGTTTGTATTTTCAACTTTAGCTGTTTCCGAATTGCTGTCTTTAACTACCAATGCATTAAATAAAGGAATAGACAAACTATTTCTGAAAAAGTGAAATAGTTGTTATAGGAATTTTATTATCTCAATCGTTTGTATTTTGGCTGTTATTGACATAATAATTACTGTTTTAACGCCGAAAACAAATTGTAAAATATCATTCAGCAAACAGATACATTTACAAAATACATTCTGCTGTTTATCAATACGGTTTTAGATTTTGATATCATGTCAACAAATAATCATTTTAATTTAACATAACAGTATATATCATTTTTCAAGGAGTAATTTCATGAAGCTTTCGGAAATATTAAAGAATACCGTATATTTTGGATGTATTAAAAATGATGTTGAAATAAAAGATATTGTTTACGATTCACGAAAAGCGGAAGCCGGAGTGATTTTTGTATGTCTTTCGGGATTAAAAGCAGACGGTCACAAATACGCATTAAGTGCATACGAAAAAGGTGCCCGTGTATTTGTTGTTGAAAAAGATATTCAGCTGCCTGAAGACGCTCAGATAATCAAAGTTGAAAATTCACGCACAGAGCTCAGAAAAATGGCTGCGGAATTTTTCAATCACCCTGATAAAGAACTTAAAATCATCGGAATTACCGGTACAAAAGGCAAAACAACAGTTGCTCATCTTGTTCAGAAAATTCTCAACGCTTCGGGAATACCCGCAGGAATCATCGGCACTGTGGGAGCTGAATTTAACGGTATAAAAATGCCCACTGCCAATACTACGCCCGAATCCTATGAACTTTATAAAATATTCAGAACAATGGCGGATAACGGATGTAAAGCAGTTGCTCTGGAGGTTTCATCTTTAGGTGTGAAACACGGAAGAGTTGACTCAATTCAATTTGCAGCAGGAGTTTTTACAAACCTTTCGCCTGACCATATAGGTCAGTACGAGCATGACTCATTTGAAGAATACGCATACTGGAAATCAGTTATGTTTGAACACTGTGACACAGCAGTAATGAATTATGACGATGAAGCGTACCGGATTATGAAACAGCATTGTAATTGCAATATTTTTTCTTACGGACTGGATTCTGATTACGATATAAACGCAAATGATGTTAAAATAGTAAGAAACAGAAAAACAACCGGTATCAGTTTTACATGCAATGCATTTAATAAAACAATAACCGTAACAGCCCCTATTCCCGGTACCTTCAATGTTTATAACATTCTTGCCGCAATAGGTGCAGTTATTGCCGTCGGAGGAAATATTTCCTCAGCCGCCTCAGCTCTTGAAAACATAAGAATAAAAGGAAGAGCGCAGACGGTTGATATTGACGCTGATTATGATGTTATAATTGACTATGCTCACAACGGACTCAGCCTTAAAAGCATAATAGAAACGCTTTATGACTATAAACAGGGAAGAATCATCTGTGTATTCGGCTCTGTAGGAGGACGGACGCAGGAGCGGCGCCGTGAAATGGGGCTTGTTGCCGGCAGTATGTGTGAATTAAGCGTTATCACATCAGACAATCCGGATTTTGAAGACCCGATGAATGTTATAAATGATATTGCCGCCGCTGTTAAAGAAGCAGGCGGAAAGTATTATTGTGAGCCTGACAGAAAAAAAGCTGTATTTTATGCATTGTCACAGGCTCAAAAAGGTGATATAATTCTTCTTGCAGGTAAAGGGCACGAAGAATATCAGCTGATAAACGGTATAAAAGAACCGTTTTCCGAACTTGAATGTATCAAAGAATATATAGGGAGAATGAAATCAGATGCTTGAATTTAAAACCGAAACAAATCTTAAAGAATATGATGAGTTTATAAATAAGCATAAAGGTTCTTTTATTCAGTGTTCACGCTGGCCTGAAATAAAGGTTGTATGGAAGCCTTATTTTTTCAGCGGATTTCGTGACGGAGAGAGGGTTTTCGCCTGTCTTGTTCTTGAAAGGAATCTTCAGCTTTGCGGAAAAATCTGGTATATTCCCGACGGCCCTGTTACCGATTATTCAGACAGTGAAATTATCAAAGAATTTACCGTTTTTATTAAAGCTCAGCTCAAAAAGCATAAAATCACCGTACTGATTACAGACCCGCACATTCCGCTAAAAATAAATAACGAAACAACACCTGAAGGTCTTAATGTTCATAAAACATTGATTGACTCCGGATATGTGCTTAACCACGATACAGAAAAATACATTTATAAATCACCTATTCAGTACATGATTCCCCTAAAAAAAGAAACGGGAGAGATGTTCACATCAAAGGAACTGCTGAAAAAATGCGAAAAAGGAGTCCGGTATTCTGTAAGAATCGGTGAGAACAGAGGACTTGTGAGCCGCAAAGTTTCAATTAAAGAAGTTGAAAAAGAGCCGGAGCTTCTTGATGATTTTGCAACTGTTATGCGTTCAACCTCAGAAAGAGACAGTTTTATTGAAAAGAAACCTGAATATATAAAACAAATGATGAGCGTTTTCAGCGACTGTATGGATTTAACCCTTGTTTATTATGATAAAAATGCTGATAAAGCATTTGAAGAACAGCGTCAAAAACAGTATAAAGATAATCTTGAAAAAATGGAAACCGCTCGTGAAAGTATAAAAAACAGACTAAAAAACGAAAACGATACGATTATTCAGCAATCAAACAATTACAAAATAAGACTTGAAAAAGCGGCGGAATTTTCAGATAAAGATAAATTTGTTGTTGCCGGAGGTCTTACAATACGGTACGGCGGAGTTGCAAGCTGTCTTTTCGGCGGAAGCATAAATGTGCTGAGAAACGAAACAAGACCAAGCCATTTTGTTAATTATTTAAGGCTTTGTGAAAGTCTTGACACTGAGTGTGATTATCACGATTTAGGATATGTTCTTGTAAACAATCTGAACATTCCCGAAGATAAAACTCAGCCCCTCGGCGAGCTTACACCTGTTGATAATTTTCAGGGCATCAATTCTTTCAAAGCCAGCCTTGGTGCTAATCTTTATGAATTTGTCGGTGAATATGTTTTAATAAACGATAAATTCAGGTATTCATTATATGACAGGCTTATTCCCATGATTAAAAAATATAAAATAAAACTTCTTAAACTTATAAGAAAAAC
>JAZQPL010000029.1:0-13573 GCA_045628495.1 Acutalibacteraceae bacterium
GGTTAATACGAACGCCGGGACCCATTGTTGTTGCAAGAACGCAGGACTTAATGTACTGACCTTTTGCAGCTGCGGGCTTTGCCTTCTCAACAGCAGTGATAAGTGTGCTGTAGTTTTCCATCAGCTTTTCAGGACCGAAAGAAACCTTGCCGATGGGGCAATGAATGATGTTTGTCTTATCAAGACGGTACTCGATCTTACCTGCTTTAGCTTCAACAACAGCCTTAGCAACATCGGGTGTAACTGTGCCTGCCTTGGGGCTGGGCATAAGGCCACGAGGACCGAGGATTTTACCAAGACGACCAACAAGACCCATCATGTTAGGTGCTGCGATAGCAACATCAAAATCAAGAAATCCTTCGCCCTGGATTTTTGCAACAAGGTCTTCAGCACCAACGATTTCAGCACCTGCTGCTGCAGCTGCGTCTGCTGCATCGCCTTTTGCGAAAACAGCAACTCTTACAGTTTTACCTGTACCGTTGGGAAGAACTACCGCACCTCTGACCTGCTGGTCAGCATGACGAGAGTCAACGCCGAGACGAATGTGCATTTCAACTGTTTCATCAAATTTAGCAGAAGCAGTTTTAATAACTGTTTCAAGAGCCTCCTGAGGCTCGTAAAGCTTAGCTCTGTCAACGAGCTTAGCGCTTTCGACATATTTTTTGCCGTGTTTCATTTGTAAAATTACCTCCCAAATAAGTGGTTAATCGGATTTTTCCTCCCACCAGGGAGCATTAGTCAACAACAGTAACGCCCATGCTGCGTGCAGTACCAGCGATCATGCTCATAGCTGATTCGATGTTTGCTGCATTTAAGTCAGGCATTTTTGTTTCTGCGATTTTTCTAATCTGCTCACCGGTAATAGTTGCAACCTTTGTTCTGTTAGGAACGCCTGAACCGCTCTCGATTCCGCAAGCCTTTTTAATAAGAACAGCAGCGGGGGGAGTCTTTGTAATAAAGGTAAATGTACGGTCTGCATAAACTGTGATAACAACAGGAATGGTAAGACCAACATCGTTCTTTGTGCGTTCATTGAATTCCTTTGTGAATGCCATGATGTTAACGCCGTGCTGACCTAATGCAGGACCAACGGGCGGAGCCGGGGTTGCTTTACCGGCGGGGATTTGAAGCTTAATAAAGCCTACAACCTTCTGAGCCATTTCTTGCACCTCCAAAAATTCGTGGTTATTGCGGAGCACCTCAGATAATTTATGCTCCTCCCACAGGGAGCCGTAAAGCTCCATGCGCCGAAAAGACGCATATAATTAAACGGTAAGCCGTTAATTATCAGTGATTAGTCGGCAACAGGTTCAACCTGATCAAGTTCAAGCTCAACCATAGTTTCCTTGCCGAAAAGAGCGGAAACAGTAACGCGAACCATATTGTTTTCAGCGTCGATTGCTTCAACTCTGCCTGTGAATCCTTCGAAGATTTCGTCAACAATGTTAACTGTATCTCCTACTTCGTAGTTGACCTCAACTGTGCGTTTTTCAACGCCGAGACGGTAAACTTCCTCTTCAGAAAGGGGAGTGGGTTTGCTTTCGGGACCAACGAAGCCTGTAACGCCTCTTGTGTTTCTTACAACAAACCATGCCTCGTCACTGATGACAGGAAGGTCATTGTCGTCCATTTCAACGGCCATTTTGACCATTACATAACCGGGAAAAAGTTTGCGTTCATATTCTTTGGTTTTATCTTCCTTAACTTCAGTTACAGTTTCTGTAGGAATTTTAACCTCAAGAATCTGATCCTGCATTTTCCGGTTTTCAGCGACTTTTTCAATGTTGCCTGCTACTTTGTTTTCGTAGCCTGAATAGGTATGAACTACATACCATCTGGAGTTAATAGACATTGCATTTCCTCCGAAAACAGCCAAATTTTTTACTGGGCAGCGGTTGTCTGAACAGCAGCGTCAGCAGATGTATTATCGGTAGTTTCTTCAGTCTTTGTTTCCGAATATTTTGTTGCAAGACTTTCAAGTCCGTCAACACCCTTTGAAAGGCAAAGGTCAACAAGGAAAACTGCAAGACCGATAACTGCGATTGATACGATAACAACCAATGTGCTTTTAACAACCGTTTTGCCGGTAGGCCATGTGATTTTTTTGATATCGCCTTTAAGGTCTTTGAAAAACTTGGCAATCCACCTGCCTATACGAACAAAGACATTGGGCTTAACCTCTTTGGGCTTGCCTGCTTTCTTTGCTTTTGCGGCTTTTTCGATTTTTTCAGCAGCTTCGGATTTTTCATTCTTAGCCATAATGGTTACCTCCGCTTACTTTGTTTCTCTGTGGAGAGTGTGTTTCTTGCAGAATCTGCAATACTTATTCATCTCCAACCTGTCCGGTGTGTTCTTCTTGTTTTTCATCGTGTCATAATTGCGCTGTTTGCATTCTGTACACGCAAGGGTAACTTTTACTCTCATATCGGCACCTCCGTTTAACCGGGTCTCGCCCGGGATTTCAGCCTCCCTCTTGCTGAAAACTCTACCCTATAAGCTTTCAAATAAGGGCACAAAAAAAGAACCCTCTTTAAGAGGTACGGTTATTGTACCATATAAAAGGGTTCATGTCAAGAAAAAATTTAATTTTTACAAAATAATTGTTTCAATACCAATAACTTGTATAAGCTGTAATTCCTATATACAAAATATCAAAAAATCTCAACAACATTTCGGATAATACCGAACAGAATAAGCACAAAAATAAGTACTATTGCAAGAACATTGTCAAATTTTGTTTCGGTGTTTTTGCCGAATTTTACCCACCTGTAACATCCGGAAAAAATCAGATGAGCAAGGAACGGAGAAATCACGATAACAGCCGGATTATACTTCCATGCTGACTTAAAATCAAGTCTCATAAGACTTAAAAACATTCTTGAAATACCGCACCCGGGGCATTTGAGACCTGTTATCAGATTGAACACACAAGGGATACCGTAGCCTGTTTTAATACAAAACACAGCATAAGCGCAGCCTACTGCCAGCAGGACTGCGCCGCTTGTGATTACTTTAATCAGCCGTTTTTTCATAATCAGTTGTACATAGCAACTTTGTTAAGTTCGTCCTGAATAAGACAGTATGTAACAACATCGCCGATACCGGGAATAAGGCAAAGGAAAAGGAAAAGAAGACTTGAATTTGACGGAACTTCTCCGTTAAGCTGTTTTATTTTTTCAATTTTTTCGCCTGCTTTGTATGCCCAGATAAATTTGTAAATACCGCATGTAAGTATATTAAGGAGCAATACCATTCCGGCACCTTTATCTTTTGAATCCGGTGAAGCGGTGTTAAGGTCGTTTATAACACAGAACTGCCAATACATTTTGTATACGCTGCATGAAATTGTGCACAGCAAGATGCAAAGGTAAATATTTCTTGCACATATGGCAACTTTGTATTTAGAATCTGCATTATTTCTGTTTGAGAAAATCTGTGAAAATACAGACGAATTATTATTTTGCTGGTAATCGTTTTGCTGCTGATAACTGCTCTGCTGGTAGTCATTTTGCTGCTGGTAGTTGCTCTGCTGCTGGTAGTCGTTTTGCTGTTGATAATTATTCTGCGGCTGACTGCCGGTTGACACCTGAGCTTGATTCTGCGAAGTTACAGCATCAGTAACTTTTGAACCGCAATTAACGCAGAATACCATATTATCGGAAAGTTGTTTTCCGCAGTTCGGACAAATTTTCATAGTTTTTTACCTCCTGAAAGCTTTAATAAGTTTGTAAGCTTATTATACAATATTGTTTTTGATTATCTGTAATACAGATTTTACTTTTATAAAAATTGAAAATAATTAAGTGTTAAAAGATTGAATTACCGCACACAAGTCGAGTTTATTTTATGAATTTTTGTACATAGCAACTTTGTTAAGCTCAGTCTGAATAAGGCAGTAGTCAACAATTCCAAGACCGAAAATAGCAAGGAGTATATAAGTGACACTTGAATCTGAAGCCGGCTCACCGTTGAACTGTTTAATAGCATTAACTTTTTCGCCTGCTTTATAAAGCCAAATCCAACTGTAAATACCGCATGTAACGATTGAGAGAAGCAGTATCATACCCGGTCCTTTGTCATCCTGCTGCTGTGAAGCAGTGTTAAGGTCATTTACAATGCAGAAATACCAATACAGTCCGTAAATACCGCAAGTTACAATTGAAAGCAGAATACACATTCCAATACTTCTTTCAGTGATAGGTGCTTTATATCCACCACCGAACTGCTGCTGGTAGTTGGGTTGCTGGTAGTTGGGTTGCTGATAGTTGGGCTGCTGGTAGTTGGGCTGCTGATAGTTGGGCTGCTGGTAGTTGGGCTGCTGATAGTTGGGCTGCTGATAGTTGGGCTGCTGGTAGTTGGGCTGCTGGTAGTTGGGCTGCTGATAGTTAGGCTGCTGATAGTTAGGCTGCTGAAAATCGGACTGCTGAGGTGCAACATCTGACATGTTTGCGCCGCAACCGGTGCAGAACGAAATATTATCTGCTAACTGATTTCCGCATTTTGGACAAATTTTCACAATAATCTCCTCCCGGAATATAGTAATGAAATTATATTATTTATTGTACGCATAGTCAATATGTTTTCTGTAAATTAGATTTTACTTTTTATACTTTTTATAATATTAAATACAATAAAAACAATTATGTTGAATATTACGATAGTAGCACCGGTGGGCAGAGTGTATCCGTTCGGACTTACATAAACGCATGAAACAATCAGACCGAAAATAAAGCACAGAACCGCAATGATTGCAGAACTGATTGTAACCGAAAAAAAAGATTTACATAATCTCATAGAGCTTACCGCAGGGAAGATAATCAGCGCCGAAATAAGAAGCGCACCCATAACCTTCATACCAAGCACGATTGTAACTGCAGTAAGAACTGAAATAATAGTATTATATGTGTTTGATTTCTGTCCGGTTGCTTTCATGAAATTTTCATCAAAAGTTACTGCAAAAATTTTATTGTAAAACAAAACAAAAAGCAATATAACGGCGATGGAAAGAATCACGCTTAAATAAACATCGTTCTGAGTCATCGTCAGAGGACTGCCGAAAAGGTAGTTGCATACATCGGTATTCATTCCGTTTGTAAACGAAATTATTACAGCTCCCACGGCAAGGGCGCCGGATGAAATGATTCCTATTGCCGCATCGCCTTTAATTTTACTGTTTTCATTAAGCCGAAGCAGGAAGAAGGCGGATGCAACAACGATTGGTATTGAGATATAAAGGGACATATCGGTCAGATTCAGTGCGGCGGCTATTGCTGTTGCGCCGAATCCTACATGAGACAGACCGTCACCAATCATAGAATACCTTTTAAGAACAAGGCTTACACCTAAAAGCGAAGCGCATAGCGATATCAGAACGCCTGCGATAACCGCACGCTGAACAAATGTAAAGCTGAAGTAATACGCTAACAGTGAAATGCTGTCACTCAATATTTCCACCTCCAATAAATCTTATGCCAAAGGGGGATTTTTTATATTCTTCAACTGTTCCGAAAAATGAATTGTCATAATTAAGGTGAAGAATATGGTCGGCAATACCGAGAGATGATTCTATATCGTGTGAAATCATAATGATTGTAATGCCTTCTTTGCGGTTAAGTTCTTTAACAAGCTCATACAGTTCCGCAGTTACAATAGGGTCAAGCCCGGCAACAGGTTCATCAAGAACAAGAAGCTTGTCTGTAGCACATAATGCCCTTGCAAGCAGAACCCTTTGCTGCTGTCCGCCGGAAAGCTCATTATAGCATCTGTTTTTTAAATCAGAAATGCCCAGTGTTTTCATTGAGTCAGCAATTTTTTTCTTAATACTTTTATTGAAAAAGGGGAAAAAGCCCATTTGATTAAGGCAGCCCGTTGCAACAATTTCCGATACAGAAGCGGGAAAGTCCTTTTGAATATCGGTTTGCTGGGGCAGATATCCTATTTGATTTTGTTTCAGTCCGTCTCCGAATTTTACACTGCCGCCGCAGGTTTTTATTAAACCGAGAATAGCTTTAAGCAGTGTGGATTTACCGGAACCGTTTTCACCGACAATACAGATTGCATCACCGTTGTTTACAGTAAAAGATAAGTCTTTTACCACTGTTTTATTTTCATAAGCTACTGATAAATTGTTACATTCTATTAACGCCATATTATTTCAAAGCCTCTTGCAGATTTGTTAGATTTTTATTCATAAGTGAAATATAGGTTTCGTTATTTTCGTATTCATTTCGTGAAATATTGTGACAGGAATGAAGCATGAGCTTTTTTGCACCGATGGCTTCACATATTGTATCTGCGACTTTTTGAGATGAAAATTCTGTGTAAAAAACAGCACCTGCTTTTATTTCACGGGATTTTTTTTCAAGAAATGCCATTGTTGCGGCGCTTGGGTCACTTTCTGTTGAACAACCGGGGAAAGCAGCATAATATGTGATGCCGTATTCCCACGCAAGGTATCTGAAAGGAAAGCGGTCGGCAACTATTATTGTGCAATTCTGTGAAAGTAAGTTTCTGAAGTTATTATCGAGTTTAATCAGCTCTTTTTTATAATTTATAAAATTGTTTTCATAAATCTGTGCATTTTCAGGGTCAATTTTGCACAGTTCATCTTTTATTTTTTCACTGATAAGAACAGCATTTTTCGGTGAAGTCCAGACATGCTCATCTCTTTCACCGTCAGCAGAAAGCTCGTTCTCTTCTTTTCCGCTTTGCATACCTTCAACATCTTCCTCAGTGAGGAGCGGAACGCAGTCTGTCATTTTTAATGTATTAACTTCTGAATTATCAAATGTATCCAGCAAAGACTCAACCCATTCATCTGATTCACCGCCCAGGTAAATAAAAAGGTCGCTTTCTTTAATACTTGCCATATCCTGAACATTCGGCTCATACGAGTGAGGTTCTGTGCCCGGGGTAATCAACATTTTAACATCAATGGAATCAACACCCTTCGTAATCTGACGGGCAAAGTCATAAGAAGGGAAAATACTTGAAATAATACAGATATTTTCCGTTTTTTTATAAGCGGAGCATGAACATAAACAGAAAACCATTACAACACAAGTCAGAACTGAAACAAATCTTTTCATGGCTTGTCCTTCTTGCAATTCCTGCAATATCCGTATAGGGTAGTGCTGGTATTGTCAATAAAAAAGTCATAGCTTTCCGCTATGGTATCTTCAACAGATTTCAGCATAGGTGAATCAATATGATATAATTCGCCGCATTCTATACACTTCATGTGAAAATGCCGGCATCCGTTGCAGTGATTATACTGATATAATGAACCCTTTTCGTTTTTAAATTTGTTTACTGTTTTGTCCTTTACAAATTGCGAAAGAAGCCGGTAAACAGTTGCTTCGCTTAATCTCAGATTGTGATTTTCAATTATTTCTTTTGACGAAAAGCATTTTTCCGGATTATTTTTGAAAAGAGAAAGCAATATATCTTTTTGCTTTGTATGGTAAGTTTTTTCTGTCTTCATAAATAAAACGCTCCAATTTGATAGTGACTATCAAATTGGAGTATAGCACATTTTATTTTGTTTTTCAAGACTTTTATTTTTGAGATGATAAATATTTTAACGCACTGTCATATTGGCTGTCCTTATCCGGCAGGTCATTTTTGTTTGAAACGGTTAAATCAGGTTTAATACCCGTGCCGTCAAATGATTTTGTAATATACGGCTGAACCTTTGCAACGGTTAATACAACTCCTCCGCCGTTGCTTAAAGAAAATGATTTTCTGACATCTGCAATGCCTTTTGTTGTTTCTCCAATAATAATGCCCATGTCAAAGTCTCTTATATCACAGGCAAAAAGCTCACCGCAGCAAGATGTTTCTGCATCAACAAGTATTACAACAGAAAAGCCGGAAAGACTTTCTGAGTTTGAAGAATAAAAAGTTTTTTTACCGTTTTTATCAATTTCTGTTGCAAGAGCACCGCTTCCGTCACTTGCAAGGGGAACAATCAGCTTTAATGTATCCGTTGTGTATTGAACAGTACCGTCTTTAGTTCCTCTGACATCAAAAATAATAGAATTTATCTCTTCCGGCAGTCCGTCAAGTATCTCTTTAAGCTGTTTGGAAGTGTTTTTATAAAATCCGTCAATTTTTATATAACCTGTTGTTTCATTAACCCGGTTATAATAAACGGATTTTGATGAATATCCCATCATTACGGAAACAGTTTTGCTTTTACCGTTTCTGATATATGTGATTTTAACGCTTGTAAGCTTGTTGCCGTTAAGGTTTTCACTCATCTGAGAATAATTCTTTTTAGTTACTTCTTCACCGTCAATAACAGAAATCAGGTCACCCTTTTTTATTCCGGCAGATGCCGCAGGTGAATTGTCAAAAACAGTTGTAACCGTGAGATAACCGCTTTCGGAATCCAGTGAAGTGTTTACACCGATTCCGTTTATTTCACCGTTTACAGATGAAAGATATGCGCTGTAAGCAGAGGGTGAAAGGTAGCAGCTTGAAGGGTCGTGGAGTGAATTTATATACCCTTCTATCATACCGCTGTTTTTAGAACTTTCAACAATTTTGCCGTAGTAATTTTCACGCACAATTCCGTCAAGTTCATCAACAAGTGCATACGCTTCGATTCTGTTTTGCAGGTTGGTAATAAGTTTGTTGTAAATCCGCTGTGAAACAGACATTGTGATTGCAAAGGTTACAGCCGAAAAAGCAATAATCAATGCAATTACAAAACCTGATGAAAATTTTTTATTCATAATGGTTTCTCCGAAAATAAGCAATGTATAAAATAATTTTATCTTAAACTAATAAGGATTTCAAGGCTGTTACCTTAAAATCCTTATCTGTTGTTTTATTTAACGCATAAATACCATTGTTGTTTATTTATGAACATAGGTTGAGGGATCAAGCTTATTACCCTTGCTGTCACGGATTTCAAAGTGACAGTGATATCCTGTTGAGTAACCGGATGTACCTACATGAGCGATTACCTGGCCCTGTGATACTGTTTGTCCGTTTGAAACAGGGAAGTTTGCAAGACAGTGAGCATAAAGTGAATATGTACCGTCTGAATGACCGATCATAATGTGGTTTCCGTAACCGGTGTTGCCGTAGTTTACAAAAACAACATATCCTGATTTTGTAGCAACAATATTTGAACCGCCGGGAGCGGCGATATCAAGACCGGAATGGAATTTTGTAGCTCCTGTTGCCGGGTCGCTTCTGTATCCGTAATATGAGCTGATGTAAGAAGCTCCTGTAGGAACAGGCCACATCCAGCCTGATGTACTTACTGTACCGTTTGAATAAGCTGCGCCGCCGCCTGAAATAACCGTGCTTCCGCCGCCGGAATAGCCGCCTCCGCCGTAGTTGACGGTGCCGGAACTTCTTTTCTTTTCAGCATCTTTAATTGCTTTATCAATCCCGGCCTGTGCATCTTTATAAACATTAACATCTTCATGAAGTGAAGCGATTTTTTGATTTACGCCGTTAATGAGCTTGTCCACTTCTTCTGCTTTTGATTCGATATTGAGTATGAGTGAGTCATATTCAGCCTTTGAAGCATCCAGTTCAACTTTTTTATTGCTCAGCTCGGTCTTTTTCTTTTCAGCGTCATCTTTTTGCTTGCCCAGGTCAACCTTTAATTTTTCAGCCTTTTCTATTTCCGAGTTAAGCTTATTAACAAGCTGCTGGTCGTTATCGGTAACTCTTTTCATAAGCTCAATCTGGTTAAGCATGCTTGATAAATCTTTTGAGTTCATAAGAACATCAAGGTATGATGTAGGGCCTGCCATATAATTAGCACGCATTCTTTCACAGAAAATATCAACAGTGTCTTCAATCTGTGTGTCCATGTCTTCAACTTTCTGTTCAGTATCCTTAATCTGAGTGGAAAGACTTTTAATCTGGGAAGTAAGAGATGAAACTTCTTTGTCAACATTGTCTCTCTGAGTCTGGATGATATATGCCTGATTTGTAAGGTCCTGAAGCTGAAGCTGAAGCTTATTTGCGATTTGCTGTTTGTCGGCTTTTTCTTTTTTCAGCTGATTGATTTCGCTTTCTGCGCTGGAAATTTTTGAAGCATATTGCTGTTTCTGTTCCTGAAGTGTAACTGCAAGGGGCTTAACCGGTGTAGATGCAAGGATATAGGAAAAGAAAACAGCAAAAGCAAATGCCAATGATAAAATTCTTTTAAAATTATTCCTGATTGTCATCAACGATTCCTCCTTGTTCTTTAAGATATCTTCTGATTGAAACCATACTTCCTACAACGCCTGAAAGAATGCCGAGCACAAGGAATGCTGCAAGTAAAACAAGAGCATACTGCTTGAATTCGATTAAGCTTTCACCGATGCCCATAATGTTGCCGAGCATTGATGCAAGAGTCTTTTTAACCGCTTCGTAAACTCCCCATACAGCACCCAGAGAGATAATTGCCGAAATGATTCCCAGCAATATACCTTCTATTACAAAAGGCCAGCGAATGAATCCGTTTGTTGCGCCTACAGATTTCATAATGCTGATTTCAAGTCTTCTGTTAAACATTGTAATTCTTACTGTGTTTGAAATAATAAACAGTGAAACAAGCATAAGAAGAACGATTATACCTACACTGATGTATGTTACAGATGAACGGATGTTTGAAAGGGCGATAGCAACATCTTTGTTATCCCTTATACTTTCAACTGTAGAAATTGAACTGATTTCTTTTGCGGTATCATCAAATTTGCTCATATCCTTAACGCTGACTTTATATGTATCCGGCAAAAGATTATCTGCATTTTCAAAATAAGTTGCGTTTGTTCCCATTTCATTAAGCTGCTGCTTAAATGCATCTTCTTTGCTGACAAATTCAACTTTATCAACATTGTCAAGTTCTTCAAGCTGAGCTTTAAGCTGATTTGTCTGAACCTCGTCTGCATCAGAGTCAACATAAGCAACAATAACATTCATATCTTCAATATTATCAATAATCTGCTGAATATTAACAAGAACCATGAATGCGGAACCGATCATAATAAGACATGAAAGAAGAACTGCTATTGAAGCTATTGACATAAGTCTGTTTGCCCAGATGTTACGAAATCCTTCTTTGGTAAGGTAACCTAAGCTTCTTCTCATTGATCGTCACCGCCTTCCTCATCGGGATCAAGGTAAACTCTGTAATTCTCATTTTCACTGAGAATTGAGTTAATGAAATCACGGCTGTCAATAGATGCTGAATTATTCTGTTCTGCAGATTCATTTTGACTGTCAGCTGTTTTTTCAGGAGCGGAAATCATGATATCTTTTGCTGAAGGCTCTTCTCTGCGCTTACGGAAATGTCTGCGTTTCATATTATCGTTTGCAATATTACGCTTGCCGATAGGCAGGTGAGAGGTTGAAGCTTCCGGCATGATTCCGTTTTCAACTGAACCGTCTGAAACAATCTGACCTGATTCGAGAACGATAACTCTTTTATCAAATTTTTTAACAAGTTCATGTGCGTGTGTAACCATAATAACGGTTGTGCCTGCTTCGTTGAGTCTTGTGAGAAGCTCAACAATTTCCATTGACATCTGCGGGTCAACATTACCTGTGGGTTCGTCTGCAATAATAATTTCCGCATTATTTGCAAGTGCTCTTGCAAGGGCAACACGCTGCTGTTCACCGCCTGAAAGTTCATTGGGCATACAACGGGCTTTTGATGCAAGGCCTACAATACTGATAACATAAGGAACTCTTTTACGAATTTCTTTTTTTCTTGCATTTACAACACGCATTGCAAACGCAACATTGCTGTAAACATCCATTGTGGGAATGAGTCTGAAATCCTGAAAAACAATACCCATATTTCTGCGGAAGTACGGTATCTGTTTTTTCTTCATATTTACTAAGTCGTAATCTTTTATTCTGATTGAACCGGATGTCGGAACTTCTTCACGCATCATAAGTTTAAGAAAGGTACTTTTCCCTGCACCTGAGGCGCCTACTACGAAAACAAATTCGCCTTTTTCAATTTTGATATTTACATTGTTGAGTGCTTTTGTACCGTTTGAATAGACTTTTGAAACATTTTTAAATTCAATCATTTTTTCACCTGTCCTTTCCAAAGAGAACCGATTGGTTCTCAAATGATTGGCTTGAACATCAGTATTTAACCGGGTTTGCATCAAGATATTTTTTAACCATAAGTGCTACTTTGAATACAATTGCATCGTCAAACTCTCTTAAATCGAGACCTGTAATTTTTTTGATTTTTTCAAGTCTGTAAACCAGTGTGTTTCTGTGAACAAAAAGCTTTCGTGATGTTTCGCTGACATTAAGGTTGTTTTCAAAGAAACGCTGAATGGTAAAAAGTGTTTCCTGGTCAAGGCTGTCAATAGAACCCATCTTAAACACTTCATGAAGGAACATTTCACAAAGCGTTGTAGGCAGCTGATAAATAAGTCTGGCAATTCCAAGGCTGTCATAGCTGACTATGGTTTTTTCCGTGTCAAAAACTTTGCTTACTTCAAGTGCAACCTGTGCTTCCTTGAAGGATTTTGCTAAATCTCTGATACCGTGTACGGTTGTACCTATACCGATAACGGCGTGAGTGTAAAGCTCTGTGTTAAGTGAATCTCCTATTGAGCGGGCAAGCTTCTCAATATCCTTGGAAGCGATGCCGGATTTAATATCTTTAACAAGAGCAATATCTGTCTCGTTGATATTTATTACAAAATCTTTCGTTTTGTCAGGGAAAAGATTTTGAATAACATCAAATGTTGAAGCGTCTGTCTGGTCGGGAACTCTGATAAGAAGAACAACCCTTGAAGTTTCATTGTTGAAGCGAAGCTCACGGGCCTTGAGATAAATGTCGCCGGGGAGAATGTTGTCTAGAATAACATTTTTAATAAAAATATTCCTGTCATATTTTTCGTCAAAATACTGTTTAAGGTTGCCGAGCGTAACGGCGCTTAAGTCTGCATACTTTTTCGCCTGTTCATCTTCACCGTCAACAAAAACGGCATATTCCGGATGAATCTGCGAACCGAATGTTTTGTATGTATATCCGTTGAAAACCGTGCTGTCGGTTTCTTTGAATACTTCTGCTGAAGCGTCAGTGTCTATTTCTCCGATTTTTCCGAGTTCACTGCATGAAATAATTGTACCTGCTTCATCAATAATGCCGATGGTTCTGTCTATTGCGCCACGCATCTGATGAATAACGCCCTGAAAAAGTCTGTTTGACATATAACTATCTCCTTAAACTCAACTAATTGTTATATCAGTTTTAGACAATATAACAACCCGACTTTATACATATTACACAATTATCACTGATTTTTCAAGTGATTTTATAAAAATATTTGCAATTTGTTAACAAAAAGTTGAATTTTGACATGATTTTTCGGTTGTTTTGATATAAATTTATAAAAAAACAGTGATGATAAACAGTGATTTGCTTTTGGTGATAATGACTAAAGTTAAAAATAAAGGTTCTATAATAAATGTTGGGGTAAACAAATAAAATCTATAAAAACAGTAGAGCATATTTGAAAAATCCTGTAAAATGAAATTACCACAGATCATCGAAAGGATTTGACAGATATGCTCTATAACCATTTTA
>JAZQPL010000030.1:0-37249 GCA_045628495.1 Acutalibacteraceae bacterium
AAACAATAACTAACTTTTTCATTTTTATCAATCTCCATTCTTTATATATCCTATTTTTATATCACTTGAGTCATCAGCAGGAATATATGCTGAAAAACCAACCATATCGTTTGAAATATCAGTTATTCCTTTTTGTGACAAAAGTTCAGTTTCCATAACCGGAAATGCTTCGTAAGTATTACTGTTACCCTGATTACCGGCAGTTATATATACATCAGTCTTATTGCAGGGCTTTTTAAAATATCCGAAAACATGAGTCATGCCCAGCACACTTTCCCGGTAGCAGACAACATCAGACGCTTCATGAAACGAAATTTTATTCCTGAGCGGTGCCTGCATAACAGGAGCCGAAGCAATTATCTCTCCGATATTTCTTTCTGCAAGTTCTAATACAACACAGTCACCCTTACAGACTTCATTTTCACATAATCTGCACGGAAGTATTCTTGTAAAATACGCATTTTCAAATGCACTTGACATCATAGGTTGAAGCGCATTTGTAAAAGAATCACGGTACATATATAAATTGCCGTTTCCGTCGGAATTATATGTCTTGATTTTAATATCATCTTCTGAATGAAATGATGAAACATATTCAAACTGATATTTTTTATTAAAATAAACCTGTTCATCATAATTATTGCGTGTAGGGAAAAGCATTACATCCAAATCGCCGCGCCAGTCTTTCACAAGAGAATACCCGGAGCTTTCATAATCTGCGCTCTTTACACCGAGTTTTTCAGTAATTGCAGAAAAACAAATATTTGCGCCGAGATTATTCCAATGGGAATCTTTCTTATGATATAATTGCTCGTTTCGTTTCAAAAAAAGAGGTAAAACATTCAAATAATAATCTCTGTCGCTGAGAGATGAAGTTAATAATTCATAATTTGATGATTTACTTCCCTGCTTCTGAAAAGAAGGCATATACCGGGGATAAACAGTGTTTTTGTTCGGTGCAACAACGAACAGAAACCTGCCGCCGTTTGCACTGACAAACTCATTTATCAAATCCAAAGTTTTAACAGCACTGTAAAGTTTGCTTTCATTAAACACATCTGTGCGAAGATAATCAGGAAGTGTTTCAGCAAAGA
The DNA here is from genome assembly GCA_045628495.1 of Acutalibacteraceae bacterium. Classification (GTDB taxonomy): domain Bacteria; phylum Bacillota; class Clostridia; order Oscillospirales; family Acutalibacteraceae; genus CAG-488. The sequence goes on from JAZQPL010000030.1 coordinate 1,095, forward strand.
AAAGCCACCCGTCTTTCCCGATAATTACATTATCCATTGTTGATGTATGAAAAACATCAGCAGATATAAGACTCCAAAGGGTCACAAAACGAGACCTGAATGAAAAATGTTCAGAAACATAATCTGAAATCTCACCGGTGAACTCTTTGTTAAAGCCTGTTTCATCAGAATAAATAACCGGAAATTCCTGAAGCTCTCTTTTTTCAGCAGATGAAGACTCACCCCAAAAAGGCATACTGAAGACCGGTAATAAAAGTGATAAAGTAAATATTACAACATATACAGCACTTATTGATTTCTTTAACATAATAATTCACCTGACTAAAATCTGAAATAAATAAACGGACTGTATGAATTAGATGCCATAATCAAAAAGCAGATTATATACAATAAAAATGATGCTATATATCCGGAAATATTAACAACAGTTTCAATTTTTGTGCCTTTTTCCGACAGAAAAGCTTTTATCTTGGGAACAACAGGGGTACAGGCAATAATTGCAACGGCAATTATAAAAATTACATACCAGCTTATCGCAGTTGAAAAGCTTCCCAGACCGTCACTGAGTAAGTGCAGTGAAAACATCTTTTTAATCATTGAAAAAGCACAGCTTACAGTTTCAGCTCTGAAAATTGTAAATCCGATAACAATCATCAGAATAGAATATATACGCTTTACAAAGCCCGGTTTTATTTTGTTTATGGGAATTACGCCTATTCTTTCAAGAATAACCAAACAGCCGTTATAAACACCCCAAATAACAAAAGTCATTTGCGCACCGTGCCATAATCCGGTTGCGAGAAAAACAATAAAAAGATTTACACAAGTCCTTAATTTACCTTTACGGTTACCGCCTAAAGGAATGTATAAATACTCCTTAAACCATGTTGAAAGAGAAATATGCCATCTGTTCCAGAATTCCTTAATACTTTTTGACATATAAGGATGAAGGAAATTCTCTTTGAACTCAAAACCAAACATCTTGCCAAGCCCGATTGCCATGTCACTGTAGCCACTGAAATCAAAATATATCTGAATCGTATAACAAACAGCACCAATCCATGCAGCAAGACAAGTTATTTCGCTCATTCCCGAATCAAAAACCATATCAGAAACTTTTGCAACTGTATCAGCAATAATTATCTTTTTTGACAATCCGATAATAAACCTGCGTATACCTGCAGCAGTATTTTCCCAACTCAGTTTTCTGTTGTTAATCTGATTGGAAATATCATGATATTTAACAATCGGTCCTGCAATCAACTGAGGGAAAAGCGAAATATATAAAAGTAAATCAAAAAAGTTCTTTTGTACGATTTCTTTATTTCTGCTGACATCAATAACATAGGAAAGTATCTGAAAAGTGAAAAATGAAATACCAATCGGCAAATGAACATCAAACTCAGCGATGCTTATACGGGTTATTGAAGAAAATACAGAACAGAAAAAGTTAAGGTATTTAAATATAAACAGCATTCCGATATTTAATAATACGGATATGAAAACAAATAATTTCTTTTTTTCATAAAATCTGTTTATAAGTAACCCGATACACCAGTTAATCAGCACAGAGGCTATCATTAATAAGACATATTTCCCCTCTCCCCATGCGTAGAAAACCAAGCTTGCAAAAATCAAGACAAAGTTTTTCAGCTTCAAACCGGGGAGCACAGAATATAAAATATATGTAGCAGGAAGAAATGCAAATAGAAAAATAATTGAACTGAAAACCATTTACTTATCCTTATCAGTTTTTAGGTAATTTTGATGAATCCCATTTATAGCCGAGATTTTTAAGACTTGTGGCAGTTGCTTTATATCCGTCAGGATATACTGTATCAACATAATAATAGGTTCCGTTATTGAACTTTACATATATCCATCTATGCTGATTACCTGTTCTGCCCGTTCCGCCGTCAACATAGTATACATCGTAACCTGCTCGTTTATAAAGCATGTATGATAATGAAGCAAAATGCCAGCAAGCACCTTTTCCGTTATTTATAGCATAAACCGCCATATCTTCTATGCTTGCACCGCAATCAGTATATTTATAAGACATTAAGCTTCTTACAGCGCAATATATGTTATATTCAGAACGACCGTATCTGTCAAGAATATCATCAAGAAATGCATTCAGGTTTGCTTTTGTACAAGCAGTCACTTTTGCAACACCGTCTGAATTAACATAATATGTCGCAATATATTTATCTCTCTGAAGATTTCCGTCTAAATCGTAAAAATATGTATTGCCGCTGACAGTCTTTTTCAAATATCCTTTTCCGTTATCAGTAAAATAATATTTCTGACCGCCAATGGTTTTATTACCTGTATAGAACTGTCCTTTAAAAACATAAATTTCAGAACCGTCAGCTGTTTCAACTTTACCTGTATATGATGTATCCAGCTTACCGTTTTTCATATACCATGTGCCATACTGATTTTTAGCAATTCCTGTATATGAAAAATCAATAGTACCGTTCTTAACATACCACCAGCCGTACTGATTTTTAGCCATTCCGACAAATGCTGTGTCAACTTTACCGTTTTTAACATATTTCCAGTCACTTGTGCCCTTAATCAAGCCTGAACCTTTTGTATCAAACTTGCCGTTTTTCATATACAAGGTGTCTGATTTATAAGAAGCAAAACCTGTATAAGTTGTATCAAGCTTACCGTTTTTCATGTACCATATTCCGTAAGGATTATCAGAAGCTCCCGTGTATGTAAAATCTATTGTGCCGTTCTCTACATACCACCAGCCGTACTGATTCTTAGCCATTCCGACAAATGTTGTGTCAACTTTACCGTTTTTAACATATTTCCAGTCGCTTGCGCCTTTAATCAGGCCGGAGCTTTTAGCATCAAGCTTACCGTTTTTCATATATAAGGTATCTTCTCCGTCAGATGCAAAGCCTGTATAAGTTGTATCAAGCTTACCGTTTTTCATATACCATTTACCATAAGGGTTATCGGAAGCTCCTGTGTATGTGAAATCTATTGTACCGTTCTCCACATACCACCAACCGTACTGATTCTTAGCCATTCCGACAAATTCAGTATCAATCTCTCCGTCTTGGTAATAATACCAGACTCCTTCTGTTTTTTGTAAACCGTTAAGTGTTTCATTGTCCGCAAATGCTGAAAAACCTAAAGCAGCAAAAAGCAGTACTGTTGAAAAAATTATACAAGTAAATTTTTTAATATGCATAACTCTTTCTCCCCCTCAAAAAAATTTTGTAAATATTTTATCATAGCATTATAAACCTGTCAAGTTTTTGCAAATTTATATTACTAAATTATAATTATAATTTAGTATTATTTAAGATAAAAAAACAAAATCGGCGCAGAAATAAATCCGAACCGATTTTGATATTATAAGAAAATTATTTCTTTCTTGATTCAATTTCCTTAACCATTTCTCTCTGACGGTCTTCAGTAATATTATAAAAGAAAATAGGAACTGCGCAAGCAAACATACTGATTGCACCTGAAAGAATAAGAATATTCCATAACAACTGTTCATTATCAGGAGTAATATATATACCATCTGCAGCGGCAGGATTAATTTTTGCCCATGAATAAGAAAATACTCCGATGAAAGCACCTATAGCCATTCCTATTTTATTTATAAGAGTCTGCATAGCAAAGCATATTCCTTCTCCACGCTCTCCTGTTTTCCACTCAAGGTAATCAACTGTATCACCTATCATTGCATAAGTAATAATGTTATTAACTCCCTGTGGTATTCCGAGAAGAACGAGACCTATTGCGGCAACAACCAGCTTCCATTTTGCATCATAACCTACAAAATACATTACAGTCATTACCACGCCGCCGAAAAGATGTACAATAATATATGTCCATTTCTTTGTAAACTTTTTTGAAAGCCACGGGACAAGAACAGATGCAACAAGTCCGCCGGGAACAACAAGCATTGTAATAAGGCTGAATAAACCTTCATTTTTTAATACATATTTAGCAAAATAAAGGCCGCCTGTATATGTATAAACCATTCTTGCGCCGCCTAAAACACCGGAAATTACTATTAAGAGAAGCTGTTTATTCTTGAATAAAAGCTTAAGGTTATGACCCAAAGAAGGTGCTTTGGCTGTTGAAGTAAATCTTTCTTTTGTATTGTTAAATCCAAAGAAAAACATCGGTACTGCAATAACACAGCAAACAACAGCGCAAATGAAATATGTCCATTTAAGCGTATTTGCATTTTCATTGATATACTGCGGGTCAACAACACCGTCAATTTTGTATTTTGCAGTAACAGCAGATGTAATTATCGGAACAAGAACCGTAACAAGACCTGCGCCGAGAGTGCAAACAAGTCTTGCAACTGTAAGAATATTTCCTCTGACAGTTGTATCATTAGTAAGACAGGTTGAAAGTCCCCAGTAAGGAACATCGGCAACAGTATAAACCATGCTCCATATCACATATATAACAGAAATAATTACAAATGTTGATGTGGCTTTTGCGGGAAGAAGCGGGAAAAAGCATGCAATTGTTATAAGTGCAATAGGTATAGCCATCCACCTGAGGAAAGGTCTGCATTTACCCCATTTAGTACGGGTTTTATCAACAATACTGCCCATAATCGGGTCGTTCATTGCATCATAAACACGGGTACCAAGCATTAAATATGCAACAGCCATTGTGCCGGAAATTGCACCGATTTTAACGCCGTCGGCACCGAAAAGTAATGCATCAGTCAAAAACACAGTTAAATAAGAACCGATTATAGTACAAATCAGATTCTGCCCGAATCCGGTAATACTGTAAGCTATTGCTTCTTTCGGCTGAACACCTTTACCAGGCGTTGTGCCGAAAATCTTATGAAAAAAAGATGAATTCATTTAACCACCTCGATACGAATTTATTTTATTTTATCATAATAACGCATAAATTGTAAATTTATAATTTACACAAACCTTTATTACTATATTTGTTAAAAATAGTATAACAACATATTTTAATATAATTATATTGCATGAATTATTTAATATGATATAATAAAAAAGAAAAGGAGATGATACTTTGAATAATATAATTAAAAAATGTATCTGCTTATTTTTATGTATAATCGTATTTTTAGGATTTTCATGCAATTTTTACGGTCTTGATTCAGAATACCAACAGCCATATGAGTCAGGTACTGCAAACAGTCATCTATTCAGAATTCCCGCTATGATTACGCTTGAAAACGGCGAAGTAATTGTAAGTGCAGATATTCGTTACGGAGACGGAACAGATTCCCCGGCAAACATTGACACCGGTGTAAGATATTCTGATAATAACGGAAAAAGCTGGTCACAAATAAATATAATAAACCATTTTTATGATTTTGATGATGAATGCTCTGAAAAAGTAATAAAATCAAGTGCATCTTTTATTGACAGTGCATTACTTCAATCCTCTGCCGGTACAGTATTTTTGATTTGCGATGCATGTCCTGCATTCATCGGCTCAACCTCTGCAAAAAAATGCGGCAATGGTTTTATTGACGGTAAAATTGTTCTATGCAATAAAACCACAGAAAAAGAACTTGAAAACACAAAGCTTTCAAAAGATAATTATCCGTATTATATTGACAAATTTACAGAAGGATTTGCACCCGTAAAAAAATTTGAAAATAATGAGATTTATAACAATTACTATGTTGATGAAGAATATAATCTCTATCACAAAAACGGTAATATATATGATAAAATTATGATTTATTCCTTTAATAACAAGGGTGAAAAAACCGAAAAGCTTATTCATTCAAACATTTTTTACGCCTGTTCACCATTAAAAATCTACCCTGCATTTTACACCTGGCTCAGAAGAAGCGAAGATTTCGGCAGAACATGGAGCAAACCGTATATTCTGAATGACCAAATATCAACAAAAGGATTTACCGGTGTATGCCCCGGAAAAGGTTTTAAGTGTGATATAAACGGTAATGAACGACTTATTTTCGGAGTTTACGACAATAATGACGGATGGGAAAAAACAAGCATAATATATTCTGATGATAACGGTGTAAGCTGGAACAGAGGGCAGAAAGTTAAGGTCGGCGGTCCTGCACATAAAACATCAGAATCACAAATTGTTATGTTAAATAACAATACATTAAGAATGTTTTCAAGAAATGCATCAAATTATATAGGATATGAGGACAGTTCAGACGGCGGAATAACCTGGACAAGGCATTTTACTGATTCTTCATTAAAATACTGTTCAGACTGCATGGTTTCATTTATAAATTATTCCGGCTTAATTGACGGTAAAAATGCAATCATAGCTTCATTTCCGTCAACTGCAAAAAGAAAACTCGGCGTAATAAAAGTAGGACTTATTGATGAAAACAATAATATTGACTGGGCTTATGAATATAAAGTTACATACAGTACAAATTCATTTTCATTTGTATATTCCTGTCTCACTGAGCTTCCTGACGGAAAAATCGGGTTACTGTACGAAAGTGATGCCGCAGAAATAACATATACTTCATTTTCAATAGATGAACTTACTGCACAAGAAAATAAAGTGAAAAACTACAAAAAAATCTTCAGAAAAATATTTAATGCAATTCTTCATATTTTAGCATACATATAATGACAAAAAAGACTCGGTTTATACCGAGTCTTATATTTTATATACTTCTTTTATCAAGTCCAATGCCTGTACCTTTAACAAATGCCCAGCAACACATTTCATACAAACATCTGAAAATATTATGTTTTTCAATTTTTCTGTATAACTGCCAGTGATATTTCGCCTGTTTAAGTTTATTACTGCTCACCGAATCGGTTCTGCCGAGTCTGTATGAACCTAAAACCTCGTCCATCCCGTAACAGTAATCAGTTTTTGAAAGTATTTTAAGCCATAAAGCAAAATCGTTTCTTTTTTTGATTAACGGAACTTCAAAATCACCAAGTGATTCCCTGTCAAACATAGCGGTAAGATTGCCGATAGGATTTGAAAGACGAATGCATTTCTTATAATCGGTTTTTTTCGGAGGAAACACTGCAGTGTTAAGTTTTTTACCGTCAACATCAATTTGATTATATGCAGTAGCAGAAAAAACAGCACCTGTTTTTCTCATAAATTCTATTTGTTTTTCTAATTTTTCAGGATGCCATAAATCATCAGAATCAAGAAAAGCAATATACCTGCCTGTTGCTTTTTTCATGGCGAGATTACGGGCTGCGGCAGGTCCGCCGTTCTTTTCAAGGCAATAATAATGAATATTCGGATATTTTTCAAGATACGGTCTGAGAATATCCCCGGTATTATCAGTACTGCAATCATCAGCAATAATTATTTCCCAGTCAGAAACAGTCTGAGCAATAACCGAATCAATAGAATCGGAAATAAATTTTCCGCAGTTATATGTTGGCATAATTACACTGACGAGCAAAATTTTTCACCTCAAATAATTTACTTATCTGTTTTATCGTTTCTTGCAGCAGTAACCTGATCCTCTGAAATACCTTCGGTGCTTTCAGGCAGAAAAAGAACTTTAACAGTAGACAACATAATAGTAATATCCTCAGAAATGCTCGGATGTGAAATATACATCATATCCATCATAAGCTTATCATACGGGGTTGTATTATACTTACCGTAAACCTGTGCATAACCTGTAAGTCCTGCTTTTGCCTGAAGTCTAAGTCGAAATTCAGGAAAATCTCTTTCATATTGCTCTGAAATTTCAGGTCTTTCCGGTCGTGGACCGACAAAACTCATTGAACCACCGAGAATATTAAAAAGCTGAGGAAGCTCATCTGCTCGAATTTTTCTGATAAAACGACCTATAGGAGTTATTCTTGAATCATTTTCGCCTGAGGAAAGACGGGCAACACCGTCATCTTCAGCATCAACTTTCATCGAGCGAAATTTATAAATCAAAAACTGCTTACCATCTTTTGTGAGTCTGGTCTGTTTATATAAAACAGGTCCTCCGTCTGAAGCTTTAATAAATAAAGCAACAACCAGCATAAAAGGACTTAATATAATAATCGCAAGAATACTGAACAGAATATCAAGAAAACGCTTAATAAATAAATACTCCGGTGTTGGAGAATAACGGCCTGCACGCAGAACAGGAAGACGGAAAAGATGAATATCTTTTGCGTTTTTTATAATGGTATCACCAATTTTAGGGATAATAAATGCATCAATTCCGTAATTAACGCACTGTTTAAGAATAATATTTCTCTCGTGGCTCTGAACTCCACCTATAAAAACAACATCAAACTCCTTCAGACACGATAAATCTGCAATACACGATGCGGCATCAATCTTACGCACAACATTATATTTGCCGGAAAGCTCATATTTTGAAATAAGTTCATCAATATCAAACTTAAAATCTTCTATTATAAGAGTTTTTTTCGGCGGAAAAACAGTATAATACCATTTCTGAGAAACAAGAGACCATATAAATGAAATTAAAAACTGAAATACAACAACAATTATGCCCGGAACAACATTGACAGCTCTGCCGGAAAGCAGACAGATAACAATATAAATAATAAAATCGCTTATTAACGCCGCAAGCATCTGGTTAGTTACCATAACAGAAATTTTGTTAAAAGAAACAGAAAGCGAATCATAAACCTTTGCAAAAATATAATAAAGCAAAATAAAAAGTGCAGTTATAATTACACTGACCTTATTTATGAACGGAACTGTTACACGCTGACTGTAATAAAACATCCACGACACTGCAAAAGGAACAGTAATCAGCAACAAATTCAGAAGCTTTGCAATATGAATAGATATGTCGTGCCTTAAATTGTTGTTTTTATTCATTTAATAATCCTTCTTATTTTATTTGCAAACGCAAAAATTACAATTATTTGTCATTGTACAGAAATTTACTTGTACATTATATCAAATCATTTATATTTTGTAAACATCAAATTTGAACAATAAATTTATTTTTTATAAATTATATAAATTTTATAATATAGAAAAAACTTCGATAAAGCTAATATCAACACATTGCTTTACCGAAGTTTTATATCTTAAATTTTAATCGTAATAACCCGCCCTGCGTTTTTTCTTTATTACACTGTACAAAACAACAACAGCCGAAATTACAGCAAAAGAAATGAGTCCGGCATAAACTCCAGTATTTTCGTTTCCTTCAATTTTAAGATTATCCCACAAGGTTGTCATAATCTGCTGAGTTGAAGAATCAAGATTATGGAAATACTCTGTAACCATTTCCTCCTGATTTTCGGGATAAAGAATCGGTTCGTCCTTTAATGAATAATCATCACTTTCAAGAACAGCTTTATTAGGTGATGCATAGCAAATATATTCTGCATTTGCAAGGGCAACATCGCCCCTTAAAAGAAAGTTTATATAAAGCTCTGCCGCTTCTTTATTTTGTGCACTTGAAGGGATGCAGATTGAATCAACAAAAATATTGGTTCCCTCTTTCGGATAAAAGAATCCTAAATCAGGATTATTTTCACTCATAATGAAAAAGTCTCCGGCATAATAAGGTGCTATAGCCGCTTCACCGCTTTCCATTTTATTAAAGACTTCATCCATAACATAAGATTGTATAAGCGGTTTTTGCTTTTTTAAAGCATCATAAGCCGTTCCCCACTCGTTAACATCAGTTGTGTTTATGCTTATACCCTCTTTGAACTGAGCAACAGCAAATGCGTCACGGGGATTGTTGAAATTCAAAATCTGGCCTGCATACTTTTCATCCCACAATAAATTCCAACTGTCCGGATTGCCGGATACAACCTTTGTATTATAAATAACGCCAACCATACCGACATTATACGGAACAGAGTATTCATTTGTCGGGTCAAAATATAAATCCTTATAAATATCCATTATATTGGAATAATTGGGAATATTGCTGAAATCAATTTTCTGAACAAGCTTTTCTTCAATAAGCCTTGCAATCATATAATCAGACGGAATAACAATGTCATAATTTGCTCCGCCGCCTTTAAGCTTGTTATACATATTTTCATTTGAATCAAATGTTGTGTAATTTACCTTTATACCGGTCTCTTTTTCAAACTGAACATTAACATCCATTGAGCCCTCTGCCCCGTCTGAAATATATTCGCCCCAGTTGTAAACATTTAATTCTGTTCCTTTAAGATGGGAATAATCCTTTTTTTCTGCTGCAAACGACGGTAAGCAGGTAACAGAGATAATTAAAGCACTGAGTATCAGCGACAAAATTTTTTTCATCTGCCTGACCTCCTTTTGCTTTTTCCGCTGAAGTCAGAAAGATTAACAACAATAAGAAGAACAAGAATTACAACAAAAATAAGTGTTGAAAGTGCATACATATCAGGTGTAACTCTCTTTTTAGTCATTGAATAAATTCTTATAGGTAAAGTCTGGAACTTGGGACCGCTGACAAAATAGCTGATAATAAAATCATCAAGCGAAAGTGTAAACGCCATAATTAAACCTGAAATAATACCGGGCTTAATTGAAGGTAAAATAACCTTTCTGATTGCTTTTGCAGATGTGCAGCCCAAATCCATAGCCGCCTCAGCAAGATTAGGGTCAGTCTGTTTAAGCTTAGGCAAAATATTAAGAATAACATACGGTAGACTGAAGGTTACATGAGCAATAAATAAAGTCCAGAATCCCAGAACACCGTTAATTTTAAGTATTGTGCCGAGAAAAACAAAAAGAAGCATCATGGAAACACCGGTAACTATTTCCGGATTCATCATAGGAATATCGGTAACGGTCATCAATGTTGAGCGTCTCCAGCTCTTTTTCATTTTATCAATTCCCAATGCGGCAAGTGTACCTATAACAGTAGCTGTAACAGCTGAGGATACTGCAAGAATAATAGTATTGTAACACGCCTTGAGCGTTTCTTCATCACGAAAAAGCTCCGCATACCATTTTAATGAAAATCCTGCCATAACCCCTGTGCTGTTATTACTGTTAAATGAAAATATACCAATAATTATTATCGGAATATATAAAAAGGCAAAAATAAGTAAAACATATATTACCGAAAGAGGTCTTTTTTTCATAATCCCATACCTCCTGCGGCATCTTCAGTGTTGGAAAACTTATTCATAAATGCCATGCAGATAAGAATAAGAACCATAAGTACAAGTGAAAGAGCAGCACCGAAATTAAAGTTGTTGGATACCTGGAACTGCATTTCAATAATATCACCGATCAAGGCAAATGTACCACCGCCGAGTTTTTGTGATATATAAAATGTACTGACACTGGGCACAAAAACCATTGTAATCCCCGAAACAATACCTGAAACAGACATTGGGAAAACAACTTTTGAAAAAACATGAACTTTACTTGCGCCTAAATCCTGGGCGGCTTCAACAAGACTTTTATCAAGCTTTGTAAGAACGGAGTATATAGGTAAAATCATATACGGCAGAAAGTTATATACCATACCTAAAACAACCGCACCCGGCGTGTTAATAAAATGTCCGGCAGGAAGGCCGATTGAAGTAAGAATTCTGTTAATTACGCCGGAATCCTCAAGAATATTCATCCATGCATAAGTACGGATAAGAAAGTTCATCCACATGGGAATCATAACAAGAATTATCATTGTAGTCTGTGATTTTGCCTTGGATTGAGAAATTACATAGGCAATAGGATAAGCAAGAACAAGGCAAATCAATGTTGCAACAATACCGTACCATAATGAACGAAGAAAAGTATCCGTATAATAAGATAATCTGTAAATATTATCAAGAGTAAAACTGCCGTTGGTATCTGTGAAAGAATAATAGGCAACCATTATAAGAGGAACAACAATAAAAATAGCCGACCATAAAATGTGAGGTGAAGCACACAGCTTTTGATAAAAAGCAGACTTTTTATTCATAATTACTCCTCCTCAACAATATCAGAAAGATGTTCAATTTCATCACTGAATGAGCTGTAATCACCAAACTTACCTGAATATTTTGATTTTTTCATTATATGAATTGCGTCAGGCTCAATATACAAACCAATATTTTTACCTATCGGTTCATAATCGGTTGTCTGAATCATCCACTTAAAGCCACCGATATCAACTATAATTTCAAAATGAACACCTTTGAATGTTAATGAAGTAACAACACCTGTAAGCATGCCCTTTTCAACAGGAACAATATCAACATCTTCGGGGCGAACAACAACATCAACTGCTTCATCTTTATCAAAGCCTTTATCAAGACAATCAAATCTTGCGCCTGAAAATTCGCATTTATAGTCATCGAGCATAATACCGTCAAGAATATTACTTTCGCCAATAAAATCGGCAACAAACGCATTCTTCGGCTCGTTATATATATCCTCAGGAGAACCGATTTGCTGAATATCTCCCTCATCCATAACAACAATGGTATCTGACATGGAAAGAGCCTCTTCCTGGTCATGAGTAACATATATAAATGTAATGCCAAGCCTTTGCTGAATATTTTTAAGCTCAACCTGCATATCTTTCCTTAATTTAAGGTCAAGTGCACCGAGAGGTTCATCAAGAAGCAGAACCTTAGGCTGAACAGCAAGCGCTCTCGCAATAGCAACTCTCTGCTGCTGACCTCCGGAAAGAGAATTAACATCACGCCTTTCAAATCCTTTCAGGTTAACAAGTGAAAGCATTTCTTTAACAACATTGCGAATTTCTGAATCTTTCATTTTCTTAAGGCGCAAACCGAATGCTATATTTTCGTAAACATTAAGGTTAGGAAATAACGCATAACGCTGAAAAATGGTGTTAACCGGCCTTTTATGAGGCGGAACACCATTCATTTTCTTACCAGAAAATATGATCTCGCCGCTGTCAGGCTCAATAAAACCCGCAATAGTCCTAAGAGTTGTTGTTTTGCCGCACCCTGATGGCCCAAGCAAAGTAATAAACTCTTTGTCACGGATATAAAGGTTGAGATTTTCTAAAATTTGATTATCTCCAAGCTTAACCGAGATGTTTTTTAAATCAATAACTACAGATGTGTTTTCCAATTATGCAGCCCCTCTCTTTGCTGTATAAAGCATAAAGATATTTATTATATCGGTTTAGATAATATAGTAATTTGCAGAAAATGTCAATAATTTTGACAAATTTTTTATTGATTTAGTAAGATGATTATTTGATTTTTTCTTTCAATACAGTATATGCTTCTTCGGCATCAGAAATATTTTCAACAGCAGCTTCCATCGGACATATTCCTGTTTTTTTTCTGTTTATTATCTGACTGCATTTTGTCTCGTACTGATATTCAATATTATTATTTATAAGCACCTTTTCACCTTTTTCACTTAATACACAGGCATAAACACTTATGATGCCTAATTTAACATAAAGCATTGCCGCCGCTTTCCCCACTATTTTATCTGCGACACAGTAATTATTGTAAGAATTATTATCATCACATAATTCTAACAAAGATTTTATTCCGTTCTCACTTTTACAAATATAAGAATTACCCCTGCAAAGAACGCAGGAGTAATTTTCAGATTTCATTAAGTTTACTGCTTTTTCAATATCGGTCATTTATTTCACCTTATCTGAAATTATAATGAAGTTTAAGTCTGGAATAAACCTCATCAAAAGTTTTATTTTTATAAGAAGTAAGTTCGCTTGACTCAACACATTTTTCATCTTTATGAATAATAAATTTATCATTTTTTTCGCTTAAAAGCTTATACGCTTCAAATTTTTTAAAATCTTAATAAAAAACATATTTTTATGCAGAGGAAACTTTCCCTTTGTTAAATACCAATACTTTAACTTCTGTTTCAAAATCATCACCGAAAAAAGCAACAATCTTTTTATTTTTTTCCGTCTTGCCGAGTTTTGAAATAAAATCCTGTCTTTCAGGAGAAAGCTTATTTATTACGCCGGAATAATTTTTAACGGTAACAGTAGTTGTGGTTGCTTCCCCGTCTTTAGCAGCAGATGTTTTCGCAGTTGTTGACACCGGTTGAGATGTTGATGATGTCTCGCTGTGTTCGGGAGCACTTTTTTTACAAGATACTAATGTAAATACAAAAATAATAGAAAAAATAAATGCAACTGCTTTTTTCATAAAGTCACCTTCAAATTAAATCATTTTGGATTTCAGCTGCGGCGATTGTGTTTTGCATAAGCATTGCTATTGTCATAGGACCTACTCCGCCGGGAACAGGAGTAATAAACGATGTCTTAGGTTCAACGGATTCAAAATCAACATCACCGCAAAGCTTGCCGTTATCCATTCTGTGAATACCCACATCAATTACTACAGCGCCGTCTTTAACATAATCAGAAGTTATATATTTAGGTTTATTCATTGCAACAACAAGAATATCCGCTTGTTTTGTGATTGATTTAAGGTCTTTTGTTTTTGAATGACATATTGTAACAGTTCCGTTAGCATCCATAAGCAATGCCGCCATAGGTTTACCAACAATATTACTTCTGCCGATAACAACACAATTTTTACCCTCAACACAGACACCTGCAAACTTAATCATTTCCATTATCCCTGCGGGTGTACACGGTTTAAGATAGCCGTTGCCGATGTGAAGCTTACCCACATTCTGAGGATGAAAGCAGTCAACATCTTTTTCAGGAATAATTGAATTTATTACACTTTCCTCATCAAGATGCTCAGGAAGCGGAAGCTGACAAAGAATACCGTTAACTTTTTCATCTGCATTTAGAGTTTCAATAACATCAAGAAGCTCCTGCTGAGTTGTATTTTCAGGCAATGCATACTCAACAGACTTAATTCCCAGCTTTTCGCAGGATTTCTTTTTATTATTGACATAAACTCTTGAAGCCGGATTATCGCCGACAATAATAACAGCAATACAAACTTCAATACCGTTTTTATTGAGCTGTTTAACCTTTTCAACTGCCTGAGAATTCAACATTTCGGCAACTTCTTTACCACTGATTATTTTACCCATATCGGTCACCTCTTTCAAAACAAAGCGAAGCTGTAAAGCCCCGCTTATGTAATAATTATTTAGATTTCATTTTAATAAGCTCTCTGTATGAAATAAGTTCAATACCGTGAGCATTGAGATGCTGTTCGGTTTTCGGGTCTTTCATCAGTTGATATTCCCAGACTCTGTCTCTCCAGCGGGAAGTAATAAATTTAATTTCATCTGATTCCAATGAAGGATGAACATAAGTTTCACTGATACCGTTGGGAATTTTAACAATATTTTCAAGGAAGATTTCTCTGTATCTTTCAAAGCTTGTACGCATTTCGTCATTCCACTCAGGGAATATAAGGTAGTCAGGCATCATAACCTTATATTTTTTACTGAGAATACCGCAAACACGGCAGGCAGCTGCGTAAAGCCAGTAAGGAGTACCTTCCGGGCACTGTGATTTCAAAGGTTTAGTGCACATTCTGAATGCATAACCGTAATCACGGCAAACTTTAAGGGTTGTGGGAAGAAGTTTAAGATTGCCCTCAAGTCCGTAAAGAGAACCCATGTGATTATCAACATGAGAAGGCTTCATGCCCATATCAAGTGCTGACTGAATCTGAGCAATAATTTCAAGTCTTGTTTCTTCAAGGTCGGCATGCTTTGCAAAATCATCACTTTCAGGCCACATAAAGCCTTTTTCATTTTTAAGGCTTTTACCGTCAGTCATCGGGCCCCAGTTGTATTTACCCCATTCGCTTGTCATTGTAAGATGAATACCTATAGCATACTGAGGATTATCTATTGAAAATTTAACAGCATCAGCGGCAAATTTACAAGGCATCATAATTGTTGACGACTTAATTCCGCCGCTTTTGAAAAGGTCCATAACTGCATCGTTGGCAGACTGACACATTCCGAAGTCATCTGCATTTATTATTAAATATTTATCTGACAAAAGTATCACCCTATCACAAATAATTTATTAAATAAATACTATCATATTTTTTTCATAATTTCAACAAAAATGACAAATTTTAATATCTTATACATAAATTCAGCGGTTTATAATCTGAAAACCAGATATAAACCGCTGAAAAATGACAGTTTAGTCAAAGAATCCTTTAGCACCGTGGAAGTACATCGCAAGATATGTGAGAAGTCCGATAGCTTTTTCTGCAAAAATATCTAAATCAGAAGCAGTTTCAACTTCTTCAATACCGTGATTTACAAGAATACCTAAAAATTCATCAATAATCATATTATCTTTTTCAAAATCATTAACTGTTGATTTTTTCATAGCAATAGCACTGTCATAAATACGCTGTTCATCAACAGTAAGAGTATATTTGTTTACAGCACAGTATTTATCAAGCTCTTCAATATAATTATTAAGCTTTTTAATATTTCTTGCGCCGTTAAACTGAGGATAGTAATAAGAATCCTCAACCATATTATCACAATCGGAAACAGTTTTTATGTTACCCAAAGCTAATTCAATCGCAAGAGATATTGCGGTATTGTTATATTCAAGCTCATGTTTCTGACCCTTAAAAAACCAGGTTGAATCTTTATAATATGTAGTTGAAATATCAAGAGAACCGTCAGGAGAAAGAATTCTGCCTTCAGTTGATTCAAATGTTTCACCCGGAGCAACAAACTGTGTACCCGGTGCAGTTGAAGAAATGTTAATAACTTCATCACTGTTTGTAACGGGAGCACTCTTCATAAATCCGAATCCTTTATAGTCACCTGTCTGTTCGCCGAAGGAAAGACCGTATCCGCAAATAAATGAAAATGTAACGCCCTCCTCTTTTTCGAGTTTTTCAAAGCGTTCACGGATAGTGCTTTGTGCCTGATGATAGATTTCTGTTTCTTTCTTAACTGAATCAACTTTAATATAATCTTTTAATTCCTCATAATCATAAGACGGGATTAAAACTGTAAGTGATGATGCAGAAAGAAGCATTTTTTCAGTAAATACAGAGAAAAATCTGTCTATAAAATCTCTGCAATCTGCTTTAGGCAAAAACCTGAGTGCAAATATAAGTAAATCGCCCCAGGGTTCAAGACCAAGAAAGCTGTTAAGCACATCAGCCATAAGTCCGCCGTAGAAAAGCTCGGCAGAATTGTCAACATAATTAAGCTTTATTAAATCAGAAACAACATCGCTGCCGTTCCAGCATCCGACAATACTTACAACACGGATAACATGATTTTCAGCTTTTGTGGGATATGTTGCAAGGTACTGACTGACAACAGAAGCACCCATGCTCATCGGAACAAGAACAACATTCTTTGCACCTAATTTATTTTCTTTAAGAATTGTTTCAATAAACTCATGCAAACCTTCAACATTCTTCTGAACAAATGAAAAAGTAGGATAGTTATAGCAGTAAATATGTTTTTCATAATCTGCACCAAACTTTTCCTCAGCTATTTCAGCACAGGGAATTGATGAATAAAATCTTGCCTTTGCTTCACTGAAAAATTCACCGTCTTCTTCAATTATTCCGGGATATTCGGAAACAGGACATGTGTATCTCGGTGTAACAACATTCTCGGGAAGAGAACCGTTTTCATCAACAATATTATACTTGAAAAGGTTTGTTACAACATTTGAAATAGCGCTGTCTGAAATAATTCTTACACCGGAAACTCTTGAAAAAATCATCTGAGCAAGAAGAATAACGGCACTGATAATCGTACCGGCATCAAATGCAGGCTCAAAAAGATTCCAGCGATCTTCAAACTTGCCCTGAGCAACCAGCGGAGCATAGTTTTCATAGTCTTGAAGAGTACCGCTTTCAAAAGCACCGTCTTCAAGATATTTCTTATCAAATGAATATGAGCGGGACTGACCTATTCCTGTAACAAAAACAATAAGACTGTCTTCTCCTTCTGCAAATGCAGATTCGAGAGTGCCGTTTTCAACGATAATTTTATCACTTGCAGATGCAGGAATTGCAATAAGTGAAAAAATCATTGAAAGGCAAAGAATAACTGCCAATACTTTTTTCATAATGAACAACCTCCGTTTCATCCACTTCATTGTATCATAACAAATAACAAAATACAATACATAATTTACTGTTCTTTTTTCGATTTTGTAATATTTTCTGCAATTACTCTGAATACAGGTGCGCAATCCTCCCCTCCGGTTGTACCGTCTTCACTTAAAATAACAACTGTATATTCCGGTTCATCAGCCGGGAAAAATCCTCCGAACCATGTTATAAGCTTTTCTTGTTTATTATTATATATTCCCGTCTGTGCTGTAGCAGTCTTTCCGCCTGATATTACAACAGGAGTGTATGCGTTTTTTGCTGTTCCGTTTTCAACAACAGATATCAGCATATATTTCAATAAATCGGCTGTTTCTTTTTTCATAACATGAACTGGCGATTTAGGATAATATCTGTAAACTTCTTTGCCATCAGCATCAACACCTTTTATAACAGCATACGGTGAATAATATTTACCTGAATTGGCAACAGCTGAAAACATATTTGAAATCTGAACAGCGTTTGCGGTGAAATTGCCCTGACCAAATGAAAACAGCGCAGAACTGCCTGAGGATTCAAGTTCATCTGATGACGGCAAATTACCTGAAGAAGATTTTATATCTTTTGCAATTTCCGTTGATTTACCGTAATCAAGAACAGAAGCAGTTTCCAAAACATTTTTGCTTCCGATAAGCTGAGAAAGTTTAATAAAATAACAGTTACATGAACATTCAAGAGCACTTTTCATATTAACAACACCGTGTGCCTTACTTTTATTACAGTGAAATATTTTACCGTCAACAGTAATACTTCCTGTGCATTTTATCGAATAATCAGGTGATATTCCGTTTTCAAGCGCTGAAACAGATACTGCGACCTTAAAGACCGAACCTACGGGATAGGAGCATAAAGCTCTGTTAATTAAAGGTGAATTTTTATCGTTAAGGCTTACGGCAACATTATTTCTGCTGAAAGCAGGCACACTTGCCATCGCACGAATCTGACCGTTTGATGAATCAACAATCAGCACAGCTCCTTTTTTAATATCGGAATTTTTAAGTGCTTCTTCTGAAATCCGCTGAATATCTTTATCAACAGTTAAATACAATCCGCCTTTTGATGAATAATATAATGTTTGTGTTTTTATTTTTTCGCCTTCAATTATACTGCCGTCTGCGCCGCATGAAAAAGAAGCGTAAAGAGGTATATCAGTTTTGAGAAAGCTGTTAAATGATTTTTCAATTCCGTCAACGCCGTTGTTTTCATTGTCAATATATCCCAAAAGATGAATAAAAGAATCATCATCATATCTTATAAACTTTTTAAGTGTAACTACATTCAGATTATTTATATTTTTTTCATATGATATATGTGCATAAGCAGGACTTCCGCCTGAAATAGTATCTGCAACGGATAAGAAATCAGACTTGCTCAGAGCTTCCCTTATTATTGGCAAAGAACCGATTACAGGCTTTACGGCAAGAAACGATTCCTGAGATATATTGCATAGCTTCTCACCGTTGCAATCATAAAACGGCAGCCTGAGATAATCTATTGTTACAGTTTTATAATGTGAAAGTGTATATTGAACTGTATCGGCTTTAACGCATAAAGTAAACAGTCTGAAGCAAAGTCCGCTTATAATTGAACAAAATAAAAATAAGGAAATTGCTGCTCTTTTTGACATTAAAATCACCTTAAATATTATTTGAATCACAGAAATAATAATCCAAGGCAAAAAAATACATCCGCAGATAAATTTACCTGCGGATGTATTTTATTAAAATTTTATATATTTTTTCATAAGCTTTTCTGTTCTGCCGGAGATAAACCTGATGCTGTTAAGCGCTTCTTCTCTTTCTTCTTCTGTTCCGGTAACATACAGTTTCATAAGTCTGCCCTCTTCACGGCATACATCATCATGAAGCGGGAAATATTTTTTAATAAGGAATGTAGCATATCTTACAAGTCTGCTTTCACCAATAACACGGAATTCCTCACTGATTGTATCAACAGCAACTGAGTAATAATCTTTAATTGATTCAATAAGCTTTGTTCGTTCATTTTCAGGTGAAAAAACAATAGTTGAGCATATAAAGGCATTTTTGTTTGTATAATATGAGCTGTGACTGTCTGTACTGCCCACAATGGGAACTTTATGACCCTTTGCACATTCTTCATAATATCTTACAGTCTGAAATCCGTTTTGCTCAAAATAACTCTCACCGCCCAGAACCTCAAAAGCATCAAAAGGTTTTTTTTCAAACATATAATCAGTGAAAATTTCAGGAGAATGATAGCCGTACTGTCTTCTCCAGTTTGGATGAGCAAAAATGCCGAGACCGTTTGCATTTCTTATTTCATCAAAAATCCATTTGCATACGGTGTACGGAATTTTTTCAACATTTTCAGGAATATCTTCTTTCTCTGCAAGTGCTTCCATTTTTGCAGAAAACTCAGCCTCAGTCATAACATCTGGAACATTATCTTTTATAACAGCTCTGACACTCAGATCTTTTCCTTTTTCCTTAACAGCAGCACCGTCAATAAGAGCATTTATACTGTATTCTCCGCCGAAATTTATAATATGAATATCATTTGTTTTTCCGTTCACCGGAGGAAGATGAACTTCTTCGCCTTGAACTATGTTTAATTCAACAGGACAATCTTTGTACGCTTCAATAGCCTGAAGTGACGGATAATATCTTCGATGGTCGGTAATTGAAAGAAAATCATAACCGTATTTACGGTAATTAGCACATACAACCTCAGGCAGCTCATTGCCGTCAGAAAGATATGAATGTAAATGTAAATCGCCCATATACGGATATCTGCCTGCCAGGTCATCATCAACAGCGTAAACATTAAAGATGTTTACGGTTTCACCGTTTTTATCTATAAAAATCAGATTGTATTCCTGTTCAGATTCAAATAAATGAGTAAACTTAAATCCTCCGTTTTCGCAGATGATTTTTCTGGTGTTCAGACTTGATGTAAGAGGAAAGTCGCTCATTCTTCCTCCGTCACAGCCTGCAATATCAAGTGTATATTCTTCACCTGAAATAAATTCAGGGTCAAAGCCTAATAGTCTGATGTTTATTTCAACCTGTGTATTTGTCTTAAATACAAGAGGAAAAACATCATAATTCAATGTGTTGAGTTCAGGTTTAATGTTCATAAATATATCTCCTTTTTATTTAAAAATAAGATTACCTCCGCAAAGTAAATCTTCAGTTTCAATAATATAATTATCTATCTTTTTACCGTTAAAATATATTTCTGTTTTATCAGAGCACTGTTTTTCAACAGTAATATTCAACATTTTTCCATTATTAAGTGTTATCGACGCACTTTTTATCTGAGGACATCCTGCAAGCATTTTGCCCGAACCTGACCATGGAAAAATTCCGAGAACAAGCCACACAAAAAGTGATGATAAACCGCCTGAATCATTGTTGCCGGGAAGTCCTCCTGTTCCTGTTCCGTAGGAATCATTAACACCTGCGTTGATAATTTCACAAAGTCTTGAATATTTATCAGCAAAAATATAACTGAATGGTGTCTCCATGTCACATTCGTTATTAAATCCTTCAAATACATGATAATGAGTAAGTGAAATCACAACATTGGGTTTAATATCCGTTGTAACAGGCTTAATTCTTTTACCGTTAAAGCCAAAGAATTTATCCAGCATCTTTGCGTAATTTTCTTTGCCGCCGGCTAAAGCAATTCTTTCTTCAATATTACTTTGAAGCCTGAACGAATATGTATACTTGTCCCCTTCGTAGTATTGAGAATTATCACTCATGTAACCATCTGCACCGTAAGCATTCTTCCACATTGCGGAAATTTTTTTCAATTCATTTTTCAATTCAGCATTATCGGTTATACTGCTGACATAATTGCACGCATCGGTAACATCAATAATGTGTGTGTATCTTTCAAAATATCCTGTGTCGATAAAAGATTTAATATCTTCTCTTTCCAATTCTCGGATTATACACTCATCAATAACATCTTTTTTTAACATTCCCATATAGTAAGCATCGCATAAAGCGATTATTCCGAGCATTTTCGCCTGTTTTTCACAAGGAAACATATTTGTAAGACCGTAGGAACACGGTATTTTATTATATAATCTGCTTATTCTGACAATCCCGTCTGCAATATTCTTTCCTTCAGGATAAATCATAAAAACTAAAGGATACAGTGTTTTATACTGGTCCCAGAAAGTAGCATAATCAACAACATAATCATCTTTTATCACAGCAGGTTTAATAAGTGAATGATAAAGGCAGGAATAAAACTTAGTTTTAAGAGTTTCATTATCTGTGTCAATTATAATTTTTGAAAGATATTTATTCCATTTTTCATAAGCATTTTTTGAAACAGTTTCAAAATCGGCAGACGGTAAATCCAATACTTCCTCTGCATGAGAAAAACTCTTAACAGAATACGACACCCTGAGTAAAATATCATTACCGTCAAAATCAAAAACAGCACCGAATTTATTTTTCGTATCGTTAACAGAATAATCATTTTCTCCGATTAAACCGTTATCCGTAAAAAGAGATGTCTTAAGATTTTTCGCAACAGCATTAATACAAAAATACAATTTAATCCCTGAAAATATTCCGCTGAAACATACAGTTGAACTGTTTTTAATAATCATACGGCAATCTTCAGGATAAGAGTAATACATTTCGCCGAACTTTTTACATAATCCGTCATTTGAGAAATCAACAGCAACTCTTCCATTTTCTTTCAGAAAATGATATTTATGGTAAGCGATATTTTCATCAGTAGTCAGCCTGCAATTAACATTATTGAAATCAACAGAATATTCCCCCGGCTTTCCGCTTTCATTTTCGGCATCATGAAAAATCTCAATATTTTCAATATCACCGTAAAACGGAGTAACAACAGCGTAATTATAATAATAATCAATAGCTCCTGTTCCGCTTTGATGCAAATGAGAAAAACCTTTCAACCTGTTGTTTTTCCACAGCTTTTTAATTCCGCCGCAGGTATTGGGATAATGAGTGCCGTAACCAGTCGGGTAACCGCCGCTGTATGCTCCGACACTGATTTTACCAAACGGCAAAACTGCATGAGGCGTTGTGTTGCCGCACTGAGCCTTGATATAAAACCATTTGGAAGCAGGCCCGTCAGAGGGAAAATCCGTAACCTGACCGTTGCCGTAAAAAATATCAACATATTTACAAAAGTCAAATTCTGTACTCATAAAAAAACCTTAATTATAAATATCTTTCGGCAAATTCAAGAATTTTGCCTTCATATCTTTCGCTGTTTTTGCGATAGCTGTCGCAATGACCTGCCTCAGGAGAAATAAGAATATCTTTTTCCACGGGACAATTTGCGTATATTTCATAACAATCCTTTACCGGAATGAGTCCGTCAGCATCACCGTGGCAAAACAGAAACGGAATTTTAATATTCTTTGCAGCTTTAACCGGGCTTACATCATCAAAAGAAAAACCCTGCTTAATTCTGTTTATACGGTCAACTGTTTTTATAACAAGACCTGCAGGAATATGATAGTTCCGAGTTACGGTTGAAAACAAATTTTTAATTGAAGCAAACGAACAATCCGCAACTGCAAACTTAACATTCTGAGGTAAATCATTGTTGCCGCACAATAAAATAACAGATGCACTGCCCATTGAAAAACCGTGAAAAGATATTTTTATATCCTTTCCGAACTTTTCAAGCATAAAATCAATCCATAAAAGCATATCACGGCTTTCATAATAGCCCAAGCTGATTCTGTCACCGTCGCTTTCTCCTGCAGATTGATGGTCAATAAGAAAAATATTAAACCCGTTTTTATGATAAAACTCGCAGATAAATCTGAATTCACCTGTCCCTCTGTTTCTGTATCCGTGAGAACATAAAACAAATTTATCGCTTTTTTCTTCTGCAGGAAGATAAAAGCCCTGGAGCCGCTGACCCCTGTCATTAACAATGCTGTAATGAGTAAATTCCTGCTTGTGCATCCATTTGTTTCTCGGGTCTTCGCTTTTTGCTTTAGTATTTTTGCTTTTTTTCTTTGATATATCGTTCATTTTACCGGGAATTAACGCATTTCTTTCAAATATTTCATAATATGTAAGGTAACTTAATCCGATATGTGCTGCTGCAAGTGCGGCAGGAGCAGCAATAATTGATTTTTTCATACTTTCACCGTCTTTCTAAACTTCATAAGTTTTACCGTCAGTTGAAATAATCGCATTTTTTCCAAAAGCCTTTTTCGCTCTCAACCGAGCGTTCTCAATATCTTTCATAATATATCCGCCATGATGAACAAAAATGAGTTTTTTAACAATTTTATTATCTGTCTTAATTTTACTGCAGATATCCTCAATCTGATGATGACCCGTTTCCACAAGAAAAACATCCGTACTTTCCTCAAGCAGGTTATCTATATCTTCTAATCTCATATCACCGGAAAAGACAATTATTTTGTTTTTATACTCAACCTTAAACCCGTAGGAAATATACTTGTTATTTTCAGGCGGAATATGATTTGTGTGAATTGCCCAAACTTTTATATCTCCGTTATCGTATATCAGACCTTCGGAATATTCATGGGAAGTATATGTGTAATCAATCTTAAAATTCCCCTCGGTATTTTTAAGCACAGTCATAAAACCGTTGACAGTGTCAATACACGGAGTATAAATATCTATATTGTCTTTATCCGTCAGAACCTTGTTTTTGATATTGACTTTCCTGATATACCACAGAAGGTTTCCTAATCCGCCCACATGGTCCATATGAGGGTGAGATATAAAAACGGCTTTTGTTTTCAGCAAGTCAACACCGTTGATATGAGCTGTATAACCTCCGCACTCACCCGCATCAAAAAAATAAACTCCTTTTTCGGTTTCAAAGGCTAATGATGTATGATGAAAACACGGTATGGGCTGAGTACCCGAGCAGGTACCCAATGTATGTATTTTTAATATATCGTTCATAGTAATTATTCAACTATTGAGAAAAAGCTTTTCCAGCCTTGTTCTGCATAAAATCTGTGACCTTCACTGCCTACAACATGAGTGCAGTTTTCTTCTTTACCTGCGGCGGAATAATAAATATTTTTTACTCTGTCAAATTCACTGTCAGCAAACTCTATCGGGAAAATTCCGTCTGTCTTTCCGGAAACAATAACCATAGGTTTCGGTGCTGACATCCCTGCAATTTCAGCCATATCAAAATAATTTCTGATACCGGGAACATAATTACACGCACAGTGATGAAGCTCGCCTATTGAATTTTCAAATGTACAAAATGCGCATGAAGGCATTGCGGCTTTAATTCTGCTTTCAAGGGCAGATGCGTAAAATGTTGCCGTACCGCCGCCTGAATTTCCTGTACAGTAAATTTTTTCCGTATCAAAAAATTCATTATATTTTTCAATCAAAACATCAATAGCTCTCATAATATCCCATACTCTTGCGCCGATAATTGTTCTGCCTGTAAGAAGAGCCACAAGAGATGAAGAATAACAATCAGGCCGTGGTGTTCCGCCTTTTTCACCAAAATTACGCTGTTCAAGAGCAAGAGCGCAAAAACCTTTTTCAATACACTGCAAGGCAAAATCCCTGTCTCCGTTATCATCCTTATCTCTGTCAATATCATATTTTTTTATGCCTAATGAAACATGCATACCTGTGCCGTGTCCCTGAAGGCAAATCATAAGCGGAGGTTTTTCGTAATCAGTTTTTTGGGGAATACACAAAATACACGGAACATAATAATCTTTTTCACTCTGAAAATAAAATTTAATTTCAGTAAAATCGTCATGTTCTACCCTGTATTCTTCAACTATATCAAAAAAACATTTCTCAAATTTATCAATACCCAAAAGCTCACTGAGCTTTTCTTTTGCTTTTTTCTGCCAAACGCTGAAATCTTCACTGCCGTCATAAGCCATAGATACAGGCACACTATGAAGAACAGACAGCTCTTTTTTAAGAGGCAACATACTATCCATATTAACTCTCCTTCACAACTTCATACACTAATTATACATTTACAGTCAAGGTGCAAATAGCATAAAACTGCAAGCCATAAGGATTTTTATGCGGATATAAATAAAATATTAAATATTGAAAAAGTAATAAAAATATGATATACTTTTTCGAGTTTATAAAATAGGAGAACATGAAATGTTAAAAAGACGAATTAAAAATCTTTCTTTATCAAAAGAGGAAGCAATAAATAATTCAAAATGGCTTATTTCGCAGGCTAAACCTTTTCGCTGGCAAATTGTAATTCTGCTTTTAATCAGCCTGTTTTCCCTTTCAATGTCTTTTGTCGGAACAGTTGCCGGAAAATTTATCGTTGACGCAACAACATCCGGCGTGTTGAATATGAAATATGTATTATATATGGTTTGTTCGACACTGTTTTCCATATTATTC
Organism: Acutalibacteraceae bacterium; assembly: GCA_045628495.1. Taxonomy (GTDB): domain Bacteria; phylum Bacillota; class Clostridia; order Oscillospirales; family Acutalibacteraceae; genus CAG-488. The sequence continues at coordinate 27,442 of JAZQPL010000030.1, forward strand.
TCTGCCTGCACAAAGCTTTTTAACGACTACATAAACGAAAAATTCTCGTTTGGAATGCGCTGCAGAATGTTTGACAGAGCGCAGAGAAGTCAATGGCTGAAGCTTTCAGAATTTCACAGTGCGGATGTTGTAACAAGACTAACATCTGATGTGTCTTATGTTGCTTCAGGTATTATATCAATTGTGCCGTCAATTGTTGTTACATTTTTACAGCTTTTAATTGCATTCGGAGTATTATTCCATTTTGACAAAATTCTTGCAATCTTTGCGCTGATTATCGGCCCGATAGGAACGAGCGGAGCGATTTTTTTCAGAAAAAAATATAAATATTATCAGATAAAACTGCGTGAATCTGAATCGGAATACCGTTCATTTATGCAGGAAAATATGTCACAGATAAGCGTAATCAAAGCTTTTCAGCGTGAAGACCACAATAATGAATACATGAACAGTATAAAAAATGACAGAATGAAGATTATTATGAAATCTTCAAAGCTTTCAGTTTGCATGAGTTCATTTATGAGACTTATTTATTCCGGCGGATATGTTGTTGCATTCTGCTGGTGTGCGTTCAGAATATCCAGCGGTAAAATGACTTACGGAACTATGACTGTTTTCCTGTCTCTTGTTTCACAGGTTCAGGGTTCCATTTCTTCTCTGAGTCATGTTATTCCTCAGATTTACAGTATGCTGATTTCCGCAAAAAGAATAACGGATATAATAAATATTGAAGAAGAAAAATACTCTGATAATAAATCTCAGCCTGAAGAAATCAGTGTTAAAGTTAAAGACCTTACATTTGCATATAAAAAACGAAAAATATTTGAAAACATCAGTTTTGATATAAATCCGGGCGAAAAAATCGGTATTGTCGGTGAATCCGGTGCAGGAAAAACAACATTAATCAGACTTCTTTTATCTTTGATTACACCCACAAACGGTGAAATTGAATATATTGATGAAAACGGTAATTCGGAAACTGCAGAGCCGTCTTCAAGAAGATTTTTATCTTATGTTCCTCAGGGAAACACTTTATTATCCGGAACTATAGAAAAAAATCTGCTTGTAGGAAATGAAAATGCCACAGAAAAAGAAATGTGGAATGCTCTTTATATTTCAGATGCTGACAGATTTGTAAAGGAATGCGAAGAAGGATTACAAACTGTTTTATCCGAAAAAGCAGGAGGTCTCTCAGAAGGTCAGGCGCAGCGAATATCTATTGCAAGAGCCTTAATAAGAAACAAGCCTGTGCTTATTCTTGACGAAGCAACAAGTGCACTTGATGAAAAAACAGAAGCAACTATACTTTCAAGACTTTCTGAAAGCTGTAACAAAACTACCTGTTTTATTATTACTCACAGACGCTCCATGCTTAAATATTGCGACAGAGTAATTGAATTCGATGAAAACTCAGGATTTTCAATTAAAGATTTATGATAGAAATTTTTACAACCGGGATATGTCAGATTTATGTCTGCATATCCCGGCTTTTTTGTTTGTAATTTGTCTTCACAGAAAACTGAGTGACATAGTTACTATTCCTGAGAATTTATTTCTTCAATTTGCTGTTTTAATCTTTTAGGAGTTAAAAATCCCGATTTACCTTTTACTGCTGACGACTTAAATATATTTTTATATAAGGTTAATCCGTTATATTTTGAAGCAGCGTCAATATAATCATCTTTTTTATCTGATGTTTTAATCAAAGTATAATCTGAAACAAAAATTTCAAATTTTTTTGAAGCTACTTTAACAGAAACAAAACCGTTCATATTTGAAAAACCGATTTTCTCTCCGTTTAATGTCATCTTTTTGCAATCTGAAATATTTCTGAATGAAACAACATATTTCCTTTCGGGCTGAATGTTAAATTTATCGTCAACTTCTAATGAAAATTTCAAAGTTGTGTCATCTGTAAAAACATTATAATGGGATATTGAATATTCGTTATTTTTATAATTATTTGTTTCACCGTCATCTTCATATAAATCAAAAGAATTATTCCCGTTAAATACTAAAATTTCCATTTCAGTCGGTAAAGAAATATCATTATCTATGCCGTTAGTATCCAGGGGAATTATTGACCCTTCCTTTGCCAGAACAGGAATTGATGCAAGCCCTCTGAACATTTTAATAAATTTACCGCCTGTGTATGTTCTGTTTGTGAATATATCAGTAAATCTGCCCTCAGGCAGCCAAACATCAACACTTGCATTATTTGTGTGAATATCTCTTTTTGATGTAACAGGAGCAACAATAAGTTCACTGCCGAAGAAATACTGATTATTGCATTTGTAAGCATTTTCATCAGATGGATATTCATAATACATAGGCTCGATTAAAGCTCTTCCTTCCGAATGACAGCGGTAATTCATAGTATAAATATAAGGAATAAGTCGGTGTCTTAATCTTAAAAACTCAACGGTATATTGTTTTATTTCATCAGAAAATTTCCACGGCTCTTTTCCCATCAATTCATTATTGCTTGAATGAAGTCTGTTAATCGGGCTGAACACGCCAAACTGAACCCAGCGTAAGTATAACTCGTCGTATTTTTTACCGCCTCTGTGACCGCCGATATCATGGCTCCACCATGTATAGCCCATATTTGACGATGTCAGAGTAAAATACGGCTGAAATCTTAGTGCAGACCAATATACAGCAGTATCACCTGAAAAGCCCAACGGATAACGGTGAGAACCTGCACCGGCATATCGTGAAAGAATAAGAGGTCTTTTATTATTTTTTCCGCTGTCAATAAAATGATAATGATTTAAAAGCCACAAAGGGTCAAGCCCCGGAATCTGAGAACTGCTACCCTGCTGCCAGTCAATCCACCAGAAATCGACCCCGTCTTCTTCATATTGATGATGAAGAAAACGAAAATAACCTTCAGCAAATTTTTTATCGGTTAAATCAAATTTAATATTTTTACCGCTTTCAGGGTCAATGTCCATAAACTCTGCAAATTCTTTATACTGATTTTCAAAAAAACGAACTCCCATACTCGGATGAACATTTAATGTTATATGCATATTCATTTTTTTAAGACTTAAAAGAAAATCTTTATAATCAGGAAATAAATCCGTATTCCAGCTGTAACCTGTCCACCCTGAATTAAGCTCGCTGGGATTTTTTACAGGAAATTTATATTTTGCTTCACTGCCGAATTTTTTAACAACATTTACCCAATGCCAATCCATATCAACTGTAGCAACAGTAAAAGGAATTTTTTCAGACTGAAATCTTTTCATAAGTGAAAGATATTCATTCTGAGAATACGCTTTATACCTGCTCCACCAGTTGCCGAAAACAAACCTCGGCAGCAAAGGCGTATAACCTGTAATTTTATAATAATCTTTTAAAGCATCACGGTAATCAGACGAATAAGAAAAAACATAATAATCTTCCTGTCTTTCAAAAGGTTTTAATGTTCCGTCATCAAGGATACAAAGTGATTTGCTGTCATCAAGCACAGCAACTCCGTTCCGTGACATAATTCCGTCACCTAAAGGTACTTTGCCGTAGGTCATATCAAGAGTTCTTCTTGTGCCTTTAAGATTGCATGATTTGAAATCTGTAACACATTTTTTATCCTGTGTGATTACTTTAAGCAATTTACCGTTTAGCTTGCTGATAAAAAATTCTGATAAACTTGTTTTAATTCTAATATAATTTGCAGTATCGTATACAGAAAAATCAGGTGCATTAAAGTTCCTAAACCAGACAGCCTGTGTAGGTTCATCGCAAAAGCAGTTTGATTTATCATACTCAACACGAATAAGCCTTGAAAATAAAACAGTAATTCTTATATTATCAAATAAAACAATACTATTTCTGTTTGCCTCGGAATCAGTTTTTATTGAAAATGTATCCTCAAAATATCCCATAATTTCACCTTACATAATCATTTGAGCAAACTCTTCTTCGCTGATAACAGTTACGCCCAGCTCATTTGCTTTTACAAGCTTGCTGCCTGCATCTTCACCTGCAAGAACAAACGATGTTTTTTTAGAAACGGATGACGAAGTTTTTCCTCCGAAAGATTTAATAATCTCAGATGCTTCACTTCTTGTATAATCAGATAAAGTTCCTGTTAACACAAAAGTTTTACCTGCAAACCTCATATCTAAAACTTCTTTCAGATATTTCATATTAAGTCCTTGAGCCATTAGACTGTCAATAAGCTCTTTATTTGATGGTGTGCTGAAATATTCACAAACGCTTTTTGCCATTATGTCACCAAATCCGTCAATAGTAAGGATTTCTTCTTCCGTTGCATTCATAACAGCAGACATGGTAACAAATCTTTGCGCTAAAAGTTCAGCGGCTTTCTGACCGATATGACGGATACCGAGAGCATAAATCAGCCTGGACAGGTCATTTTCTTTGGATTTGTTTACCGCATTTATTAAATTCTCAGCAGAAAGTCTGCCCATTCTTTCAAGATTTTCAATCTGCTCTGCTTTAAGATTATAAATATCTGCGGGGGTTTTAATAAGATTTTCATTAACAAGAAGCTCGGCAACAGATTTACCCAATCCTTCAATATCCATTGCATCTCTTGAGCAAAAATGAAAAATATTTCTCAACAGTTGTGCCGGGCAGTCGGTATTTACACATCGGATTGCAGATTCCCCTTCCTCTCTGTATACAGGTTCACCGCATGAAGGACAAAACTTCGGCATACTGAATCCAACTGCATTATCGCAATGTTTTTTTACATTAAGAACTTCCGGAATGATATCGCCTGCCTTTCTGACAACAACGGTATCACCAAGACAGATATTTTTTTCTTTTATAAAATCTTCGTTATGAAGTGTTGCTCTGCTTACGGTTGTACCTGCAAGCAAAACAGGTGAAAAAACTGCTATCGGAGTAAGAACTCCTGTTCTGCCAACATTTATTTCAATATTTTCAATGATAGTTTCTTTTTCTTCAGGGGGATATTTATAAGCAATAGCCCATTTGGGGAATTTGGCAGTACTGCCTAACAGTTTTCTTTGTGAAAAATCGTCAACTTTAATTACAGCGCCGTCAATATCAAACGGTAAATCCCCTCTCATATCACCGATTTTACGAATTTCTTTAATTGCACTTTCAATATCAGGACATCTGACATAAAACGGTATTGTCTTAAATCCGAGTTCTTTAAGGTAGTCAAGTGACTGTTTATGAGATGAAAGCTCTTTTCCTTCAATTTGCTGAACATTAAAAACAAAAATATCAAGTTTTCTTTTTGCAGTGATTTTCGGATTTTTCTGTCTTAAAGAACCTGCCGCAGCGTTTCTCGGATTTTTGAAAGGAGTTTCACCTGATATTTCCTGATTTTCTACAATTTCAAGAAATACTTTTTTGGGCATATACACTTCCCCACGAACCTCAATTTTTTTAAGGGGAGATTTAATTTTAAGCGGAATTGAGCCTACTGTGCAAAGATTTGCCGAAACATCTTCACCTGTATTACCATCGCCACGGGTTGAGCCTGTTTTGAAAATGCCGTCTTCATATTCAATCGAAACAGAAAGCCCGTCAATTTTAGGCTCAACAACATAATATGCATCCGGTACAACCTCTCTGACTCTGCTGTCAAATTCTTTAAGTTCATCTTCACTGAACGCATCCTGCAAAGATTCCATCCTTACAGTATGAACAACAGGTTGAAATTGGCTGTCAGCTTTTCCGCCGACTCTTCTTGTAGGTGAATCGGCAGTTGACAGTTCGGGATATTTTTCTTCGATAATTTCAAGCTCTCTTAAAAGCATATCATATTCATAATCTTCAATTTCAGGATTATCTTCAACATAATATTTAATGCTGTGATAATTCAATAAATTACGAAGCTCTTCCGCTCTTGATTTGCACTGCTCAAAATCTGCCATAAAATCATTCCTTAAATTTAATATAAATATTATAACAATAAATAATAAAAAAAACAATACAAAAACAGGCTGTCGCAATTAAATGTGACAACCTGAATTTATTATATCAATTTTTCATCTTTAATATCTTCAACAGTAATAGAATTAAAAAAGGCGTTATACTTTTCACACCATTTTTTTACAGATTCGGGATTGTAATCAGATGGAAAAGACACTTTAAGCTTTTGAAGCTTTGCGGCGTTTGCCCCAAGAGACACAAGCTTTTTGAAAAGAACATCATTATTTTTAATCTTTTTTGCCTTACTGACAATTCCCGGAATTCCGTGTCCGCTTGAAATAACCATTCCGGCAAGAGTTGTATCATTAGTGCTGAAATTAACATCTTCGGAAGAAAGTATATCCTCGTTAATAAGATACACAATATCATCCGGAGTTAATTCATTAAGTAAAACTTTAAATAACTCCAAACCGCAGCAGGTATTGCCTATATCCTTAAAGTATTGTTTTTCATATTCCCACAAAACCGATGCGGAATATGTTTTATTTTCATCTGAAATTGCAGCATCGGCAAGCATTTTACCTGCCATAATACTGTTTGTAATCCCTGAACCCATCATGGGCACAGTCATACACGCCGAATCACCCACGGCTGCATAACCGTCTGCAATCATACACGCAACAGGCTGACGAACGGGAATATCCGCAATCTGCCCTCCGTGTAAAATTTTTGAACCGATATTCGGATAATAATTCCTTAAATTATCAACGGCTTTTTTTGCCATGGAAATATTAAAATCACCAAAGCGGCCAATAAGCACATCAACAAAATCATCTCTTGTTATAACCCATGACAGACCGATATTGCCGTCTTCATTAAGTAAAACCTGATATACATTTTCAGGGTCCGGTACGCCGGGTGTTTTTTTATAATACGCCCTGTATGAATGAAGTACTTCACAACCGCCGAAATCTTTCTGAATATTGAGATAATCAGGCAAACTGTTTTTTACAGGTGAATACATACCAGCCGCATCAATTACCAAATCAGCAAAAAAATCGCCTTTATCAGTCTTTATTCCGCAAACACGGTTACCAAACAGAATTGCAGACTTAATATTTGTATTATACTTAAAATTTACACCCACCTTACAGCAAAGTGACACAAGATGTTCGTATATATCTTTTCTGTACATATGAAGAGATATTTTACCCGGCTGTTTTGCCTGGGTAAAGCTTGTGTAAGGTTCAAGACATGGAACAAAAGTAAAAGGAATTTTACTTTTCATTCCTATCTCGGGAATGGGCATATCCGCATAAGAAAAGCATTTATAATCAAAAGAATCCTGCCAGTCATAGCCTAAATTATCCTGTTTATTTTTTTCAAAAACAGTTACATCTTCACCGTTAACTGCAAGATGATACGCTGCAACAAGTCCGCCGTGACCTGCACCTGCAACAATAATTTTTGACATAAAAACCCCCTGCTTATCTGTTATTATTGTTATTTCTTATTTTAACAAGGTCGTCGTAATTTATTAGTTCAATTCCTTCACTTTCAAGAATTTTTCTTGTCTGAGGGTCAGAAAAAACATTAAATTCCCATACCCTGTTCCACCACCGGGCTGTGATAGCTTTAATCTCGTCTGTTTCCAGCGACGGATGAATATAAGCTTCACTGACACCGTCAGGTATATTCACTAATCTGTTTAGAACAAAGTTCTTAAAAGTATTATAATCAGTATATGCTTCCTGAGGACATTCGGGATAAATAAGATAATCAAGTATCGGAACCTCATACATATCCGCAATATTTGAATAGTTCCTGACAAATCTTTCGTACATCGGTATCGGCAAATCAAGCCCTTCCGGAACATAGTCGGGATGAGGAAAACGGTACATTCTAAACGGCAGCTTCAATTCACTGCAAAGCTCAAAGGTTTTAGGCATAAGGTCAAAATTACCGCACAAACCGTATAATGCAGCCATGTGTGTATCAAGATGCGAAACACGGAGTCCGAGACTCTCGGCTTTATTGACCTGAGCCTTAATTTCCGATTCAACATCTTTAATATCGCACTGAGCTTCAAAATCTTCACATTCATGGTGAAAATAGCCTTCGGAATCACGCAGTGTTTCACCTGCTGAAACAGGACCCCAACGGTATCCTCCCCATTCACTTGTAAATGTAAGATGAACTCCGACTGAAAAATCCTTATGCTTTTGTGTCCACCTTACGGCATGTTTAACCCAGCCGCATGGAACCATTACAGATGCAGAGGTGATTCCGCCGCATTCAAACAGCTCAAATGTGGCATTATTCTGAGAAAGAGACATTCCGAAATCATCTGCATTGATTATTAGATACCGTTTACTCATAAACTACCTCTTTATTTTAATATACCGTTTGCTTTTGCATAATCATAGAAAGTACGAATGCTTTTAAGTCTGCTTGGTGAAAGATTATGACTTCCTCTTGTAACATAAGTCATGGGAACACCCTGAAGCTGGCAGAGATACTTTGCGCTTGCCATAAATCCGCTGTCAATGCACTGGTCAAGAAGAATAATATGCTCATAAGTTTTCTTAGCAGCTTCATAATCCTTATCAACAAAGAACTCATCATACATTTTTCTGAAAAGACCCGCTCCGCAGGATGTGGGAGTTGCAACAACACCTCTTGCGCCCGCTTCATAAGCTTCAAGAAGATAAGGTATATTTGCTTGCATAACAGCTGTATCTCCCTGAACTTTTATTTTATCAATAATAGGCTGCATTTGCGATGTAGTATCTTTAATACCGACAAATCTGCCTGTTTTTGCAAGCTCACCGTAAGCTTTTCCGCTGATAAGATGGGGCTGTAAACCGGGGAATTCATAAAGAAGTATGGGAAGAGTTGAGTACTCCGCAAGCTCGCAAAGGTATGAAACAACTCTGTCGTCATCATTTCCGTATCCTTTAGTAACAAAAACAAGACCTTCTACACCTGTCTGTTCCATTCTTTTTACTTCTTCAATCTGAGCATACCATGAAGGTTCAAGGTTTGCAGTGGCAAAGCACGGTACACCATTTGAATGTTCAGCAGCTGTTTTGGCAACCTTAACTCTTTCGTCAAGAGTAAGCTCAGCCATTTCAGAACTGCCGCAAACAGGGAAAAGAAAATGAGGCTTATTTGAAGCCTGCCATTCTACATAGGAAGCATAGCCTTTGTAGTCAATGGTCTTATCTTCATTAAATGCAGTAAGAAGCAATGCGTATACGCCTCTGTACTTTTCCATATTTTCGATTTTCATTGTTAATACACCTTCTGTAATATTTTTATATATAGTCACTCTTGACTTTCATTAAGAAAATCAAGAAGTTCCTGAGCACCCTCACCTGTTACAGCACTTGTGAGAAAAATTTTCTCACAGCCTGCAAGTTCAAGCAATTCAACAGCATCATCAATCTGCTGTTTAGTTGCAATATCAATTTTGCTGACAACTCCGGCAACCGGAACACTGAAAAACGCCGCCTGACCCGGAGAAAATCTGAATCTTTCATCAGTTGCATCCTGCAAAAAAAGAATCTGGTCACTGTCTGAGGCAGTAACGATAATTCCTTTATACAGCTGACGGTTTTCAAGATATTCACCCGGAGTGTCAATAGTATTATTTATAACGCCGATTGTCTGTGTTTTCTGATATTCTATTTTCATGCCGTTCAAACGCTGACACAGTGTAGTTTTGCCGCATGTGCTTGAGCCAATCAGCATAACTTTTTTCATATAATCAAGTCCTTGTAATTTCGGTTGAAGCAAATTTAAGAATATTTTTCAGCGTTGACAGAACATCCTTCAATGCGGCCTCAACACTGGCAACATCACCGCAGATAACAAGTGAACCGCTGAATCTGTCAACAAAAACAATGTCAACATCGGCGGCTTTTGT
>JAZQPL010000031.1:0-29087 GCA_045628495.1 Acutalibacteraceae bacterium
CCATGATTGATGCAGACATTTATCATATGACCTTTGAGGTTGAAGACGGCAGTATTATATCCGTTGATGACAGCGGAATCATCACACCGTTATCCGCAGGCACAACAACAGTTAAAATCACAATGACGGGCGGCTTTACCGACACGGTTACCGTTACTGTAGAATAACACCGAACAGAAAAACAGAAAAGATATCTTCGAATAGAAAATCAGCGACCCGTATTAACGGACCGCTGATTTATTTTATTATGTTCCGGCAGACAGGGTTGTCGATACTGCTGCAGCTTATTTAATTGAAATTTCAGGCAATTCTATCTTGTTTTTTAATATAAAATGATATATGATCAAACTGATATAAACGCAAAGTTAGGACAGAGTTCAGCTCATGCTCCTACAACATCCACAGCACCCAAAGTTACCATTGATACACCTAAGACAATCAAGGGTACAGACTCAAGAGAGTATCTTGCTAAAGGTGATGCGAATGTTGCTGTTTACACATATAAACAGTTACTCATTCTGCTGAAAAAGGCAGGTATTATCACACAGAGTGTTGATAACAACAATATTTTCGGTAACGGTACTGTAACTGCGACAAAGCAGGTACAGAAAGCTGCTGGCATCGAACAGGACGGTTACGCAGGTGCTATGACAATCCGTGCTTGCTATGCACTTCTTGAAAAGAAACTGTAAAACGAAATAAAAAGAACAGGCAGGGAGTTATCTCTGTCTGTTCTTTACTATCAATCCAAACACCAAATTTGCAACAAAAAGGTTCGGATTTAATTCCAATGGTGCACCGAAATCGGTGAAATCCGAACCTTTCTCTGCCTCTTCAATTTCGGCAAAGGTTATTGTTTTTGAACCGTCTTTGAAATTAAAAGTGATTACCATTTTGTCATCATCAAGATAAATTGCGTTGATAAATGTATCAAACAGCTTGCGGCGGTGTTCAAGTTTTTCTATGTTAAGCTTTCTTAATCTGTGGAACCAAAACAGTATCTGTTCTCTTGTAAGAACCGGTTTTGACATTTCTTCTTTCATTATCTGAACCGAAAGTTCGCCTTTTTGCTGTTCAAGTTCTTCAAGTCTTTGCTTTGTTGACGGCGTAACTATGCCTTGCTCTATTGCGTTCAACATATTATTTATAGCTCTTTCAGTCTCTGAGTACCGCTTTTGAAGTATCGGTAAAACCTTGTTTTCAGAACCTAATTTTTCTAAAGCCATATCAGTAAGGCGTTCAAGAAGTTCATCATCAAAGATAACTTTTTGAATCTCTTTAAGGACTAAATTCTCTATCCAATCCTTTTTAACAGTCTTTTTCTTGCAGCCTTTATGGTTCTTTGCGCTCACACATTTATAGTAATGGTGAACATAACCGGTGTGACTTGTACCGCTTTCGCCAACCATATAACAATTACATTTGGCACAGTAAAGTTTAGTTGTTAAAAGATATTCGTCTTCGGCTTTATGTTTAGCCGGAGCTTTTTTATTTAATATCATTCGTTCCTGCACTTTTTCAAAAAGCTCCTCCGTGACAATAGCAGGTATGCCGCCGGGAATAACAACATCTTTATATCTGTACTCACCCGTATATTTTCTGTTATGGAGCATACAGGTAATATTATCAACATCAAGTTTGCCGTTATTCCTTTGAGTTCTGACACCCCTGATGTTTAATTCATCCGCTATCTGTTGCATACCCATTCCGTTTGCGTACATTTTGAAAGCATCTGCAACAGCAGGAGCGGTTACAGGGTCAAGCTGATAATGTTTGTCGCTGTCAACTACATATCCGATAGGAAGTGTACCGCCGTTATACTTACATTTAAGGGCATTTTCTTTCAAACCTCGATTTACCTTTTCGGCAAGTTCAACGGAATAATACTCTGCCATTCCTTCAAGCATTGTTTCAAGGAGTATGCCCTCGGCACCCTCCGAAATAGCTTCTGTTGCGGAAATAACTTTAACCCCGTTCTTTTTCAGCATAGTTTTATAGTGAGCCGAATCGTATCTGTTACGGGCAAAGCGGTCAAGCTTCCATACTACAACAACATCAAAATTCTTTTTACTGCTGTCTTTTATCATCTGTTGAAAGCTCGGACGATTATCAGTTTTAGCGGACAATGCACGGTCAATATATGTATCGACAATATGAATATCGTTCTTTTCGGCAAAGGCTTTGCACTCACGAATCTGACCTTCAATAGATTCCTCACGCTGACTGTCAGAAGAATATCTTGCATAAATTATACCGTTCATTTTCTCACTGTCCTTTCTGTCGGGTTTCAGGGCTGTCCCTGACAAGTGCCGTGCATATGCAACGGCGATGCTTGATAAGACAATGCCGCATTGGATTTCAAGCATCCAAGCGAATTTGTGATATCCAAATTCATTGCTTGATGAGACGATACCGCTTACAAATGGAGTATATCATATCCTAAAAGAAAAGTCTATAACAAAATCTATATTTTCAAAAATAAATTGATTTTTTCAATTTTATTATTGCTTATTTATTGTGTATGTGATATACTTAAAATTGTTGAAATATATCCATAGGAGGGCTGCACTTTGGCTCGCTCATACAATAAACTTTGGAAACTGATGATTGATAAAAAGATGAATAAAACACAACTCCGTGAAGCCTCAAAAATCACAACTAATGCAATGGCTAAACTCGCAAAAGATGAATCTGTCCCACTTGAAACTCTTGAAAAGATTTGTGCGGTATTGCAGTGCAATATAGAAGACATTGTTGAAGTTACTTATGAAGAAAACAAATAATTAAATTACTATTATCGTATCATATTTTGTGTCCGTAAATATGAACTTAAAGTGTGTTGTAGTGTTTTGTAAATAAAAAAAGGTGAATAGTTATGGAATCTATAATTGGCAATAATCTTTATTTAATTCAATGGCTTTCTGATTATGAAATAAATGTTACGACAGGGCACCAAATTGAAGCGATACGCCATAGTGAAAAGAAATGGTATGACGGAATTTCTCAAATCAAAATATTGCGTGTAGCTTCCGATAATGATATTAAGAAATATGAATACGAAGGTGAACCATATTTATGTCCGATAAAATAACTTATTTGTCAGAAATTGTTTTATCTTTACAAGAACTTAACGGCATGGGTTCTCTTAAAGAAATAAATCAATCAATCGAAAAACGAGATTTATTACCTGCAATTCATTTAAATCCAAATTGGAAAGATAATGTCAGAGCAACTATTCAAAGACATTGTTCTGATACAAAATCTTTTAGCGGTGGAGAAAATTTGTTTTATTCTGTATATGGCTTAGGCGAGGGCTATTGGGGATTACGGGATATATCACAGCAGACAGATACAGATAATCCGATAATCAACCGTCAGATTCATAATATTAAAGAGCTAAATATTGACACAACAGAAAAGGAAATGCTGATAAAAGCTCGAATTGGTCAGGGGATTTTTCGCGATTCACTTATCGAAAAATACGGTTCTTGCATAATAACTGGCATAGATGATACAAGACTGTTAGTGGCAAGCCATATTAAGCCGTGGAGATCGTCTGATAATTATGAAAGATTAAGTTCTGAAAACGGATTGTTACTATCACCGTTATATGATAAATTGTTCGATATTGGGCTTATATCTTTTGACAAATCAATGAAAATAATAGTTTCAAATGAGTTATCTGCTAATAATATTGTACGACTAAGAATAGATAACGACAAAACATATATAAACAATCCGAGTAATGAATTGCTTCACAATATGGAATATCATAGAGATGTTATTTTTAAATAAGCTAAGCTTGATATTTTACCAAAACATTTTTTCGGCAATATAGTTGAAGATTTATATGAAAAAGCATTTGAAGAATGTGATTTGCTGTTTAATGACTGTGCTTTAGAAGATATCGCTGATTGCTTAATTACAAATGAAGCAACAATAATTAACGGTGTTAATGCAGAACTTGGAACTAATATTACAACGGTTGAGGAAGCAAGAGCAGCTCTTAACAATATTCGCTATCAGAGACTTCATACGCTGATTGAAGAAAAATTTACTGACGAAAAACTGCTTTCTCTCTTAAGTTATTTTGAAAGTCGTAATGATGACGAAATCCGTAATATGGTTACAGATAATGCTGACATGCCTACAATATTTGAATATGTACTCGGCATTATTTGGTATAAAACAAGTGAATATAAAGGTCAACTTCTTGATTATATGAAGTTATCATTAGATGCTGACTTGTTGCCTGTTACACATGCGGCGGGCGGCGAAGCTGATATCGTTTATGAATACTCTGCAAGCGAGAATTATCCCGAACACGCATTGTTGCTTGAAGCTACTTTGGCTGACGGTACAAATCAGCGAAGAATGGAAATGGAGCCGGTTTCACGACATTTGGGTTCGCATTTGCTTCGTACAGGAAATCTCAATTCTTACTGTGTTTTTGCAACAACATATCTTGATATAAATGTTATTGCTGATTTTCGTAACAGAAAGACTACACCATTTTACAATACTCATGATTACACACAGTTTGTTAATGGTATGAAGATAATTCCGCTGCAGACGACAGAATTGAAGCAAATTATTATTTGCGGCTTCAAGTATAAGGACTTATATCCGGTTTTCGAAGAAGCATACAATTCAGCTTTGCCGCCGCATGAGTGGTATAATGACTTGGTTACTCAGATAATACGATAAGAGTTTTTATATTTATGTATTGTCTTATCAAGCAATGAATTTGGATATCCAAATTCGCTTGGATGCTTGAAATCCAATGTGGCACTGTCTTATCAAGCATCGTATTTGTTACCACACAAATACACTTGTTAGGGTAAAGCACCCTAAAACCCGCCGAAAAGGAGTGAAGTGTAAAAATGGAAAGTTCAATATTAAAAAGCCGTGCGGCGTTTGCTTTGAACGAAATTTTAACAACAGACCATATTGATTATCGTTCTTTTGAACGTTCACGTTTGTGCTTTTACATACAGGATTATCATAGCGATATTGAAAAAGAAGTTGCACTTGCTCTTGCTCCGGGATGGGAAGAAATCAAAAATTATGATAAGTTATCTTTCTTAAAAAAGATTTTAATCCGTTTACGCTTTACTTGGAAAAGCACAAGAGCGGAGTTGGCTTTATCGGATGAAATTGTCGAGTCAATAGTTGATTTAATGCTGCCGGATATTATCTCATTCTTTGAATCCGAGGAAGGCAAAAAGGAATTTGAAGAATGGAAGAAAGAATATATGAAAGGAAAAACAAGCTATGAAAATAAGTGACTTCATTCTAAATAGAGATAAATATAAAGTAGATGAGACCTATCAAAGACCAGCAGATGTTTGGTCACATAAAGATAAGCAATGCCTCATAGATACAATTATGAGAGGTGAACCTGTTCCAATCTTTTTTCTTAATTATATTTCGTCTGAAGATACATATTACATTGTTGATGGACAACAGAGATTACAATGTATAACCGATTTTTATAACAATAAATTTGCTTTAAGTAAAGAGTTTTCAATACAAGCACTTGATGGTAAAAAATTTCAAGATTTAACAACCAAAGAAAGAGAACTGTTTCAAAACTATAACCTTCAAGTTAAAATCATGAAAGATTATGACGACGAACGTGTTAGGATGATTTTTTCACGTTTACAAAGGGGAAAGCCTCTTGGAATCGGTGAAAAGCTTAACGCTAAGCCTGGTCAAATTGTTAATGTAATGCGTGAACTTGCAAAACATGATTATATTTCAAAATCTATAGGTGTAAATAAACAAAGATACCATACTTATGAAGATGTATCCCGTATGATGTTCTATGAAAAGTTTGGAACAAAAGATTCAAGCACAGGTCCTCTTAACGAAATGTTCGATAAATATAAGGACGATATTACAGTAAACTCTAAAATTTACAAAAAAATACAAAACGTACTAAACTATTTGTTAAAGTGTTTTCCGGCGGAACCGGGTAATTATCAGTTTTTGTCAAAGCATGCATGGGTAGTAACAGTTTATTGTGTTATTAGTGACTTAAGAGATACATATGCGTTAAATGGAAGAGAAGCGGATATAGCAAAATTTATCGAACAATTTCATTTAAGGGTTTATACCGAGGATTGGAGAACCTCAGATATTAAACTTCAAAGATTTTATGATAATGCTCGAGGTGGTTGGGCAGAGCGATTAAATGAAAACCGCAAAGCCACAATGAAAGAATATATGATCAATGAGCTTAAACTTAAACCTCTTGATGAAAACAGACAAATAAGTGATGAAGACAAGATTTCTGCATATAGTAATGCAAATAATTGCTGTGAAAAATGCGGAAAAAGATTCAAAGATTACAAGGAACCTGAATATCATCACATTGAATTGTTCAGTGAAGGCGGAAAGACATCACTGGATAATATTATGGTGTTGTGTACAAAATGTCATGATGAAATACATAATCATGAATCAGCAGATTTAACAATTGATGAAATTGATGCAGCCGACGAAGAATAAATAAAGTATGTGATAGCATAATTTCAGTTTTGTGTTGTCATTTTTAATTCAAAATGATACAGACATTATAATGCCTCAAAAAGGTTTAGTAACGAAAAAACGAGGCTACATTTGAATGTATACTATCAGATAATGATGATACATTACATTCAAAAATAAATCGATTATAGGGCAAAATATTATCAAAATAAGCACCTAAAACGGCATAAAAAAGTAACGGCAGACCGCAGTTTTTATTGTACAACGGTCTGCCTTGTTTTTATGCGTAAATCAGTTCAGTATTGACGATTTCTGTTGCTTGGTTGCGGATGTTATTCATCTTCTGCACCCACAGCATTTGATTTTCTGCTTTGAGCTGTTCGGTAATACATTCTGCCTTTGCCATATCGTTTACGAGCCGAAGAAACATATCTTCTGCCTGCTTGTCAATATCGGCAAGGTGTTTCCAAAGTGTGCCGTTCATCTGCATAATGTTGAATGTAACCCGCTGATTTTCCATAAGGTAGCGTTTATGCCGCATACCCCATACGCCGATGTGAATGTTCTGTTCTTCGGGCGGTAATGTCAAATCGGGGATAAGATAATCGCCGACCTTTGTATAAGTTCCGCCGTTCTTTTCAAAATTGCTTTGTGTCATAATCAGACCTCCAATAAAAAATATTTATGAGATGTCCGATTTTTCATAGATTAATGAAAAATCCGAACCCTTCTCCAACTTGGAATATAAGGTTCGGATTATTCGAGTTTGGTGCGGGTAACAGGGGTCGAACCTGCACGCTGTGAGGCATAAGATCCTAAATCTTACGTGTCTGCCAATTCCACCATACCCGCATATCAATTATGCCAGTAAACTATATCACAATTTACAGATAAATTCAAGCATAAATATAGACAAGAAAGTTTTTTTCGTATAAAATAGTAAATTGAAAGGATGATGCTTATGAAAACCCGCTGGACAGATAAAGTTGATAAACTTCACCCGTGGCAGGAATATCCACGGCCTCAAATGGTAAGAAAACATTGGCAAAATCTTAACGGAAAATTCAGATATTCAATTACTGAAATAACAGATAAAATACCTGAAAAGTATGACGGTGATATTCTTGTACCGTTTGCGGTTGAATGCGACTTATCCGGTGTTGCAAAAAGGGTAAGCGAAAAGCAGATTTTATGGTATGAAAAAAAATTCACACTTGATGAATGTTTTAAAGGGAAGCGTGTTATTCTTCATTTCGGAGCAGTTGACTGGTATTGCCGTGTATATATTAACGGCAGTAAAGTCGGCGAGCATAAAGGCGGATATATTCCGTTCAGCTTTGATATAACAGATTATCTTGCAGACAGTGAAAATACACTTAATATCCGTGTGTTTGACCCGACGGATAAAGCTATGCAGCCAAGAGGAAAGCAGGCATCGGAAAGTCACGGCTTCTGGTACACCTCTACAACAGGTATTTGGCAAACAGTTTGGCTTGAGCCGGTTGACCCTGTTCATATTGAGAATATCAGATTTTTGCCGGATATTGATAAATCCGTTATAAATGTTAAAACATTTTTATCACAAGAAGCAGAGATTTTTGCGGTTATTAGAAAAAATAATGAGGAAATTTTTAACGAAAAAATTTCTGACGATGAAGATATTTTTATCAATGATGCTGTGCTGTGGAGTCCTGAAAATCCGTTCCTTTACGATATTGAATTATCTGTTGTAAAAGACGGTGATATTGTTGACAGCATAACCGGCTATTTCGGAATGAGAAAATACAGTATCGGCAAAGATTCCTGCGGAATACCCAGACTGATGCTTAATAACGAACCGTATTTTCAGCGTGGACTTCTTGACCAGGGATACTGGTGTGACGGGGTTCTGACTGCTCCTTGTGACGAAGCGATGATATTTGATATACAGTCTATGAAAAATTTAGGATTCAATATGCTTCGCAAACATATCAAGGTTGAACCTGCACGGTGGTATTATCACTGTGATAAAATCGGGATGATTGTATGGCAGGATATGGTAAGCGGCCTTGATAAGCTTAATCTTATTCTTGCCGGGGGACTGCCTAATATCGGAATTACAAATGTTAAGGACAGCAATTACTCCCTTTTCGGCAGAAAAGATAAAACTTATCGTGATGAGTTTGAAAAAGAGCTTTTTGAAATGATTGATACTCTTTATAATTTCACCTGTATCGGCTGTTGGGTTCCGTTCAATGAATCATGGGGACAGTTTGATGCAAAACGAATCGGTGAAAATGTAAAAAAATACGATTCAAGCAGAATTGTTGACCATGCAAGCGGATGGCATGACCAGTCAGGTCCGGAACTTAAAAGTGTTCACAGGTACATTTTCCCCGTGAAAATGCCTAAGCCGGACGGAAGACCGTTTGCGCTTACCGAATACGGCGGATTGAGTTACATAATTCCTCAACACGCATTTAATAAAAATAAAAGTTTCGGTTACAATGTTAATTACAAAAGCAGCGAACAGCTTACTCAGGCATTCAGAAAGCTTCACGAAAAGCAGATTATTCCGCTTGTTAAAAAAGGTCTGTGCGCAACAGTTTATACTCAGGTTTCAGATGTTGAGTTTGAAATCAACGGTATGTTCACCTATGACAGAGAGATGCTGAAAATTGATGCCGACACGGTTAAGGAAATAAACAGCCGGCTGAAATACTGATATACTTATTTATTACTGAGCTTCATTCATAAAACGGATGAAGCTCTTTTTTCTTGACAAATTCAATAAGTTGTGATATTATAAAAGTGTTCCAAATGGCACAGTTTTGGAGGAATTATGTATAATATTGAAGAATTATTTTTATTTAACGGTCTGACCTGTAATCAGCGAAAAGAAATAATCGGTTATTTTAATGATGTATATTCTTTTGAAAAAGGTAATGTTATTTTTGATAACACTCATTTTAACAGCGCATTGGGTGTTTTCCTTTCGGGGAAAGGATATGCGGGAAACGGAAATACAGTTAAGGCGTCATTTAATGAGGGAGATGTTTTCGGCGCAGCCGCACTTTTCGGTGCAGGGGAAGAATATGTCAGTAGAATTGTTGCAAAAACATCGTGCAAAGTTCTTTTTATTAAAGAAGATACCCTGAGAAAAATCATCTCGGAATATCCGGTTTGCGCTGTTAATTATATAACATTTCTTTCAGATAAAATAAGATATCTAAACGAAAAAATAGCTCAGTATACAGGTGATTCAGCTTCATCAAGACTTTACCGTCTTCTTTGTGAAAAAGCTGATGAAAACGGAATTATTGATAATGTAAATATGTCTTTGCTCGCATCTCTTTCGGGAATGGGGAGAACAAGTATTTACCGTGCCGTATCAGAGCTTGAAGAAAAAGACATAATAAAAAGAGAAGATAAAAAAATATATATAAGGAGATAAAAATATGAAAAAAATAATTTCAGTTTTTCTTACAATAATAACGGTGTTTTCACTTGCCGCCTGTTCAGGTAAAAAAGAAGAAGTGAAATCAGCAAATATTTTTGTGCTGACAGGGCCTACGGGAATCGGCGCCGTTAATCTATGGAATAAAAGCGAAAATGCTAAATCAGATGTTAAATATAATTTTACCGCAGTTGCATCTCCTGATGAAATAGTAGCTAAATTGTCAAACGGTGAAGCGGATATTGCCGCTGTGCCTACAAATCTTGCCGCAAAATTATATAAAAAAACACAAAAGGGTATAAAAATTCTGGCAGTAAATACATTGGGTGTTTTAAGTGTACTTGATAACACAGGCGCAAAGATAAATTCATTATCAGACCTGAAGGGCAGAAAAATAGTAACAACGGGTCAAGGCGCAAATCCTCAGTATATTATTGAATATCTTTTAAGAAAAAGTAATATTGACATAACAAAAGATGTAACCGTTGAATATAAAACTGACGGTTCTCAGCTCGCTTCAGTCTGGTCAAGTGAACCGAATGCGGTGATTATTGCTCCTGCGCCCGTGTCAACATCTGTTTTATTGAAGTTCAAAACTGCAAACAAAGTGCTTGATTTAACAGATGAATGGGATAAACTTTCTGAAAATTCATCTCTGATGATGGGATGTATAATTGCAAGAAAAGATTTTTGCGAAAACAGTCCTGAAACAGTGAATAAATTCCTTGAGGAATATGAAAACTCAGCAAAAGAAGCAAACAGCAACCCCGAAACTACAGGAACATTATGTGAAAAATACGGCATTGTTACAAAAGCGGCTGTTGCTCAGAAAGCAATTCCTGATTGTCATATCTGTTTTATTTCGGGTAATGAAATGAAAACAAAGCTTTCAGGTTATCTTAAAGTTCTTTATGATATTGACAAATCATCTGTAGGTGAAATACCCGATGAAGGATTCTGGTACGAAAAACAATGAGAAAAAAGCGAAGAAAAGAAAAAAGCCGTTCAATAAAATTTTTATTTAATCTGCTGTCAGCCCTATTTTGGGTTGCGGTGTGGCAGGTTGCGGCATCTGCCGCAAATAAAAATTTGATAATAAAAATCCCCCTCCCAGTTGAAACGGTTAAATCATTGGCGGGAAATCTTAATAATCCGGAGTTTTATAATGCAGTCGGAACATCCTTGCTTCATATTATTCTCGGATTTCTTTCAGCGGTTGTAATCGGAACATTATGCGGTGTTTTTTCAGGAAATTCTCAGTTTTTTAAAACTCTTTCAGCACCGCTTATTCATATTATTCGTTCAGTGCCTGTTACAGCTTTTATATTTATCGCATGGCTGTGGATTCCTTCGTATATACTGCCGTCATTTATATCGTCGCTTATGGTAATACCGATAATATGGAGCCATGTTGACGCCGGTCTTGAAAATGCGGATATCCGTTACAGTGAAATGGGGCAGGTATTCGGTATGAGCAAAAAGGATATTATTTTCCGTATCAGAATACCTCTTATTCTTCCTCATCTCAGAACAGGGTGCATTACAGGGCTCGGTATTGCGTGGAAATCGGGGATTGCGGCTGAGGTTATCTGCAACCCTACAGGGTCAATAGGTTCATTACTTCAAAAAGGCAAAGCAACAATAGAGTATACAGAAATATTTGCTGTAACCCTTGCTGTTATTCTTTTAAGTCTTGTTCTTGATTTTTTGCTGAAAACCTTGTGGAAGGAGAGAAAATATGGAAGATAAAGCAGTTGTTTTTGATAATGTAAGTTTTTCATACGGCAGAAAAAGAATAATTGAAAATTTTTCTCTTTCAGTGAATAAAGGCGAGCGCATTTGTGTTTTCGGCAGTTCAGGAGCAGGAAAATCTACTTTACTCCGTTTGATATGCGGGCTTGAAAAACCGAATTCAGGCAAAATTTTTGTTTACAGCAAAAATATCAGACCTGTATTTCAGGATGACAGATTGCTTCCGTTTCTTACTCTTTCCCAGAATGTTGCAATGTTTTCCAACGGTAAAGATACTGACGGTATAATCTCATCACTGGGGCTTGAGGAGGCAAAAAATGAATATCCGTCAAAACTCAGCGGCGGAATGGCAAGGCGGACAGCTGTTGCAAGAGCAATAGCTGATGAGGGTGACATTTATATTTTTGATGAGATTTTCAACGGACTTGATGAAGAAAATACGGATAAAGCCATAAAACTGATAAATAAAAACACCCTTAACAAAACAGTAATATGCGTTCTTCACAATAAAGAACACGCTGTTAAGTTAGGGTGTAAAATCGTTGAAATGAAGAAATTATTTTGATTTTATACAATCATATCTTATTGCTTTTCCTTTAATTGAATAGTCAGGTTTTTCACCGGCTAAAAAAGCACCTTTAAGCGGTCTTTTGATTATTATTTTTTCGGCATTCAGTTCTTTTGCAGATTGAAGAAGCTGAACTTCATCAACACACGGCTGTTCTAATTTCTGAATAAGCTGAAGCTTTTTGTTTACGAGACCTGACTTTTTTCTTGCCGGAAACATAGGGTCAAGATAAATAATATCCGGAGTAAACGGCAGTTCTTTCATCAGGTCAATACTGTTGCCTTCAACAAGAGTCATTCTTGATAAAATATCTTTTAAAAATAAATTTTTCTTTCCTCTGCGCAGCGCATCTTTCAAAAGCAGTGCAATAACAGGGTTTTGTTCATACATAGTAACATTATATCCTGCAGCCGCCAGAAGAACGGAATCCTCTCCCATTCCGGCTGTAGCATCAACCGCAGCGGGATTTTCTTTTTGTGTTTTTGTAATGTGAACCAGCATCTCATGGTAAAGACGGCCTTCTGTAATTCTATGAAGCATCTGTTCAAAATCGCCCTGAAACGAAAGCCCGTACCCTGTAAGATATATTCCGTGAGAATCAAACATTAAGGTAAGCTCTTCACCGGGTTTATCAGATATAGCCGCTCCTGTTTTTCGTGCAAATGATTCCGCAATATCTTTCTGACCGCCTTTGCCTACGCAGACTGCAAGATTTTTAA
Source organism: Acutalibacteraceae bacterium (assembly GCA_045628495.1). Classification (GTDB taxonomy): domain Bacteria; phylum Bacillota; class Clostridia; order Oscillospirales; family Acutalibacteraceae; genus CAG-488. Next base: position 12,968 of record JAZQPL010000031.1, read on the forward strand.
GTTCTGTATTCATAGATTCAATCACCGGATTTTCCTGATTTCTTACTACATATTAACATATAAAAAATCAAAAATCAAACCGCAGTTGATTTCTTGACAAAAAAAATCTTTAATATTATAATCATCGTATATTTAATTTTAACGGAGGCTTAATGATATGATTTTAAGCGGAATATATGACTTTGACAGCAGGCTTAATACCGTGTCGGAAAGTACCTGTCAGATTTTTGACGGAGCAGATTTAACTGTTTATGTTCTGACAGATTCTGATGATGATATTGCCCAAACCGTTGCCGAGAATTATTCGGAAAACGGTGCTTGCTGTATTCAAAATATTCCGCAGCTTTTTATTGCTGTTGTTTATGATAAAATTAATAAAGTCCTTCATGCTTTTTGTGATATTACAACATCTCCGTTTGATTTATATTATACTGTAAATAATAACAGACTTTATTATTCAACTTCACTTAAGAAGCTTTTAATTGAAAGCAATATTAAAAGAGAGTTGAATATTGACTCCGCAAATGAATTTTTAATTAACGGTTTTGTTATGGGCAAAGAAACGCTGATTGAAAATGTTGAAAAGATTCAATCGGGATATGAGCTTACTGCAGACGGAAAAGATATTGGTAATATAAAGTTTGAATATAAAACCCCTGAATGTTCAGCCGAAGACCCCGAGGAAGAACTTTTGCCTGAAATGAGAAAGAATATCGAAAGCTTAATTGAATACGGCAGCGATGTTTACATTCCTCTTTCGAGCGGATTTGATTCAAATCTTGTTCTCGACACTGTTCTTTCAAAAAGCAGCGGCACGGTAAATGCGTTTACAGTCGGCGGAAAAGTCGGAAGAAGTGAAATAGATACTGTTAAAGAAAATGTTGCCGATATTCAACAGGTTAAGCTTCATACCGTAACGGTTGATGAAGAGTATTTTAATAATTTTACGGATATTGTATGGAGACTTGACGGCAGTGTTTTTGAATCCGGTGTTTTTTTACAGTATGCGCTGGCAAAAGCCGTTAGTAATTCGGGGGCAAAAAGTCTGATATGCGGCGAATATGCCGACCAGATACTTTCAGTCTATTATGAAAACAGTATGAAAAGAGTTTTGGATAATAAGCTGAAGAAAAACGAAAAAATATTTATGTATGCTGACCCGTTCATTACCGGGAATATGATTATTCTTAAAAAAAGCTGTAAAATGCTTGACTCTTTCGGGGTAAGCGGGAAATATCCTTTTGCCAGAAATAATATTTCACCTGTTGCAAAAAAAGTAAGATATAAAAATAAAGCGGATAAAAAGCTTTATAAAGAAAAATGTAAAAAGCAGTTCAGACCTGTGATTATTAAGAACCTGAAAAAAATCGGGGGAACAACAAGCAACACCGCAGTTATCAGTGAAGAAAATTACGAACTCCTTAAGAAAAAGCTTGATACTGATAAAACCCTAAATAAAATAAAATCGTTATGCTCTGAAGCGATGGTAACGCCTTATTCATACAGATTAAGAGCAAAGCAGGCGTTGACACGAATTATAAGCGATATGAAAGAAAACGGTGTTAAAGCCGGTATTAAGGAAGGAAAAGCTGCACTTCAGAACAAAAGTATGGGAAAAGAACTTAAAGAACTTTATTTGCTTATTTTTATTGAGCTGTTTATTTCGGGTAAATACGATGATTCATTTGAAAATCCGGATGCTCCGATATCTACAGGTGATTTTTTTTCATTATGATGTTAAAGCATTATCCGACAAATTAATAAATATAATAAAGAGCCGCAATGAAACTTTTGGTTTCGTTACGGCTCTTGTTGTATGTAACACAATTTTTCTTTCCTGCATTGAAAAACTATCAGTAAAAAACCGGAAAGAAATGTTCAGACATTATTAAACATTCATTATATTTTTAAGGAATGTAACAGCATCGGCAATATCTTTTGCCGGATTGTCGCCAACTTCTCTTTCTATTGTGAGGAAGCCCTTAAAGCCTATATCGTCAAGAGCATTAAGGTACTCCTTAAACGGAACACTTCCTTTGCCGAGAGGAACTTCTGTGAATGAAGGGCCGTCAGTTACATGGGTGCCTTCTTCAAGAAGATTCTCGGTCCCCGGCATACCGTAAACAATATCAGGGTCAAGATAATAATTCTGAACACCGTCTTTTGCATGGGTGTGAACAATATAATCCTTAAGGTTGTAAACCGCTTTTACAGGGTCATCACCTGTTACCATAACAAGGTTCGCAGGGTCAAGGTTAACACCTACACCTGTTGAACCAAGTCCGTCAAGAAATTCTTTTAACTGAGCTGATGTTTCGGGACCTGTTTCAATGGCAAAATGTGCGCCTATATCATCTGCATAACGGCTCAGTTCAAAGCAGGCCTCCTGCATGATTTTATATCTGTCATGTTTTTTATCTTTGGGAACAGCGCCGATATGAGTTGTAACAATATCAGTTCCCAGTTCTTTTGCCATGTCAAGTATTCTTTTTGATTTTTCAATTTTCTGAGGATTACGGTCAGGATGAACAAATCCGCCGCCGCCCAGGTCACCGCAAAGTGCGGAAATAACAAGGCCGTTATCTTCAACGAGTTTTTTAAATTCAACTCTTTTTGCCGAAGAAAGATTTTCGGGTGCCATATCACCGTTTGAAGCGTAAACCTGGATGCCCTGTGCTCCGATTTCAGCAGCTTTTTTTACAGCTTCGGGTATGGGCAGACGAAAACTGTCAACAATAACACCGATTGGGAAATTATACATAATAATCTAACTCCTTTTCACAATTATAATTCAAGCGATTTTATCAGTTGGTTTGCAATAAGCTGATGACCTGCATGAGTAGGATGAACACCGTCTATAAGCCAGCAGGAAGAAGGCGCTATTCCTAATTTTTTATTAAATTCTTCCTGAAGGGGAACGAATATGCAGTTATATTTTGCGGCAATTTCTTTTGCGGCAGCTGCACGGTCATCAACCCCTTTTCTAAACAGAGAATATTTATCATGAGTTGCAGTTCCGTCAAGAACAAACGGTTCAAGAACAGCAATTACCGTGTCTTTTTTCACACTCTGAATATCTTCAATAAACATTGAAAGAAGCTGTGTATATCTTTCAACAGAATATCCTCCCGTATGGTCTTCATCATTAAGAGGGTGCCATACATCGTTAACGCCGATAAGAATTGTAAGAATATCAGGGCGGTAGTCAATAGTGTCTCTCTTGATTCTTGAATACATATCTACAGCTTTATCTCCGCTTACGCCACGGTTAATAAAGTTATATTTATCGGGATATTTAAATCCGAGTTCGGAAGCAACAATATCCGGATATCCGTATCCTAAATGCCAGTCGTTTTCACGGTTTCTTTCCGAATCTGTAATGGAATCGCCCTGAAATAAAAATGTTTTCATATACATCCTCCTGCTCTTATAGCAAATTTACCCCTTTATTATACTTTTACGGTAAATAAATTACAAGATAAATTTCTGTTTTTTTAAAGAAAAATAAAAATTTACATTAAAATAACTTGAAAAAAAGTTCTTAAGGCTTTATTATATTATTCGAGAAGATTTAAAATAAAGGATGCTTGATTATGGTTTTTTCCAGCCTTTTCTTTTTATGCGTTTTTTTACCGATTGCGCTGATAATTCAACATTTTGCCGTTGACATAAAAGTTAAAAATATTGCTATTCTGGCGGCTTCGCTTTTCTTTTACGGATGGGGAGAACCGAAATTCATAATTGTAATGCTTCTTGTTACGCTTATTGATTACGGCGCAGGATTGTTTATTGATAATAATAAGGATACTCCCAAAGCCAAAATCGGGGTAATAGGTGCGTGTGTTCTTACACTGGGAGCTTTGATGTTCTTTAAGTATATGAACTTTTTTACAGGAAATATTGATGCGATATTCGGCACGGAAATCAAAACAAGTATTCCTCTGCCTATAGGTATTTCATTTTATACATTTCAGGCGCTTTCTTATGTTATTGATGTTTACCGTGGAGATGTTAAATGTCAGAAAACATATTGGAAGCTTCTGCTGTATGTCAGTATGTTCCCTCAGCTTATTGCAGGGCCTATTGTCAGATACAGCGATGTTGAAAAAGAGATAAATAAAAGAAGGGTTACTTATAAAAAATCATCCCAGGGAATTACAAGGTTTGCAATAGGATTGTTCAAAAAGGCTTTCTTTGCAAATCTTCTCGGTGAAACAGCGGCGCTTTGTCTTGACGGAGACCTTTCAAAAGTTTCGCTGGTTAAAGGCTGGGTTGGTATAATCGCTTATTTCTTCCAGATATATTTTGATTTTTCAGGTTATTCGGATATGGCAATCGGATTGGGAAAAATGATGGGATTTTCTTTCCCTGAAAACTTTAAGTATCCTTATGCCTCAAAATCAGTTACGGAATTCTGGCGACGCTGGCATATTACATTAAGTTCGTTTTTCCGTGATTATGTATATATTCCGCTGGGGGGAAACCGTAAGCACCATATTCTGAATCTGTTTATTGTGTGGTCTCTTACAGGTTTCTGGCACGGTGCAAGCTGGAACTTTATTATATGGGGTATTTATTATTTTGTTCTGCTTGTTCTGGAAAAGAAGGTTTACGGAGAAAAACTCAGCAGACTTCCGGGCATAGTTCAGCATTTATACTCGATTTTTGCAGTTTTAATAGGCTGGATATTCTTCTATTACGAAGATATGTCAAAAGCGGGGAAGCTTCTTGTTTCTATGATTGGTGTGCATGGATTTTCAGGCGCAGGCGACGGGGTTATGTTCAAAAACAGGATTATTCTGTTCCTTCTTGCGGCTGTTGCTGTTACTCCGTTTGCAAAAATCACTACAAAACGGCTTATGGCTAAATTATCAGCTGCAAAGCACGGTAAAGAAGTTGTTATGGTTGTCACCATAATTTTCCAGGTAGTAACAATGTTTATCAGTATTTGCTGTCTTGTAGGCTCAACATATAATCCGTTCTTGTATTTCAGATTTTAACGGGATAGAGGTGAGAGTATGTCTGAAAGAATAAACAGTCAAAACGATGATTTTGATATTGAATCATATGACAAAATGTTTTCAAACAGTAAAGTGAATTACGATAATAAGGCGGATGTTCCCGACAGACCGCCAACAAACCGTCCAATCGGCAATAACGGCAAAAAAAAGCTGTCACTGTTAAGCAAGCTATACAGAGTTTCTGTGTTTATGTTTATGGGGGCATTGCTTCTGTTCGGCCTTATCAGTGCTGTAGATAAAAATAAAGAGGTTTCCGAAATAGAGAAGCGTACTCTTACAGAAAAGCCCAAGTTCAGCTTTGCGTCATTTTTCAGCGGTGATTATAATGTCGGAATAGAAAACTATTATTCCGACCACTTTCCGTTCAGAGATTTCTTTATTTCCTGCAATAAAAAAATATCAGGCAAGTTTACACAGTTCTCGGCAGGCAAAAAGGATGAAGTTGTTGTTAATGTAAAGCAGAATCCCGAAGATATGGGCGGTGAAGGCGTTGATATTTTCGGCGGAAAATATCAGGACCTGAAAGAAAATACTGCTGAGGTTACACCGGACAGTGAAGCTCATATGCAGAATAATGTTCTTGTAACCAGTAACAGAGCTTTGGGCATATATTACCATGATGACGGAAACATTAACAATTACACTTCTGCAATAAATCAGCTTGCAAAGGCTGTGCCTCAGGGTGTAAAGGTTTACAATCTTCTTGCGCCTACTGCAATGGAGTTTTACGGCACAGAGCAGTACCGTACCGGCGTATGCTCACAGCGTGATTCTATAAAATCAGCTTATGACAAGATGGACAGTTCGGTAATTAAAATTGATGCGTACTCAAATCTTGTTGACCATACAAAAGAATATATTTATTTCCGCACAGACCATCACTGGACTGCAAGAGGCGCATATTATTCGTATGCGGCATTCTGTAAAGCGTCAGGCAATAAAGCACCGCAGCTCAGTTCGTTTAAGGTTCATAAATTTGATAATTTTGTCGGTTCTCTTTACGGAATAACTCAGGCTTCTGTTCTTAAAGAAAATCCTGATACAGTTGAATGTTTTGAACTTTCTGTTAATGCTGAAAATATTATTTATCCCTCACTTGATATGGTAGATTCCCAGGGTATTGAATATGATGTTGTTGCAGATAAAATGGACGACAGCATTACAAATAAATATATGGCATTTATCGCAGGGGATCAGCCTTTGGAAAAGATTACAACAAGCGTTAAAAACGGAAAGAAAATTATGGTGATTAAAGATTCCTACGGTAATGCTGTTGTTCCTTTCCTGTGCAACAATTATGAAGAAGTGTATGTAATTGACCCGAGAAAGGTAAGCGGAAGTCTTCCCTCATTTATTAAAACTCACGGTATTCAGGAAGTTCTGACAATAAATGCAAGTTCGTTTGTGGGAAGTACGCAATACCTTAATGCGTTGAAAGGTATGCTTTACTGATGAATGAGGTGTTGATATGAAAAAAGTACTTATTGTTTTTTCGGCTTTTATTTTGATGTTTTTGATGACATCATGTTCAAAAGAAAAAAACAAACAGAAAGTTGAAGAAAGCACAGAACCTACCGCTCTTTTAGAGGAAGAGGCAGATTACTATGCTAAAAAAATTGCAAAGGGAAGACTTGGCTCGTTAAAAGAATTTAACGAAAAAGAAAAGGCGGAAATAAAAAAAGAGCTTGAAAACGAAGGATATACGGTTGTTTTCAATGATGACGGTTCAGGCTTGATTTCCAATGAGGACGGTCAGTGGTATATAGGAAAAGGCTGGAATGATACTGATTATACAGACGGAGTGCCTGCCGTTGATTTCGGAACAATTACAATGAGTTCAGAGGAAAAAGATAATCAGGGAAACAGTTATATTTTTCTTGTTCGTGATGTTACATCAAATCAGGCAGCTGATTATGTTGAAAAGCTGAAAAAAGCGGGCTTTGAAGAACAGCCCGGTTCTGCGGTTGACGCTAAATCCGGAGTGGTTCAGTTCATAGGCAAAAATAAGTCCGGTAAAACTGTTAATGTAGGTTATTCAAGCAGAGGCTTTACTGTAAGAATTTACAAATAGTACACAATTTATTATTGCAGATAAGAATATACTGTGATATCATATTAGGGCGATGCGGTACAGTCAGAGATTGCAGTGGTTATACAGTGCTGCATGGATTAAACACGGAAGTGAAAACATGAGGTGTTCAAGTGAAAGATTATATTAAAAGACTCACAACAAACAGTAAAAAATGGGAGCTTGTTCTCTGGTGGATTATCAGAGTGATTATGCTTGCCGGTGCAGTTGAATCATTTGTTAATTACGACAAGTATGAAGATAAAATCCGCACAATGATGATAGGCAACTTTTTCCTGACTTTCGGCTGGGAAGTTTTTCAGCTTTTCCCGAAAAAGCATATGTTCAGACACCTTCCCTCAATGGCGCAGGATTTCACAAGTATATATATTATACTTACTGCATTTTTAGGTGCTTATATCAATTTTTATTACGATGTCTGGTGGTGGGATACAACCCTTCACTTCATAAGCGGAGGACTTCTTGTTTTTGCAGGGTATGTGTTTATGAAAGCGTATGAAGACCGTGACGGGATTGAGCTTCCGGTTGCTGTTGTTATTTTTGCGGCATTCTGTACATCGTTTATGTTCAGCACTCTTTGGGAATGCTGGGAGTTTTCGTTTGACCAGATGGGTATGCACGGTGCTGAATACGGCGATACTCAGCATTGGTCACTTGAGTATGCACTTAATACTCCGAGACTTCAGCACCTTATTTTTCAGCCGTGGTTTGATAAAAACGCACCTCAGTGGCAGGCGAGATTTGCACTTATGGACACTATGACTGATATAGTTGCCAATACTCTCGGTGCGATTATCGGCGTTGTTATCTGCAAAATTGCACTTCATAAAAAAGAAGTTGAGCAGAAAAAAGCAAAAAGAAAATTAGGCGTTAAATAATATCACGGGCGGCTTTACGGCCGCCTTTTAATCGTATAGAAAGGAGTGAGCGTAGTGAAAAAAATAATTTCGGTTTTTCTTTCGGTTATTATTCTTATAAGTGTTTTTTCAGTTTGCGCTGATTCCGAAACATATTATGACGGATATCCTGTAGTTCTTGTACCCGGTTATGCTTCTGCCTCACTGTGTTACAGTGAGAATGGAAAAACATATACAGCCTGGGGGTGGGAGCTAAATGATATTCTTCCTGCTGTTATTCAAAGCATTCCTTCGGCATTGAAGGGTATTGATGATTTCAGCAAAACGGGAGATAATTCAAAAATTATTGAAGCCGTAGGTGATTGTCTGTTAGGACTTTTTGACAATATGCGGTGCAATCCTGACGGAACAAGTGAAAAAAATGTAAGACCTGTTTTGTTCAGTGCCGAAGAAACCTGCGATAAGTATATGAATAAGGTGTATCCTGACGGTGATTACCGTGTTGAGCTTGATATGACAAAAGCTCTTGATGAGCTCGTAGGCGAAGAAAATGTTTTTTATTTCAACTGTGATTTCAGAATGGGTGCGGTAGATTGCGCCGAAGAACTTGATAAATATATAGAGGATGTTAAAAAATATACCGGCAGTGAAAAGGTGAACATTGTTGCTGTCAGCCACGGCGGACTTATTACCGCAACTTATCTTTCACTTTATGCCGATAAATGTGATACATATAATGTTGTAATGAATGAGCCTGCTCTTGCAGGGGCGGGGATAGCTGCAGATTTGCTTAAAGGCCGGGTAAATCTTGATGAAGAAACACTTGTAAGGTATCTTGAATATCATTCGATGTGCGAAACGGATATTAACTGGATTGTAAGAGCACATCAGCTGGGATTCCTTGATTCCGTTATCGAGAAAATCATTCCTCAGTTAAAACAGGGGGTTCTGTATTGGAACAGCCTGTGGGATTTTATGTCTCCTGATGATTATGAAGATATGAAAAAGGAACATCTTGACCCTGAAAAAAGCGCAAAACTTATTAAAAACAGTGATTACATTCATTATTTTGTAATGCCTGAATACCGTAAGATTTTTGAAACAGCAGAAAAGAACGGAACAAGAGTAAATATTATTGCAGGTTCAGGCAACAGGATACTTTCCGGTCAGAATGATATTTCTGACGGAATAATTACTGTTAAATCTTCAACAGGAGCATATTGTGCGCCATTCGGAAAAAGATTTTCAGATGAATATGTAAAATATGCTGTTTCAAGAGGAAGAATAATTTCACCTTCGATGGATATTGATGCTACAGAATGTTATTTGCCCGAAAACACATGGATTGTAAACGGATTGTTTCACGGTATGGAATTTTGGGATGTATATTCGAGAAATCTTTTGTTTATGCTTCTTATGACAGATAAGCCTGTTAATGTTAATACATATTCCGAGTACCCTCAGTTCAGAGATACAAGCAGCGCAACATCAGATATTATGGTAAAATTTGACAGCAGCAACCCGGGGTATCTGACCGAAAAAGACAGCAACCTTGTTATTACAAACTGTTCGCAGAAATATGACTCTTATATTACCGGAATTAAATCGGAAGGAATAGAGTTGGACTTCGACCTGAATTTTTACTGTCTTAAAGCAGGAGAGAGTAAAACAGTCAGATTCAGCGGAAAATTGCCTGAAGGATTGACATATTTTCAAATCACAGTATGCTATATTATGTCCGGTTCAACGACTCCGCTTTCATGCAGAAATCAGATTTTTACCTGCGTTAACGGAAATGGCGGCAGTGCTTCTTCATCTGAAATAACATTTACAGATACAGGGTTTGATACTGTTTTTGACAAATCAGAACCGAGCTTAATAAATCGTATTGTGAAAAAAGCAGGTTTACAGGAGCTTGTAAATATTATTGAAATTTCAGATAAAAAGAGGTTAATTAAATATTATCTTGCAAAATAAAAAGAACGGCCCGTTTTAATACGAGCCGTTTTTTTAGTCTGAACAGATTGTTCCGCCTGCTTGATTGCGGTTATTATCTGATTGTTTTTTTGAATAAACCGTGCCTGTTGCAATATGCGTATATTGCGCAGGTGCGGTTCTTTTTGAATCTTGTTTCGGCGTTGCCTTCCGGGTAAAGCTTCGTTATCATTATTCCGTTATCAGAAACAGCAGCTAAAAATGAAATATAGTGTTCTTTTGTCATTTCATGGTTTACAGTTACATAATATTCATCTTCTGCAATTTCAACATGAATCTGATGTCTGTCATCTTCTTCCTCAGGTTCTTCAGGCGGCAAGGTTATTCCGTGACAGCATATTGTTCCTTTGCCTGCGCTTGCAAAAAAATTTCCGCATACAGGGCAGACATAAAAAAACGAACGCTTCATATTGAAACCTCTGTTTTCATTTATGACTGTATTGCCTGATAACAGCTCCGCAACAGAAACATTAAGTTCACGGGCAAGCTGTTCGATAAGGGTAATATCAGGGTATCCTTTTCCCGTTTCCCATTTTGAAACGGTTTTATCGCTGATGTTCAGCTTCTCAGCAAGGGATGACTGAGTAATTCCGAGTTTTCTGCGAAGTTTTTTTATTGTATTTCCCGTAATATAGCTGTCCATATTGATTCACCTCTGTCTGTTTTTATTTATTTTACCATATATTTTTTTAATAACAACCTACTGATAGTAGAGTGAATCAATATTCAGAAGTAATTCCCAGGTATTCTTCCAACGATAACCCGCTGTTATATACAGCCGTTGCAGTGCTGATACCCAGATATCTTATGTGCCACGGTTCATACATATAACCTGTTACATTTTCTTTCCCTTTTGGATAGCGAATAATAAAACCGTATTTATAACAGTTTGCGGCCAGCCACTTACCTTCTTTTGTGTTTTCAAAAGATTGATATAAAGAGTTTACATCAAATGCAAGCCCTGTTTGATGCTCGGAATGACCGGGACGGGCGGAATATCTGTCTGCGGCAGCTTTTCCGTCACGGGCAACATAGTTTTTATAAATTGAAGCTTGTGTTGAATAACTTCGGAAACCTGAAACGATGCGAAGACTTATTCCCTGTTTTCCGGCATCAGCCGCCATCTTGTTAAAAGCGGATTTTGCCGACGGATTTACACCGGGATTATAGTTTGACGGCAAAGGATAAGTTTTGTTTGCAATAAGTATTCCGTTAATATATGTCGGACGGATTGCATTCTTAGCTTTTGCGGTTGTTTTCGGTTTTGCCGATTTTGAAGAAACTTTAGATACAGAAGATGATTTGGGTTTAGCCGTGCTTTTGTTTTCAGATGACAAAATAGATACGCTTTTTGATGCCGAGGATTTATTTGCTGCCGTTGTTTCGGCTTTTGAACTTGTTTTATTTTCCGCTTTTTTCGTTGAGGAAGATTTTGGCTTTTCAGATAAAACCGATTTGTCCGTTTTATCTGAATAAGACGGTGAAGTAGCGGCAGTAACGCTTTTTTTGCTGTTAGTTTTTATTGATGCGGTGATAATTGCGGCAATAAGAATACAAAAAATTATGATGATATATATTACTCTTTTCTTTTTGCTTTTCATATTATGTTCCTTTATATTTTTATTCAGTTATTTTTTTACTTACAGTATTCTGCAATTTCCATATAAGTGCGCTGATTGCAAAACATCCCAGATACATTATTCCGCCTGCGAGGAATGTTATAGTATCATTTTCGCTGAATTTAAATCCGTAAATATTCGGCCATCCTCCGTTGTTATACCCGATAACAATAACATTATAATAATACAGCGCTGAATAAATCATTACCGGCAAAACTCCCGGCAGACAGTATCTGAATTTGAAATTTTCCGCTCTCTCAAAAAATATTACAGATATAAGTGATATTAAAGGCGTTAAAAAATGCAGGAAAAAATAATTTTCTCTGAACTGTGAGAAAAAATTTCTGCCGTTTTGTACGCTTCTGGGTGCAAAAAACACAAATACGGTAATCATAGTAACTGCTACTGAAACAGTTGCCGTGAATTTTAATATCATAATCCATTTCGGTACGGATAATTGATTCTTTATTGCATTTCTGAGGCTCGCAATCATCATAATGAATCCTGTTGCCGCAACAAATATATTTGATAAATTAGTAAAAAACTTAAATATGTTTTGCGTTATTAAATCTGAAAAGCTTGAACTGTTTGAATAATAGTAATGTACAGAAAAAACTGTAAAAAGTAATATACATAAATTCAGTATTACGGAAATAATGCTTATCAGTCTTTTTTTACTCATAGAATCTTCCTTTTTCTTTATTTGATTATTATTCTATCGTAATCATAACTGTCTGTCAAATGAATAAGAAGTAATCTGCACGAATGCTTAAATATATTAAAAAAGGTGAGGCTGTCGCCTTAACAACAACCTCACCGGTTTTTATAAAAAGATGCAATTAAAATGTGCCTGTTTTAATTACAAAGTAAACGATTTTGGGAAGATAGAAAAGAGTCTTAATAAGCCAGTTCGTAAGGGTGTATATTGCCAGTGACCCGAATGAAGGTATAACCGTCATTGCATAATCGAAAGCAGAAGTTGAATTATCACCGCTGAAAGAAGGCTGAGCTTTTCCCGTTTCCTTAGTAAGAGTTAATGTATCAATCTCTTTAAGGGTTTTGGTTTCATCACTGAGAACATAAGCTTTAAATGTAAGGTTACCGCCGTCAATGTTTATTGCTGTAAATACACCGCCGACATTCGCAGGGTCTTTTGAATCCCAGTCTGTACCGTCCCAATAATTGCCGTAGTTATTTTTCTGTATTGTCATAGCAGCAATTTTGTCGGTATCAAGGTATGTATTAACAGAAAAATCACGAACCTCATATCTTTTTGTACCTGCTGTTCCTGCAAGAATATATGTAGCACCGTCATTGTCAGGAGCAACGGCATCACCTTTAAGAGGTTTTGTTCTGAGGTACATATGGTCGTGACCGAAAACAACAAGGTCAATACCGCATTCGTCAACAACTCTACCGACTTCGTCAGTAAGATAAAGAGCATCAGGCCATTTACCGTCTTTACCGAGAGTATAAGGTGACTTATGCATAAATATGATTTTCCAGTCTGCTGCAGAGCGGTTCATATCGTTTTTAAGCCATGTCATCTGGGCTTTTGTTACGCTGAAAAGATCATTTGTGTTAAGAACGGCAAAATGAGCATTGCCGTAATCAAATGAATAGTTTACACCGTTAAGGTTTTGAACACTTTCACTTTCATCAAGATTGAAGATGTTTTCAAACCAGTGCCATACTCCCAAACCGTCATGATTTCCTGAAACGGGAGCAAGTGATGTTGCCATATTGTGTCTTTCATAATTTGTGAAGTAGTAATCCCATTCTTCGTTTGTGCTGTCGTTGGTAAAGTCACCCATATTTGCAACAAAATCAACATCGGGATACTTTTCAAAAGCGGCATCAAGAACATAAGAAGATTTTTCAAAATTTTCAAATGAGCCGGCCTGAACATCGGCGATTGCTATGAAATTAACTTTATCGTCACCATCGTCGGTTGTGAATTTGCCGGGTTTGCTCCAGTTTTCACCGTCGCCAACCTGATAAGTGTAGCTTTTACCTGCCTGAAGACCTGAAACAGTAACCTGATGAACAAAACTTCCTTTCCACTCTTCGCATTTAACATAAGAGTAGGTAACGGTTGATGTAACATCATCTTCACCGTCAAAGATTTTTACAATACTTTTGCTGTCTTTTTCAGTGTACCAGCAAAAGCCGCGCTGGGTTTTGGTATCTCCGTTAATAGTGCATGAAATTCTGCTGATAGTATTATCGCTGTCTGCAAAAGCTGAAATAACGCCTGTCCCTAAAACAAGGCAAAGGCACAGCAAAACACTGACAACTCGCCTGATTGCTTTTTTCATTAGTTTTACCTCCAATAAAATATGTCAATTATGACGCTTTATTATATCATTTTTTGTATTTTTTTTCAATAATTCTTAAATAAATAATAAGTGAATTAACATACAAATTTTACAGCAATCTTTTGGTGATTTTTTAAAAAAATATAAGATTTTTTATTGACAATTACTCTACTATGATATATAATTATACGAAAGTGGGGCGAAGTGGGGGATATTTCCTGAGAATGGGAAAATCAAACCATTAAATCTGAATTTTTAAGAAAGGGGTGTGCTTATGGAAAACAGCCTTAACAATTTAATATTTTCCGGATATTTTGAGCGCAGCCTTGATGAAAAATTCAGACTTTCTATCCCGGCAAGGCTTCGCACTCAGCTTGAAAAAGCGCAGGATAAAGACGAAGTTATTTATATTTTTTATTCAACAGTTTATAAGGTTATAAGGATTTATACTCATGACAGCTGGATTTCCTTTATTCAGCCTAAGCTTGATGCCATTGAAGACCCTGACGAAAGACTTCAGATGACAAGGGCGGTTTACCGTTTTACTGAAACGCAGAAAACAGATTCTCAGGGTAGAATTGCAGTTAATAAAAAGCTGGCATCGCTTATCGGCATAGAAAAGAATGTCAGTATCTGCGGTATGGGCAGAGGAATTGAAATTGCCGCCGCTGACGATGTTCAGGATTCTTATGAAGTAACCGAAAAAGAAGAAAGCTTCCTTAAAGGTCTTATGATTTAATGCGGAGGGTATTATGGAATTTAATCATATATCCGTGTTGCTTAAAGAAACAGTTGATGCTCTTAATGTTCATAATGAAGGGGTTTATATTGACTGTACTGCCGGGGGAGGCGGTCATTCCGGCGAAATACTCAGAAGAATGGAAAATGGCAGACTGATTGCTTTTGACCAGGACCCTGATGCCATATTAAATCTTAAAAATAAGTTCCGAGATGAAAGCAGAATTACAATAGTTCACAGCAATTTTGAAAATCTTGATTCTGTGCTGGACGGTATGGGGTTTCAAAAAGAATGCGCAGACGGAATAACAGCAGATTTAGGCGTAAGCTCATATCAGCTGGATAATGCACAGAGAGGATTTTCGTTTCATAAGGATGCACCCCTTGATATGAGAATGAGCGGTGAAGGAATCAGTGCAAAGGAAATCGTAAATCAGTTTTCACAGCAGGAACTTCAAAAAATAATATTTTCTTACGGTGATGAAAAGTTTGCACCGTCAATATCAAAAAACATTGTTAAAGCAAGAGAAGTGAAACCTGTTGAAACAACTCTTGAACTTGCTGAAATTATTTCCCGTTCAGTGCCTGCCGCCGCAAGAAGAGACGGACATCCTGCAAGAAAAACATTTCAGGCATTGAGAATACAGGTGAACGGGGAAATTGAAAAGCTGGAAAACACAATAGACACAATGTTTGACAGGCTTAATCCCGGCGGAAGACTTGCGATAATAACATTTCATTCGCTTGAAGACAGAACGGTAAAATCACATTTCCGAAAATTGAGTGAGGGATGTATATGCCCGCCTGATTTTCCTGTTTGTGTGTGCGGAAGGAAACCCAGGGGAAAAGTGCTTAAACAGGTTGTTCCGTCAAAAGATGAAATTGAAAAAAATCCACGCTCACGCAGTGCAAAACTGAGGATTATAGAAAAAATAAATTTGTAAAAGAACGGAAGGTACGGCTATGGCAGCAAATACTTCATACAGCTTCGGTGATTTCAGATTTGAGGATTATTTAAGAGATGCCGAAAGCTCTGCAGCTCCTAAAATTAAAAAAGTTCCTGCTCCGCAGCTTGTGCCTGAAAGAAAGCGTTCAAAGCGTGAAATTGAAAGAGAAGCAAAGCTGTCACGGGTTTTCGCTTTCAGAATACTCACGCTTTCCGCAGTGCTTCTTGTATTTCTCGGAATGCTGATATACGGCAGGGTTCAGATTATGAATGTTGCTTCAGAGGTTGATAAGCTTCAGACTCAGTATATTGAGGCTCAGAGCGAAAATGTCCGCCTTGAAAGTGAAGTTAAGGAAATGTATTCTGTGAACAATATAGTTACTTATGCAGAAGAAGAACTGGGAATGGTAAAAAAAGATAATTATCAGATAAATTATTTCAGTGTTGATTAAAAAATTAAGGCTGAAAACAGAAAAAAGAATATTAAGGATGTATATTTGCATATAAAAAAAGGGCGGACCATTAATCCGCCCTTGC
>JAZQPL010000032.1:0-36138 GCA_045628495.1 Acutalibacteraceae bacterium
CCCTGGTACGGTCAGCTTATGACAACACCGCAGACAATAGCATATTTTATACAGATAAATTACTGGCTGAAAAAATATAAAGTTAAATTTGTATAATAACAGGTGATTTCCCGTAAAAAATATGTTATAATGGTTTCATCAAATCAAAAAGGATGTATTTATATGGATATTGAAAAAATTCTTTCTATGGTTGACCATACTTTGCTGTCTCAGAATGCAACCTGGGATGAAATTAAAGAAATTTGCGATGACGGTATAAAATATCATACAGCTTCTGTATGTATTCCGGCTTCTTATGTAAAACAAGCTAAAGATTATACAAAAAACAAGCTGAAAATCTGCACTGTTATAGGATTTCCAAACGGATATTCCACAACAGAAGCCAAGTGCTTTGAAGCGTCTGATGCTGTAAAAAACGGTGCCGATGAAATTGATATGGTTGTTAATATAGGATGGATTAAAGATAAAAAATATGATTTGATTTTAAGTGAGATAAATCAGATTAAAAACAGCTGCGACGGCAGACTTCTGAAGGTTATTATTGAAACATGTTTGCTTACTGATGAAGAAAAAACTGAAATGTGCAGAATTGTTTCAAAATCAGATGCTGATTTTATTAAAACATCAACAGGTTTTTCAAAGTCAGGTGCAACTTTTGATGATATTAAGCTTTTCAGTAAAAATGTTGATGAAAAAACAAAAATAAAAGCAGCGGGCGGGATTTCTTCATTGGAAGATGCTGAAAAATTCATTTCACTCGGAGCATCCAGATTAGGTACAAGCAGGATAGTTAAAATTGTTAAGGAAAGTAATATGGGGTAAAATTATGGAATATACTGATCTTTGCAACGCTGCAAAAGATGCGATGAAAAATTCTTATTCGCCTTATTCTGATTTTAAGGTCGGTGCCGCATTGCTTTGTAAAAACGGTAATGTTTATACAGGCTGTAATATAGAAAACGGAGCTTTTACTCCCACTGTTTGCGCAGAAAGGGTTGCTTTTTTCAAAGCGGTAAGTGACGGAATAAAAGATTTTGAAGCAATCGCTGTAGCAGGTGGAAAATCAGGCAAAATTAAAGGAGAGTGTCCGCCGTGCGGTGTATGCAGGCAGGTTATGAGTGAATTTTGCGGTGGTGATTTCAAGATTCTTGTCGTTAAAAATAACAGTGAATATACTGAGTATTTATTAAGCAACCTTTTGCCGGAATCATTCAGTTTATAAATAATGATTGTTTGACTTTTTTCAGAAAAAATCCCTCCGAAAAACGGAGGGATTTTTTACAATGTAATTATAATTTCAGTTAAATTCTGTCAGTGTACCGGCAGTGTTGCAGTTCCATGGTTTAAAATCGATTTTTTCAAGAGCAGGGGAATTATCTGCGAGTGTGAAATCAAAGTTCATCGGGTCACGGAACAGGGGGTCTTCATATTCACCGTTACAGTAATAATCCATAGTTTTCATAACAGATTTATGTATTCTGTTTTTAAATCTCAGGTCTTCGCTTTTACTGCTTATAATGTTTTTACCGTTGGTGTAGTCCCAGTAAAGATTTTTACTGTCTGTAAATTTTGATTTTTCAACATGGCGGTAAGCGGGTGTGTTATTTGTAACGATTATATTGTTTGACAGATGAAGCATATTGTGTTCTTCATTTCGGGTGACTTGAATTTCACCGTTTCTGCCGAGTGCAAAAATGTTGTTTTTGATAATATTTTCCTGCCCGTAATGCTGATGAAAACTGTTTGAACCGCAGTTATAAACAAGGTTCTGATAGACAGTTATATAAGATGAACCTTCATCAAGATATATTCCCCAGCCGCCGTAACCGCCTTCGTTGGGGTCAGCGGCAACATTATAGATTTTATTGTGCTTGAGCACAGTGTGAGGCTGTATGCCGAGAGTGTAAATACCGCCCATATCTGAAAGCCAGCCCTGACCGATATCGTATATGAGGTTTTCGCTGATTTCGTTTCCGTCAGAAACACTGTAAGCGTAACCCCAAACCCAGCCGCAGGAAATAGCTGTGTAATAACCGTCGTGAATTTCGTTGTGGGAATAAGTACAATCTCTTGCATGAGTAGAAAGAATACCGATACCTGACGGGAAGTTCCTGCCGTAACCTGCAATAAGATTATCAATTATTTTAATGTTATATGTCTGCTGTGAAATATCTTCTGTGTTATAGCCGTTTACAAAAATTGCGTTTGAACCGATTTCTTTAAATGTACAGCCTGTTACAATGCAGTTATTGCATATTCTCTGGAACCGTATTCCGCCGTTGCCTATATTAAGAAAATCACAGTTTGTGAAGTTGATACCGCTTGACCTTGTTATATCAAAAACACCGTTGCATTCAAGATTTCCCTGAGGGAAAAGCAGACCGTACAGGCCGAGCCAACCTACTGACTCATCGGGAGAAAGGTAACACCAGTCGGTGTTCTTAATTGCAAGACCGCTGAAATTTATATTTTCACAGTCTGCAATATTAAACAAAAGGTTTTCCGTGGGTGCAGTCAGAACAGTTTTGCTGATATCGTCACCGTCCTGAGGAATATAATAAATTTTATTTTTTACAGTGTCATGATACCATTCACCGGGAGCGTTAAGCGCTTCAAAAACATTCTCAAGAAAATACCTGTCATTTTCCTGGATTTTCATACTGCATGGCATTTTAACACTGATTCTGCCATCCTGATATGAAGTCAGCGTTGTGTTTTCACAGAACCAGAAATGCATAAGCTTAATGTGAACATCTGTTGTATTATAAAAGCTGTCAAGTTTGAGGTCATTATTTGTGTAAAACGCTGTGTCACCGTATCCGTAGCCTGCCCAAGGTGTGTTTTCTTCGGTAAACAGAGCAGAGCTTCTGTCAGGTGATTTAACTAACAGATATCCGTTTTCAGGGTATCTTGCAAGGGAAAGTTTTTCATCACCTCTGAAAAGTGAATTGAAGCTATCACCTTTGCCGATATCTGCAACCCACGCTTTTACTCCGTTGACAGTTGTTTCTTCCCAACCGCCGATTTTTTTCAGGGCGGTTACGGCAACTTTTTCATTGGGATAAGCACGGAAAGATGCGTTTTTGATACCCGTAAGATTTATTGTGTCACTTATGTTATATGTGCCTTCATGAAGCCATACAGTTACTTCTTCGCCGTTCATTGATTTGATATTTTTAACAGCTTCTTCAAGACCTTCTCCGTTACTGAGAATAATATCATTCTTGCCCATAATAAATTCATCTGATTTTCTTTCATGCTTGATTACAGGCTCAGGGTCTGTGAAATACGCTTCCGGAGGTTTGCCGAGTGAACCGAAAAAGTTGGATATCGGCAGAATTATTACCATGAACAGTGATGTAATAAATCTCAGCAAATTCATAATATCTTCTCCTTATTTTTAAGAAGTTTATCAGTTTTTAAGAATCAACTGATATTCTGAATATATATTATTTTTTTGTTTTTGTCAATAAAGGTTGTATATATCGTAACATCCTTTTTATAAATTTCAAGAAGTAATCAGATGTATATAAAAAAACTGTTGTATTATTATTCTTTATGTGATAAAATTATCTTACAAAAAAGGAAGGAGATAAAAACAATGAAAAAATTTTTATGTGTTATTATTTCGCTTGCGTTATTCTTTTCTGCTTTTACAGCTATCGGCGTATCTGCGGAAGAAGATGTTAATGACAGCGTATCGGTAAAATTCCTTAACTGTAATGTTGCAGGATTGCCTGATTTTAAATCCCTTATAGGCATGGGCTCAACTGATGTAAAAGGAAATACCAAACAGTTAGGAGCTATTTTCAATTCATCTGATTTTGATGTTATTGCAGTTCAGGAAGATTTCAATTATCATCGTATTCTTTCCCGTGAATTGAAAAATTTCAAATACTCAACCGGCCATTCAGGCGGCGTTCCCGGCGGTGACGGATTGAATATTTTTACAAAAAATGCACCTATATATAACGAAACCAGACAGGCATGGAATACCTGCTATGGCGGCATTGCCGAAGGCGATGCACTTACTCCTAAAGGAATCCTCTATACGGTTCTTGATTTAGGCAACGGAATAACTGTAGATTTTTATGATATTCATGCTGATGCATTCGACGGAGCAGGCAGTGCTCTTTCCAGAGCGGCACAGTATTTACAGCTTTTATCTTTCGTTGGTGATAATTCTGCCGGCAGACCTGTTATTCTTACAGGCGATTTTAATACATCTATTCACTTTAATTACGGCGGAGAAAACAGCGCAGATGAAGAAATGATGTATGACATTACTCAGAAGTATGGCTTTAAGGATGCATGGATAGAAACCTGCAACAACGGTAATTATGACGACTTCTCAGAATGGTATAAGTTATATCCAAGTTCATACTGGGGAATTTGGGACAGCGTAGAAAAATTCTATTATCGCAGCGGCGGCGGAATTGAAATTACTGCTGAAGATTTCAAATATTTTGTTACTAAAAATGAAAACGGAGAATCCCTTTCTGACCATAACGGAGCCGGATGTAATTTTACATTTACAAAATCCGATGGTTTCAAAGAAGACACAAGAGATTTGAAAAAGAAAAAGACAGGATTTATCAAAAGATTTTCCAGCACAATCAAGTGGATATATAAAGATTTGATATTTGTTTTATTTGATAATTTCGATGAACTTCTTTCTCTTATAGGCATAAATAAATAATTATTAAATAATAATAACACAGCAGACCGTGAAGTGTAATCTACGGTCTGCTGTGAGCATTTAAGGGTTATTTTTATTTTAACAATAACCCGTTTTTATATTCAAAGCAGGTTGTGTAATAAAAAAAGGGAGCCGCAAAAGCAACTCCCCGATATATTATTTGTCTGTTTCGTCAAGATTTGCATCTCTGCCCTGATTAAGTGAATCCATAATTTCTTTTCTTCTTTGGGCAAGGTCGCTGTACATTCTGTCTTTAGTTTCAGCATTAAGGGGATAGAACAGCTTCGGAAGAAGTGCGATTGAGCTTGTAAGAACAGGAACACCGGTGCACATTGCAAAAAGCATATATTCTGTTTTAGCGCTCTGTCCGCCGTAGCCGGCGCCTTCTTTATATCCGATACGGCTGAGAATAATTGCTTTTATTCCGTTGCCGACAGTACCTACAAGTTTACTTGCAAGACCTTTTGCAACACCTGTAATTCCTTCTGTTCTGTATCCTGTTTTCCATTCTCCGTAGTCAATACATTCGTTACGCATTTCTTCGGGAATAACTTTTGAAATACCGTAGAAGCACATCCAGATAGTTTCTCTTGCCATAAATGCAGGAATCATAACTGATATTTTGGTGTAGTTTTTATTGATTGAACCAATCGCAAAAACGCCTAAGAGCAAAGCATCGGGAACATGTGAGCTGAATATCCAAAGTGCTTTTGTTGAAAATCTTTCTCTCGCTTTTGTAACAAAAGCATAGCTGACAGGTGAAATAAATGCGCCGGGAATACCAACTATTGTACTCATAGATGCAAGACCGAGAACATTTATGTAATAATAATTAAGTCCGAAATCAATAGATAAAGCGCCTAAAAGGTCATTGAGAGTAAGAATAAGTAAGGGCTTATTGGTAACAATTGATTTAACGCCCTGTAAAATACTCGGCTTTTCTTCTTTCTGAAGAACTCTTTCCTTGGCAACTAATGAGAAATAAAGTGCCATGAAACCGGAAATAAATGCTGTAATCATACCTGCGCTGACATAAAGTGACGGCATTTTTATTTTAAGAACATCATGATTTACAAGGTCTATTAAGAATCCCATTAAAAGCTCGGGACCTTTTTCAACAAATCCCGAAAAAAGATTTGCCTGGGTAATCAGTCGGGTTCTGTCAATAATATTCGGTGTGATTGTTGAAAGCATACCGGTTTTTGCAATGTTATTCATTGAAGTCGCAAGGTTGCTGATTAGCTGGAATATCATATATGCGACAAGCTTTGTTGTATCATACGGTGTTGTGTTGGCAAAAATAACAGGCATTAACCAGAAGAAAAAACTTAAAAGCATACCCGGTCCTGCGTATAATATAAGCCACGGCTTGAATTTACCGAATCTTGTTCTTGTTCTGTCAACAATAGCAGCAAGGAAAATATCATTTATTACATCCCATATTCCTATTACAAATGTAACAACAGTCTGGAATTTCAATCCTATTTTGACAATATCTGTAATAAAAATATCATTGTATTTTGTTATGTTAAAACTTGCCGAAATATCATAAACAATATATGCAAGAGTTTCTTTTGTGCCTACATACCGTCTGTGATTTTTTATATTACGGTTTGCAGTTTCCTGCTTTGTATCTTTAGTTGCTGTGCTTACAGCTTCAGACATAAAATCAACCTTTCAATGTATTTTTAATCATAATATCATATTTTGTTTAATAAATCAATTATTTAGGGCAAAAATTTTATTTAAAATAATCAAATTCATATATAACAAAACACTTGAAAATAAAATTAATATAGTGTATAATTATCAGGATTTATGTTTCGGAGGTGAGACAATGAATTTTGGTAATCCCACATTATGGATTTATTTCGGTATTATTATTGTTGTAATGTATTTTCTTATGATAAGACCTCAGAAGAAAAGACAAAAAGAAGAACAGTCAATGCGTGATAATGTTCAGGTTGGTGATGAAATTACAACAATCGGCGGAATTATGGGCAGAGTTGTTACTGTAAAAGAAGATTCTATTACAATAGAAACAGGCGCAGACAGAAATAAAATTAAATTCACCCGCACTTCAATTGCTATAAATAATACAGCAAATGAAAAGCTTGCCGCTGAAAGAGAAGCTGCAAAAGCTGCCGCTGAGAAAGAAAAAGAGGCCAGACTTGAAGCAAGCGGTAAAAAAAGCAAGAAAAAGAAAAAAGAAGATATTGATGAAAAATATTGATTTTCAGACCGTCATTTGACGGTCTTTTTTGTTTTTGCATATAGATGAAAAATATTGATGACAGACTTTTTTGTGTTCTTATTTATCTTGTATTTTTAAAAATATATAATTGATTTATTATATTTGCTGTGTTATTATATAACTTGAGAAAATAAGAGGAGAGTTTATTATGAAACCTGTTGAAGAAGCCGTCAGAGGAGCCGGAATATCTGCTCTTGTAGGTATGGGCTGTGCCGTATATTCACTTTCGGGTAAAAATTTCCCGAAGCATCTATTTTTAAGAAATGTTGACCATAAATATATCGGAAGCAAGGTTAAGGTTATTAAACAGACGGAAGATTCGTCATTTATTGCTAAAATAAATGATGACGGTTCATACTGTGATGATTTTACAGTTGTTCTTGCAACAGATTTACATATTGATAAAGACCCTAAGCTCATAAATAAAGCTATTCAGATGCTTGTTAATCATTTGCAGGATGTTAAGCCTGATTTGCTTATTTTGACCGGTGATATAATTGTCACTGATTATCAGCAAATAGACTGTGTTCAATTTGCGAAGCTTATGGAAGAAATGGGTATATATTGGACTTTTGTTTTCGGAAATCACGAAGCAAGAGCTGAGAAAGAATTTCATAAATTTTTTATGCTTAAAAATCTCACACGGTACGAACATTGTCTTTCAAAATTCGGACCGTCTGATTTGTTCGGATACGGTAATTTCTTTGTTAACATTATGAAGGATGAAAAAACAATACTTAAAAGTTTTGCCTTTTTTGATTCAGGAAGAGATGCAAGTGAAGAACATCTTAAAGAGCACGGATTCCCCGCTGACAGCAAAAGCTATGACTTTATCAAAAAAGGTCAGATTGAATGGTACAGAAATCATATAATTTCACTCAATAAAAAGTACGGCGAAGTTAAATCAATGCTTTTTATGCATATTCCGATTCCCGAGTATAAAGAAGTTTTTGATTTTGATGAAAATGCAAAACCTGTTCCGACGGGTATTCCTACAGGAAAAGCTGAAATAATTTACGGTGAAATGCATGAATCCATAGGGTGTTCCAAATTCAACACCGGATTGTTTGGTGTTGCCAAAGATATCGGTGCTGAAGCATTTTTTGCAGGGCATGACCATGTAAATGATTTTCACGCTGTATATGAAGGCGTACATCTTGTTTATGTTCAGATGGGCGGATACGAACAGTATCACATGGACAAATTCGGCTATGAAGAAAAAGACTGGATTCACGGTGTTACTGTTATGAATATTAAAAAAGACGGTTCTTTTGATTTATCAAGAAGATATAACAAAGATTATTTATTTGGTGAGCAAAAATGAAATTGACTGAAAAAGATGTTGTGCTGTTTTCCGGTGATTCAATAACTGACGGAAACAGGGGACATAAAATGGACTGCAACCATATTTTAGGTCACGGGTATCAATATATTGTTGCAGGTGAGCTTGCGTTAAAATACTGCGATAAACGCCCTAAATTTATAAATAAGGGTTACAGCGGCTTCACAATGAGTCAGCTTCTGGATTTATGGCAGGAAGATGTTATTGGTAATAAGCCCACGGTTATAAGTATTCTCGCAGGTGTTAACGACGGGTTGTTCGGCTTCGGCAAAGGCATAACTTCAGATGATGTTGCTGAACAGTACAGGCTTTCTCTTGAATCGGCAATTATTAAATCGTTTAATGAATTAAAAGATGTAACGGTTATTGTTTGCGAACCGTTTTACTTTCCTCTTGATAAATCTGATTTAGGTTACAGCCTGACACCTCATCCTGACTGTGAACCTGAATTTATCAGACCGGATACTTATGAAACAGCTCAAAGTATTGAATTCAGAGTAGATGCGATTCATAAAACAAGAGCTGCTGCAAAGGAAACCGCAGAAAAGCTGAATTGTGCGTTTGTTCCGTTGTATGAACCGCTTCTTAAATCAATTTCAGCTTCTGAAAGAGAATACTTCACTTGGGACGGAACTCATCCTACAGTAACAGGACATTATCTTATAGCAAAAGAATGGCTTAAAAAATTTGAGGAGATTTAATTATGGCACAGTTAAAAATGTTTGCAAAAATAAATAAATGTGATTTTCCTGAATTTTATGACGATATTTCATATCGCAGGTTTAACGAAAGTGATGAAGATATTGATACATGGGTAGATATTTGCAGAAACGGATTAGGTTCTGCTGAAGACGGCAGAGAAAAGTATAAGAACTGTATGCTTGACCATGAGGGATATAAGCCGTCAGATACTTTTTTTATTCTTAAAAACAATGTTCCGGTTGCAACTGTTACCGCAATTGTTTTTGATGATGATAAAATCGGATATCTTCACATGGTTGCCGCAAGAAAAGAAGTTACAGGTCAGGGCATCGGCAACTATATGAACGAGCTTGCTAATGCAGAGTTTTATTCACGGGGATGCGTTGGTGCTTTCCTTACAACAGACGAGTTCAGAATACCGGCGGTTAAGAGTTACCTTAAAGCAGGGTACAGACCTGTTGAATACGATGAAGGTATGAGAGAACGCTGGGAAAAATGGCTGTCTGAAAATAATTACTCGGATATTGAATTTGTTGATGAGAACGGAAAAGTTCTTGATATATTGTTACCTTCAGTGAAATAAATAAAAAAGTTTGAGGTGTTTGGTATGAAAAAAATCTTATCAGTGTTTATCAGCATTATATTGGTTTTCAGTGTTCTTTCTGTGGGAATATGCGCAGAAGAAGATGACGGCAGTTTATCCTTTGCCGTTGCTTCGGATTTGCATTTTAATCAGCCGAGAGAAGAGCTTGAAAATACTATTACTTATGAACCGCTTTATTGGTATGCTAACCGCCGCTGTGCTATGGAGGATGAAAGCGGATACATAATTGATGAGTTTTTAAATCAATGTGCGGAAAATGATGATTGTCAGTTTGTTTTGATTCCGGGTGATTTGGCAGATAACGGCAGAACACTCCCTGAAGATCACAGAGCTGTTGCTGAAAAATTAAGAAAATTTGAAAAAGAAACAGGCAAACCTGTTTATGTTATAAACGGTAATCATGATGCTGCCGATGATTCAAATACGACTTACGATTTATTTAAGGAAATATATAATGAATTCGGCTATGATAAAGCACTTGAAGTTCGTGAAGACGATTGTTCTTATGTAGCTGATTTATCTTCAGAATACAGACTTATTGCGCTTGATACAAACAATCCTCATGCCTCAACTGAGGACGGTATGACAAAAGAAAAAATTCAGTGGGTACATAAACAGACAGAGCTTTGCAAACAGGAAGGTAAATATCCTGTGCTTATGATGCATCACAATCTTCTTGACCATCTTCCTATTCAGCGTGTAATAAGCAGAAATTTTATTATCAGAAATCATTTCAGCACTGCTGAGCTTTTTGCCGATTGGGGTATTAAGCTTGTTCTGTCAGGTCATGAACATTGCAACGATGCTACAAGTTACACAAGTCTTCTTGGCAATAAAATCTATGACTTCGCAACAACATCTCTTACAATGTTCCCGCTGGCTTACAGATTTTTCACTGTAACAGATGATACAATTACATATGAGAATAAAACAATTGATGAAATAGATTATGAAGCACTTACCGCAAATACCAAGGGATATACAGATGAAATGATTAAAGGTATGAAGGAAGACCTTTATGAGTATTCAAAAAATTTTCTTAAAGCAGGAATTAAATTCAGGCTCGGAAGAGATATGAAGCTTGAAAATATGGATATTGATGAAGATGCGTTTTATTATGATATTGTTGCAACAGCTGTTAATGATTTTAATGAGCTTCTTGATATGCCTCTTTACGGTGAAAACAGTGTTCAGAAGATTGCAGCGGAATACGGTATTGATATTCCAGATACAGACTGTAAAACAGGCTGGGACCTTTTGGGTGAGCTTATGGCATGGCATTACGCAGGCGAAGAACCCTTTAATATGAATACAACACAAGAAGTTAATCTTCTTTTCAGAACGGCTGCCTGCATTATTCGTAAAGACCTTGCCGATGTCAGCGATACAGCATTCTTTAATGCCGCAAACACAATACTCAAAAAAGAAGGTATGGATACTATCGCAAATCAGCTTACACTTTATTGTGTTGATACTTTCGGTTCTTACACTGCTTTAGAATATTTCCTTGTTGCTGTTGCATCGCCGATTGCTTATACTTTCTCTTATGACGGTGACGGTGTAAAAGATAATAACGGTGTCATAGAAGGATACGGTACTGTTAATTTTTCAAATAATATAGCAAATATAAATGCAAATGTATCAGGTATATCTGATAAAATAAAGCTTTACATTTCACTTATAATGAAGTATCTTGTTAAAATTTTATATAAGTTTATCTGATTATGCGGGAAAAAGGTTTATTGTTTGAAAAAATAAAACTTGTTTTTTCCATGCTGGTTTTCGGTACTATCGGATTATTAGTAAGGGAAATCCCCTTATCATCAAGCATTATTGCTATGATAAGGGGACTGATTGCATTTGTTTTTCTTGTGATTTTTTCATTTATCAGCGGTAAAAAAATTTCATTTAAAGCAATAAAAAGCAATTTATTTTATTTATTACTCTCCGGTGCTTTTATCGGTTTCAACTGGATTTTTCTGTTTGAGGCTTATAATTATACTTCCATAGCAACAGCTACGCTGTGCTATTATATGGCACCTGTTTTTGTTATTATTCTTTCACCTTTTATATTAAAAGAAAAACTTTCTGTTAAAAAAATTATCTGTGTTGCTGTTTCTCTTACAGGTATGCTGCTTGTTTCAGGCGTAGTGAAAACAGGGATAAAATCAATAAGTGAGCTTAAAGGCGTTTTTTTCGGAATTGCGGCGGCTGTGCTTTATTCAGGCGTTTCTTTAATGAATAAAAAAATTAGTGATATTTCATCAAATGACCGGACTCTGGTTCAGTTAGGTACGGCAGGCATTGTTGTTGCGCCTTATGCGGTTATTACACAGCATGGTGATTCTGTTGATATTACTTTAAAAACAGTGGTTCTGCTTTTAATAATAGGTATTTTTTATACCGGATTCTGTTATGCACTGTATTTCACCTCTGTTAAAGCACTTCCTGCTCAGACTTCGGCTGTTTTAAGCTATATTGACCCTATAACAGCGGTGCTTCTTTCAGCTTTATATCTCCGAGAATCCCTTGATTTTCTAACAGCTGCAGGCGCTGTCTTGATTTTAGGTTCAACAATAATTTCTGAAATTAACATAACTCATAAAAGAAGATTTTCATAATGAAAAATTATTATTTTTCTTTACAAAATTTTATTACTGTTATATAATAAACTTTGAGGTGTGTGTATGAAAAAATTATTATGTTTTTTTCTGATTGTCTTATTTACAGTTTTCAGTTTTACTTCCTGTAAGAAGAATAAATCTGAAGATAAAGATAATTCTCAGAATACCACTGTTTTTACAACAGGGAAAGAGGTGGGTACTTCTGTTGCGGAAAATTCCGGAGAAAAACAAGTTGCCCATGTTGATGAACAGAATTCTGTTATAAAAATGGACCATTTTGGCGATAACAATAAGATTATCTATTCAGAAGTACCTGTTTATGATTCATCGGGAAATGTTACTGCATATAAATATATTGCACCGGGCAACAAGCTTATCGGTACATACAACATAAAAAAGAATGAATTTTATAATTCTGAAAATAAAAAAATTTCAGAAGATGAATTTGTTAAAATTTTAGAAAAATACGGTCGTTGAAAATGAGAGGGGAAAATATGGAAAATACAGTTAGTCGAAAAATGAAGGATTCAAATTTGCAGCTGCTTAAAATAATTGCAATGTTTTTGATTGTTTTATCTCATGTTGCGGATTTCGGCGGATTCAACTCCGTTATTGGCTATAATTTTTATTTTCTTAAAGGTATAAATCTTGGTAATTTAGGCATTGATATCTTAATCCTTATTACAGGATATTATGCCTGCAAGTCAACTTTTTCTGTGAAAAAACTTGTGCTGTTTATTTCACAGGTGTGGTTTTATTCCGTAATAATTTTTCTTATTTCTGCAATATTTAAGCTTGAAGTATTTTCAATTTCAAACCTGTTAAAATATATTTTCCCGTTAATATCAAAAAGATACTGGCTTTTCACCTGCTGCGCAGTTATTTGTATTTTTTCTCCATACATAAATTCTTTTCTTTCAGGATTAAAGATAAACCAGTATAATCATTTTATTATTACCATGCTTGTTATTTTCGGTGCATTAAAGACTCTTGTTGCGTCTGATATGTATTGCAATGAACTGGTTTCTGTTTTCGTTATTTACTGTATCGGTTTTTATTTCGCAAAATATCCGAAAAACATTCTTACTTTTAATAAAACAACACCGTATATTGTTATGGCTGTCAGTGCTGTATTGATGATAGCTTCTATACCGCTGTTTGATGCTCTTACAGAAAATGTTTCTGCTTTGGATTTCAGTGATTTTTCATTCCATTCTATGACTGCTATACCGGTTATATGTTTTGCATCATCTCTTTTTGCTGTAATGCTTACGAGAAAACCGAAAAATAATGAGATGATAAATTCTATCGCCGAAACAGTTGCGGGTGTATATCTTATTCACTGTCATCCGTGTATAAGAGAAAAAATCTGGCAGGGGATATTCAAGGTTAATAAGTTATCAATGTCACCTGCGCTTATTATTGTCAGTATTCTCGGTACTGTTGCGGTGTTTGTAATTTGTTTCTTCATTGAATATGCAAGAAAAAAGTATATTGAATCATCATGGGAAAAGATTCTTGAGAATTATTTGTTTAAGAAAAAATAATTATATTATTATAATTAAAACCTCCGGTTGAACCGGAGGTTGACTTTTTGCTAAGTGTAATATAAAAGGATTCCGGTTGTTTAAAGCCGAAATCCTTATTTTTTAATTATATATTATAGATTTTTTTGAATTCCTGTGTGAGAGAATACATTTGCTGAATTTCAAGCTGACGGTTTCTTGTGAAATTATCAGCATTTGCATTTCTGCATTTAATTGAAATATCAAGGCCTTCAAGACCAAGATAATATTTTGCATTTACGGGATACATCTGGCATTCAGCAACAGAGAAAAATCCGACAAAATCCTGAACCATTTTAGCTTTTTCAGGCTCTTTATCAAAGTTCTTGCAAAGATAAGAGTAAATTTCAGGATGGAAGTTTGCCATAACTCCAGAATAACCTGAAACACCAAGCTTAAGAGTTTCAAGAAGTGTAGCTGCATTTGCATTGAAAATCTTAAAATCTGTACCCTTTACAGCATCAAGCTTTTCTTTAATCTGTTCAGTACTGCAGCAGGTGTCCTTCAAAAATCTGAAGCTTCCCATATTTGCAAGCTCTTTCATAACAGAAGGAGAAATCAAGCGTTTGTATGGATAGGGACATTCATATATACCGAAAGCAATTTCAGGCAGTTTTTCAACTGCGTATTCAAAATTTTTCAGCAGTACTGAGTCACTTTCATCTTCTTTGGCAAATCTGTTTGAAATAAAAACATAAGCATCTATGCCTTGTTCTATGAATTTATTTGCCTGATAAATCTGTGTTTCAATATCATCGTCAGTATGTCCTGATGCAACAATGCTTATGCCTTTGGGCGCATTTTTCATAATAAATTTAAGAAGCTCAAGTCTCTCTTCAAATGAAAGGAAGAAAATTTCACTTGACTGACAAATTGCAAATATGCCGTCAACTCCTTTTTCTGCGTACCATTCAAGGAGCTTCTCAACCCCGTTGTAATCTACCTTGTTGTCTTCAGTATACGGTGTAAGCATTGTCGGGAAAACACCGTTTGGAATGGTTTTAATCATACTATCAGTCCTTTATCTTTGTAAATATTTTAACGGGTCGCAGTAAGCTCCGTTATATATGATTTCAAAATGGAGATGAGGGCCTGTAGAATTACCGGTGCTGCCTACCTGAGCAATCACCTGACCCTGTTCAACATAATCTCCTACTTCAACAAGAATGGAATCCTGAAGCAAATGAGCGTATCTGGTTTTAAGCCCGTTCCCGTGATTTATCAAAACACAGTATCCGTAATTCGTATTGCTTTCCTGAACAATTTCAACAATTCCCGGGGCGGAGGCGATAACACTTTTACCCAATGCGTTCATTCCGCTTATATCACAGCCTCTGTGAAAATTCTCTTCACCGTAAAGGATTCTGAATCCGAAAGGTGATGTTACATAATTTGCACCGATTGTGGGCCAGATAAAGCTCTCTGTATCTGAGTTAAACTCACCAACATTAACAGGAACGGGTTTAGTACCCACATATATTTTTTCATCAACGGGCTGAACTGTTATAACTGAATTTATTTCTTTTTCAGATATTTTTTCTCCGTTTACATAAGTGATAAGGTTAGTAACGATTTTCTCACCGTTCTTACCTTCGCAAACAACTTTTTTCGAACCTTTATACATAGATGCAGAATTGACTTTTATTGTTTTATATTTAATTTCTTTTGTTTTTTCAACTGTTTTTGAAACAGAAATGTTTATAAACGGCGTGCTTCTTATAACATTGATTTTCATACCGTCTTTTATTGTGTCATCATCCTGTAACGACGGGTTTAACGCATAAAGCTGTTCTTTAATCAGTCCGAATTTTTTTTCAACTGAAGATACGGTATCACTACTGTTTGCCTTATAAACAAAACTTTCGCTTTTTTTGTGACTTTCAATATATTCAGACAGCTGTTCTGAACTAAATAATGTTTTTTCAGAGTACAGACCCTGACTGTAAGTGATATTTTCCACAAGGTCAACAATATACTTTGAATCTTTATCATCAATTTTATTTTTTTTGCAGTAATCATAAATTATATTCTTAAAAACAAACGCCGCATCGCTTTCATTTTTTACACAGCAAATAAACTTTTCATCAACATAAACACCGCAGGCTGTTATCAATCCGCTGTTGGAATTTTCAATTATTTTTTCACATATTGAAGTTGAATCTGAAAGTTCATTTTTATGTACAACAGAAATGTTATATTCAGGTTTTGATATAACATCGGTTGAATAGCTCTGACCGCCGTATGAGAGTCTGTCTTTGATTATTATTTCCGCCTGCTTAAATACCTGTTCGTTTTCTATGTACCCTATATCAACATTATTATAAGTTACTTTTAACGCAAAGTCTATTCTTTTTTCAAAATTAACAAATAAAATCACAAAAATTATAGCCGCAACAGGCAGAATAAGACTGAGACAGTGAGCAAAAAAAGGTTTATGTTCTTTATAAAACACTTTTTTTCTTTTGTATTTTTTAGGGTTCTTAAAATATCTGCGTAAATCTTTTTTAAAATATTTTTTCTCTTTAATAAATTTTAATCTGTTTCTTCTGATTTTACGCTTTAATTGCTTGAAATATTTTTTGATAAAACTGAAGCAGAATAAAACTGGGGATAAGAATATAACTGAAAAAATTTTCTTAAAATATTCCGCAACCGCAGAACCGAAATCCGATATTAAATTGTATGCTTTATTGAATAAACCAGTATTCAATTTGTCATACCGCCTTTAATTTAATGTTTTATTTTCAAAAAGTTTCAGAACTGATTTTTTAAGTGCCGAATTTTCAGGTAATTCAAGATTGCAGTCTTTAATAATTGTTTCTTTTGCAAATCTGTTAGCTTCTTTTAGGGTAAAAGAATCAGTAAGCATTGCGATTTTCATTTCAGGAAGACCGTGCTGTTTATTCCCGAAGAAATCTCCGGGTCCTCTCAGTTTAAGGTCTTCATCGGCAATTTCAAAGCCGTTGGTTGTTTTAACCATAGTTTTCATTCGTTTT
This sequence comes from Acutalibacteraceae bacterium, assembly GCA_045628495.1. Lineage (GTDB taxonomy): Bacteria > Bacillota > Clostridia > Oscillospirales > Acutalibacteraceae > CAG-488. The sequence continues at coordinate 16,787 of JAZQPL010000032.1, forward strand.
ACTGCTGATTCATTCTGTGCATCGGAAATTAAAATGCAGGTTGATTTATACTGCCCTCTGCCAATTCTTCCTCTGAGCTGGTGAAGCTGTGAAAGTCCGAATCTTTCGGCGTTTTCAATTATCATGATTACGGCATTGGGAACATCAACGCCAACTTCGATAACCGTTGTGGAAACTAGAAGTTGAATTTCACCTTTTGCAAATCTTGACATAACCGTTTCTTTATCTTTCGGTTTCATTTTTCCGTGAACAATGCCTACGGTATAGTTACTGAAAGTATCACCTGCAAGATTTTTTGCATATTCTTCCGCTGCGGCAAGCTCTAAAACATCACTTTCTTCAACAAGAGGACATACAATGTACCCCTGTCTGCCTTCATCAAGGTGTTTTTTTACATAATTGTATGCTCTTATTCGTTTTTTTGAATCAATATGAAATGTTTCAACAGGCTGTCTTCCCGGTGGCAGTTCATCAAGAATTGAAATATCAAGGTCACCGTATATTATCAGTGCCAGAGTCCTCGGTATCGGTGTGGCTGACATTACAAGCGTATGAACGCTTGTGCCTTTATCTGTTAATGCATTCCTTTGTTTTACACCGAAGCGATGCTGTTCATCGGTAACTACAAGCCCTATTTTATTAAAAATAACATCAGACTGGATTAGAGCGTGCGTTCCGATTATTATATTTATTTCATTATTTTTAAGCTTTTCTTTAATTGTTTTTTTATCTTTAGCAGGGGTTGAGCCTGTAAGAATTGAGATGTTAAAACCTGTTTTTTCAAAAAAAGAGCACATTGTTCTGTAGTGCTGTTCAGCAAGAATTTCCGTTGGAGCCATAAATGCACACTGATATCCGCTTTTAACGGTGTTATACATAAGTGAAGCGGCAACCATTGTTTTACCAGAACCTACATCTCCCTGAAGCAATCTGTTCATCAATAAGCCGCTGTTCATTTGTTCAGTACAGTCGTTAACGGCTTTTATTTGTGCGTTTGTAGGCGAAAAGGGGAGATAAGAGAAAAAATCTTTACTGTAATTATCAATAATAATATCGCTTTCAGCTTTTTTTATACCTTTAAGAAGCATAAGACCGAGCTGTAAAGTATATAATTCTTCGAATACAAGCCGTCTTTCAGCTTCTGCTTTTAAGTCTTTATCGGAAGGAAAATGAATTTCTTTTAACGCATCATTTATTTTCATCAGACAGAGCTTTTCTCTTATTTCATCAGGTAAAGTTTCTTCACATGGGTTGGGGTTGGAGGAAAAAACAGCTTTAATAATCTTTTCAAGATATTTTGAGTTAATTCCGTTTGATTGCGGATAAATGGGGTGAATAATATTATTACTGTTTTCTGCTTTTAATATTTCAGGGGATGTCATTTCTTTAGAATATAAATTACCGTTTATTTTCCCGTAAAAATAATATTCCTGCCCCTGAATCAGATTTTTAGCGGCAAATTTATTGTTGAATATAGTAACAGTCATTTTTCCTGAACAGTCACTTACTTTTGTTTTAAAAACAGTAAGTCCGTTCTTTATTCTTGCTGATGTTGTGTTTTTATCAACAATAGCCTTTATACAGCAGACATCACCGATTAAAGCATCTGAAATTTCTGTAATAACACTCCAGTCTCTGTATGTTCTGGGAAAATAGTGCAGCAAATCAAAAACGGTATAAATACCGATTTTGTTTAAAAGCTCTGCTCTTTTTTCACCGACACCTTTAATAAACCTTACATCACTGTTTTCGTTAATCATCTGCAGTCTTCCATTTATCAATATTATAATAATAATCAGAAACAATAGTGCTGTCTGAAACAGCCATTATACTGTTTGAAGAAACGATTCCGCTTCTGAAAAGCAACGGAAAGAAGGGTAAATCTTCATTAAACAGTTCAATAAACTGCTGTGCTTCCATTTCACCGTTTTGATATTTTTCATACGCCTGAGCGCTGTCTCCGAAAGAATTTATTCCGCTTGAAAGCTCGTTGCCGTTTTCGAACATACATGAAATATCAAGGTTATTATTTAGTTTGCACTCACCGATATACATATCATATCCGCCTGAGGCAACTACTGACTTGAATTCTTCCTCAGTATATTCAACAATATTTACAGCAATGCTGATTTTTGAGAGCTGTTCTTTAATCTTATTAGCAGCACTGACCTTAAACGGATTATCTTTGCACACTGCAAGATTAAATTTAAGTATTTTATTAGTATAATCAGATGAATATCTGAAGCCGTAAACATCATTTACATTTTCATATCCTGCTTCTTCAAGCATATTTATTACTTCTTCTTCGGAAGCTGTACCTGCTTTTATGTTTTTGGTTTTATAATAGTCGGGATGAAACGGAAAAGAAGAGGGATAGCCGTTATTTATGAAGGAGTAACTGCAAATTTCTTCTCTGTTTATAGTATAATTTATTGCTTTTTTGACTGCCGGTTCACTGAGAACGGAATTTATTCTGTTGCAGACAATATAAACAAAATTTGTAAGTTTTATATTAGAAGTTGAACCGAGCTTTTGTGTATATTCACCGTCAGAAAGGGTATCAATCAAAGTGCATGAGTTGCCGAGAGCATACATATTGGAAATTGTATTGCTGTCTGCTACTCCGTTAAGTCCGATATTTCTGTACAGCGGGAAATATCCTCCGAGCCTTTCCGTATTGCAGGTGAGATATAAGTTGCTGTTTTTATCTTTTGCCAGAATATATCTTCCGCTGCCGATAATCTGCTGGTCAGTTAATTCCGATTCTTCAGACTCATCGTTTTCGTAAACACTTTTTATTATCGGGAAAGTAAGAAGGTTTACAATATCTCTTTGCTGTTGAGAAATATCAAATTCAACATCGTAGGCATTTTTAGCTTTTGATGATTCAAAGCATGAAAGCTGATTTTTATATATTTCAGAATCTTTTGCTTTTTCAAATGAAAAAACAACATCTTCAGCTTTGACGGGAGAACCGTCAGAAAAAGAAATATCTTTTTTCAGAGTAACGGTAAGTGTTTTGCCGTTTAGTGAAAATGATTCTGCAATTAAACAATGAGCTTTAAATTCATTGTCAACAGAAAACAAAGAATCGTATAACAAAGTACATAAATTTTTGTTGACTTCGCTTGTAACATTGAACGGATTGAAAGTATCACCGCTGATATATGATAAATTAAATTTTATTTTTTCAACAGGAGAGTATTCCTGCTGTGTTTCTTTTTTTAATATCTGATTACCGTTTTTATTTTTAGATGTACAGCCGAATGAACAGAAAATAACGGTAACGATTAAAAATAAACATAAAGATTTATAAATAATTTTCATTATTTTCACCCGTCATAAAGTTTTTTATATTTGTTGTTTTTCCGCTTGTTTCATCAATATCAAAGATGCACCCTTCAATTCTGCATGGAGTATCGGCATTCTTGAATCTCTGAGGAAGCCCTGTTTTTAATGCTTTTATAATGATTTCAGGTTCCACGCCTAAAACTGAATAAAAAGGTCCGCACATACCTAAATCAGTAATATAACCTGTACCGTTTGGCAAAATCTGTGCGTCAGATGTTTGAATATGTGTGTGTGTTCCGAATAAAACAGATGCTCTGCCGTCTGCATAAAAGCCCAGAGCTTTTTTTTCGCCCGTTGCTTCAGCGTGAAAATCAATTATTTTAATACTGCATTCTTTAATTTCATTCAATGCTTTATCAAGGTAATCAAACGGATTTTCACTTCCCGACATAAATGATTTACCCAAAAGATTGATGATGCCGATTTTGTATTTGCCCATATCAACTTTGCCGTAACCGTTGCCGGGGGAAGAGGAATGAATATTATACGGTCTGATTATTCTGTCGTTTTCATCGAGAAAAGAATAAATTTCATTTCTTCTGAATGTATGGTTACCGCCTGTTATGAAGTCAACACCGCTTGAAAAAAGATGTTCAGCACTGTAAGGAAGTATACCGTTGCCGTCAGCGGAGTTTTCGCCGTTTGCAATAACAAAATCTACTTTTTCTTTTCTTTTTATCTCAGGTAAATTTTTACGAATATATTCACATCCGATGTTTCCGACAACATCTCCGAGGGCGAGCAATTTCATTAAATCACATCTTTCTGATTATTACATTATATTATAACAAATTTACATTTTATTTGCAACAAAAATAATAATAAAAACAGCTCATTTAAGAGCTGTTTTTCATTTATTGTTTAGGCTTGCAAACATCAACCCATTTTACAAAATATTGAGAATATTTTTCAAGTTCATCTGTAGTTAATTTTATGGCACTGTTACTGCTTCCGCAGGCAGGGTAAACAAATTCAAACCTTTTAAGCGATTCATCCAGAAAAACTTTACATCCTTCATTTACGCCGAAGGGACATATTCCGCCAACTGCATGACCTGTTTTTTCAAGTGCTTCATCAGCTGAAAGCATTTTTGCTTTTGTATGAAACTCCGCTTTGTATTTTGAATTGTCAATTTTCACATCACCGGCAGTAATAATCATAACACATTCATTATCAACATTGAATGTCATTGATTTTGCAATTTTTTCAGGCTCACATCCTACTGCAATGGCTGCAAGCTCAACAGTTGCGCTTGATAAATCAAATTCAAGTATTCTGTTTTCAATATTAAACTGTTTAAAATATTCTCTTACTTTTTCTATTGCCATATTCTTACCTCTCAGTCTTCAACAGCGGCTTTTCTTGTGTTTATATTCTTAAAAACATCCATATCAAATTTCGGCGTTCTGTCATAACAGTAAAGTCCGTTTTGTTCCTGTTCAACATCATAAAGCTGTGTGTAGCAGAAGCCAAACATCTTATCGTTGTCAAGCAAAGCATCTGTAAGACCTTTATATCGCTCTGTAAACTCTTTTTCTGTTTTCGGTGAATCCCCGTATCCCCAGGAGTTGTCGCCATTGCTCAATGACCATTTTATTCCGCCGTATTCGCTCACAAATACCGGCTCACCGTTATAATGCTGAATATCTGCAAATCTGTCATGAAGTTCATTATCTGTCATAAGCTTGTCATAATTATTTTTGAACATAGAAACATTCTGCTCATAATCGTGAACATCAAAAATATCTGTTTTAACATGAAAATTGCCGCTTGTATCAATGCAGGGACGAGTAGAATCGAACGATTTTGTTATAGTATATACAGTTTCAAGCAACGGGTTATACTGCCTGCGTCCGTGATAATCCCATGTTTCGTTGAAAGGACACCATCCGATTATTGAGGGGTGATTAAAATCTCTTTTAATTTCTTCAAGCCATTCAGGCAGAATGGTATAAATTGCTTCAGGGTCAGAATGGTCAAGCCCCCAGTTCGGGTACTCGCCCCAGACAAGATAACCCATTTTATCACAATAGTATAAAAATCTCGGCTCAAAGATTTTTTCATGAAGTCTTGCGCCGTTAAACCCGGCATCAAGTGAAATCTTTATATCATTTTGAAGAGCTTCGTCAGACGGCGCAGTATATATTCCGTCAGGATAAAATCCCTGGTCAAGAACAAGGCGCTGAAACACTGATTGATTATTAAGGTAAAACTTCATCCCGTCAAACCTTACGGAGCGAAGACCGAAATAGCTTTCAACAACATCGTCATTAAAGCGTAATTCAATATCGTATAAATTCCCGTTTCCCACAGACCAAAGATATTTTTCCTTCAGATCAAGGTGAAGATTGACTTCTCCGCCGTTTGTTTTTGCTGCTGCCGCACCCATAACCATATCGTTATAAACGGCAACTGCCTCTAATCTGCCCTTGCCGAAAACAGTGGCTTGAATATCAACAGAACAGTTATCAGCATTGGGGTAGAATCTGAAGCTGTCAATATATTCTTTTTCCGTTGCTTCGATCCAAACAGTCTGCCATATTCCGGTGGTTCTTGTGTAATGGCATCCGTGAGATGAAAAAATGTCGCTTTGTTTTCCTTTTGATTGCAGCGGATTTCTTGTGTCATCTTCTGCATAAACAGTAATTATAAAAGAATTTTCGTTGATAAACCTTGTTATATCGAAAAAAAACGAAGAATAGCCACCTTTGTGTTCACCTGCGAACTCACCGTTGATATAAACTTTTGTAATATAATCACAGGCGCCGAAATGAAGTAATAATCTTTTTCCTGTAAATTTATTGGGAAGTTCAACACTTTTTCTGTACCATATTCCTCTGATAAAATCTTTATTTTCCACACCGGAGAGTTTGCTTTCAGGACAGAACGGAACAATAATTTTTCCATTGAAATCAACTGACGGTTTATAATATTCTTTTGCTTCACCGCTGTTTTCGTTATCATATATAAAGTCCCACTCGCCGTTAAGGTTTAACCAGTTATTTCTTTTGAACTGGGGATTCGGGTGTTCGGGCCTCGGTATGTTCATAAGCACAGCTCCTTATCTGAATTTCAATGTATGATAACATAAAAACACAATTTATGCAACAGGTATTGTTAATAAATTCAATATATGGTATAATTCATAATCAGGTTGGTGATTTTTATGACAGAAGATGAGCTTCTATTGTCAGTTATTGATGATAAAATAAATGAATGTGAGCAGAACTCTGTTATAACCTGTACTGATTTTCTTGATTTGAGAAAACAAAGTATATCAGTCGGTTATCTTAAATATAAAAAAGGTGTCAAGTGGCTTTTATACGGCGGATACAGTGAAGCTGAAAGAAAAATGATTGTTTTTCTTCCGTTTTATGTTGATGATTTTTACGAATATATCAATAATTCACCTGAAGATAATCCCATAACGGTTTTCAGAGCAGATAAAGACGGATTTTCATCATTAAACCACCGTGATTATCTGGGAGCATTAACAGGGCTGGGCATAAAAAGAGAAAAAACAGGTGATATAATTGTTGACGATAAAGGCTGTTATATTTTCCTGAAACCATCTGTTGCCGATTATGTACTAAATAATTTAATAAGTGTGGGCAGGGGAACTGTAAGCATAAAGAAGCTTGAGTCGGAAGATTCGTTTTCATATGTTGCAAATACTGTTGAAAAGCTTTGCTTTGTGCAGTCTGTGAGGCTTGACAGTATTTGTTCAGCTGTGTTTTCTCTTTCACGCTCTAATGCTTCGCAATTTATCGAAAAAGGACTTGTTTTCGTCAATGATGAACAGATTTTTAAGCCGGATTACCATTTCAAAGAGGGTCAGAAAATCGTTATTAAGGGCAAGGGAAGGGCAATAATCAGAGATACATCGGGCAAAAGCAAAAAGGGCAGAATTGCCGTTGTGGTAGATGTGTTTATATAATGGCTGAAAAAATTGTAAATATTGACGAATTTCGAAAAAATAATTTCAATTTACGACATTTTATTATGCAAAAATTCTTGATATTAAAATAATAAGATGATATAATTACTTAAGTGTTGGATAGAGGCGGTATTATTATGACTAAAAATTTTGCTCACAGAGGTTTCAGCGGCAAATATCCGGAAAATACCATGCTTTCATTCAGAAAAGCTGTTGATGCAGGTGCGGACGGTATAGAGCTTGATGTTCACTTCACCAAAGACAGGGAAGTTGTTATCATTCATGATGAAACGATTGACAGAACAACCGACGGAACCGGTGCAGTTGAAAATTTTACATACAGTGAATTGTCAAAGTATAATGCTTATGCTTCATTTGAAGGCAAATATGATTTTCAGAAAATTCCTACTTTGAGAGAATATTTTGAATTTATCGCTCCGATTGATGGATTCATTACCAATATTGAACTTAAGACAGGCATAAACGAGTATGAGGGAATAGAAAAATCTGTTCTCGGCCTTATTGATGAATTTAATCTTCGTGATAGAATTATTATTTCGTCATTCAATCATTTCAGCGTAAAACGGTTTAAGTCGCTTGCACCTGATGTTAAGTGCGGATTTCTTGAAGACAGCAGGATAATCGATTTCGGTTCATATGCCTGCAACAACGGTGTTGAGTATGTTCATCCTCTTTATCTTACACTTACGAAAGATGTTTTTGATGAAATTTATTCTCATAATATCGGCATAAATGCCTGGACTGTTAATGATGAATGCGCAGTTCGGAAGATGATTGAAAACAATGTCAATGCTGTTATAGGCAATTATCCTGATATGGTAAACCGTGTGATATCTGAGTATAAATAATAAATTTCGGGGGTGAACCGATGGAAAACCACATATTAAGCGTCGGTATAGATATCGGTACCTCAACAACTCAGGTTATTTTCAGCCGTATTTTTATGGAGAATATGGCGAGCTTTTTTTCGGTGCCGCATATTTCTATTGTTGACAAGGAAATTGTTTATAAGAGTGATATTTATATGACTCCTCTTGTTAATTCATACCTTATTGACGGCGACAAGGTTCGTGATATTGTTGCGGGAGAATTTAAGAAAGCGGGATTTACTCCTGAGGATACACAGACAGGCGCTGTTATTATAACAGGCGAAAGTGCACGAAAAGAAAATTCAGCTCTCGTTCTTGAAAAGCTCAGCGATTTTGCAGGTGATTTTGTTGTTTCAACAGCCGGCCCTGATTTAGAGTCGGTTATTGCAGGTAAGGGAAGCGGCGCTCAGAGCTATTCGGAAGAAAATGCCTGCGTTGCTGTTAACCTTGATATCGGAGGAGGAACAACAAATATCGTTGTTTTTGATGAAGGCAGGGTTGTTGCAAAAGGGTGTGCCGATATAGGCGGAAGGCTTGTAAAGCTTGATTCCGATTATACAGTGCGTTATGTCAGTCCGACTGCACAGATGATTTCCGATAAGCACGGGCTTTCACTTGTTCAAGGTGAAAAAACCACACCTGAAGCAGTTAAAATTCTTTGTTCCGAGATGGTCGGATATATCGAACAGATGCTCGGCATTTACGAAAAGTCAGATGACCTTTTCAGAATTGTCACAAGCGGAAGTACGGAGCTAGTTATAAATAAGCCTGTCAGAGCGGTTTGTTTTTCCGGCGGAGTTGCCGATTGTATATATAAAACCGGATTTGAACCTCTTCAGTTCGGTGATATCGGAGTTTATCTCGGCAATGCTTTCAGGCAAAGCAGACTTTACGGTGATTTCAGACTGATAAATGCCAAAGAAACAATAAGAGCCACAGTTGTAGGAGCCGGAACATACACAACATCAATTTCCGGCAGTACAATATCATATTCGGAAAATATTTTACCGTTGAAAAATGTTCCTGTTTTGAAATTTGATAAAGATGAGCAGGAAAGACTTTTTAACGGAGATGAAAATCTACTCAGAGAAAAAGTTATCTGGTTTAATTCGCAGAATGATTCTTCAAGACTCGTTATCGGACTTCCCGGCAGTAAAAATCCGTCATATTCAAAAATCGGAATACTCGCTCAGACATTGTCGAAGGTGCTTGACGGTATTTTGCCGCCCAGGGAACCTGTATTGATTGTTGTTGAGTGTGACATTGCAAAAGCTCTCGGTCAGGCTGTTAAAAGAATTATTTCAGATAAAAGAGATATTATTTCTATTGATTCCATAAGCGTGGAAGACGGTGATTTTGTCGATTTCGGCAAACCCCTTATGAATGGACTTGTTATACCGGTAGTGGTTAAAACCCTTATTTTCGGATAGGAGGATTACAGTGAGATTAAAAACAGTAATTCTTGGTAAAACATATGAATTCAAAGATGTTAAAGATGTTCTTGCCAAGGCTAATGAAGAAAAATCAGGCGATGTTCTTGCAGGTATTGCTGCAGAAAGCGGTACTGAAAGAATTGCTGCAAAAGAGGTGCTTTCAAATCTTCTTGTCAGCGATTTAAGAGAAAATCCTGTTATTCCGTATGAGCAGGATGATGTTACAAGAATTATTCAGGATGCTGTGAGTGAACCGATTTACAATAAAATCCGCAACTGGACTATGTCGGAGCTTCGTGAGTATATTCTTTCACATGAAACAACTGAAAGAGATATAAGACATCTTTCAAGAGGACTTACAAGTGAGATTATTGCCGGTGTATGTAAGCTTATGTCAAATCTTGATTTAATTTATGCGGCATCAAAGGTCAGGGTTACCGCTCATTGTAATACAACAATCGGAGTGAGAGGAACGCTTTCAACAAGGCTTCAGCCGAATCACACAACAGATAATGTTGACGGTATCACTGCATCGCTTTTTGAAGGCTTGAGCTACGGCTGCGGCGACGCTCTTCTGGGTCTTAACCCTGTTAACGACACGGTTTCAAGTCTGACTGAGGTTCTCAAAAGATTTGATGAAGTTAAAAATGAATTTGAAATTCCTACACAGATTTGTGTTTTAGGTCATATAACAACGCAGATAGAAGCTGTTAAAAACGGTGCTCCCTGTGATATGATATTCCAGAGTATTGCCGGAAGTCAGAAAGGAAACGAAGCTTTCGGATTTACAACCGAAACAGTCAGAGAGGCAAAACAGCTTATGCTTCAGCACGGCACTGCTACCGGACCGAATGTTATGTATTTTGAAACCGGTCAGGGTTCTGAACTTTCAAGTGACGCTAATTTCGGTGCTGACCAGGTAACTATGGAAGCCCGTTGTTACGGCTTTGCCAAAGAGTTTTCACCGTTTATGGTTAATACCGTTGTAGGATTTATCGGCCCCGAATATCTTTATGACAGCCGTCAGGTTATCAGAGCAGGTCTTGAAGACCATTTCATGGGCAAACTTACCGGTATTCCCATGGGCTGTGACTGTTGTTACACTAACCATATGCTTGCTGACCAGAACGACATTGAAAATCTTTCGCTTCTGCTTGCATCATGCGGAGTAAACTATATTCTCGGTGTTCCCGCAAGTGATGATGTAATGCTTAATTATCAGACTAATGCTTATCATGATGCTTCAACCCTTCGTGAAATTTTAGGTTTAAGACCTATTAAGGAGTTTGACGAGTGGCTTGAAAAAATGGGAATTTCCGAAAACGGAAAGCTTACAAAATATGCAGGCGATCCTACCATATTTCTTAAAAAGAGGGGGTAAGCTTTATGGATAATAACACACTTGAAAGTATAGTTCAGGCTGTATTAAGTCAGCTTGCCTCAAGGGACAGTATTATTTCTGCCGATGAAGTCAAAAAAACTGTTTCGGATTATTCACAGGATATTCCTGACAGCAGTCTTGTTGATATCACTTCTAAAGAAGTAAAGTCAGTTCCGTTGATTGATTCTCCCGCAGATGAAGACGGGTTAAGAAGAATGATGTCCAAGACTACAGCACGAATCGGTGTCGGCAATGCAGGACCGAGACTTAAAACTCAGACTTTACTTGCATTAAGGGCAGACCATGCGGCTGCAAAAGATTCTGTTTTTGCCGATGTTGATGAAAAGGCAATGGAAAATCTCGGTATGTTTTGTGTTAAAACCTGTTGTAAAGACAGGGACGAGCATCTTACAAGACCTGATTTAGGCAGAAAATTTGACAGTGATACTGTTTCACTGATTAAGTCAAAATGCACAGCTAATCCCGATGTTCAGTTTATTGTTTCTGACGGATTAAGTTCAAAAGCTATTGAAGCAAATGTTAAAGATGTTCTTCCCGCCGTTATTGATGGCGTAAAGAGTCTCGGATACAGTGTAGGAACACCGTTTTTTGTTAAATACGGCAGAGTTGCCAGTATGGATCATGTTTGTGAAATGCTCGGCTCAAAAGTTACCTGCATTTTCATAGGTGAGCGGCCCGGTCTGGGTACTGCGGAAAGCATGAGTGCGTACCTGACTTACGAGTCAAAAGTCGGTATGCCCGAAGCTAACAGGACTGTTGTTTCAAATATTCACTCAGGCGGTATTACTGCTGTTGAAGCAGGTGCATATATTGCCGAAGTGATTGATTTGATTATTAAAAATAAAGCAAGCGGCGTTAATCTCAAAAAATAATTTATGAAAAGGGTGAGTGCTTTTGAAGGGTGACAGAATGAAAACAGAAGTTTTAAGCGTTCAGATTATTCCTAATGCAGATGAAGGACTTCTGAAAAAACTTGAGGCACCGGAAGAAGTACGCAGTCTCGGAATTATTACAACTGATTGCGATGATGTTTCCTATGCGGCTCTTGATGAGGCAACAAAAAAAGCAAACTGCTGTGTTGTTTATGCACGGAGTATGTATGCAGGCTCGTCCAATGCCTCCACAAAGCTTGCAGGTGAATTTATCGGAATTTTAGGTTCTCCGGACCCGGCTGAGGTTCGCTCGGGTGTTAATGCCGCAGTAAACTATATTGAAAATGATGCAGCGTTTTACAGTGCAAATGAAGACGATTCCATTGTATATTTTGCTCACACCATTTCAAGAACAGGTTCATACCTGTCTGCTCAGGCGGATGTTCCGGAGGGTACGGCAATGGCATATTTAATTGCACCGCCTTCTGAAGCAATTTGCGGTATGGATGCCGCACTCAAGGTTGCCGATGTTCAGATGAATGTTTTTTACGGACCGCCTTCTGAAACGAACTTTGCCGGCGGATTGCTTACAGGCGATCAGGCTGCATGCAAAGCGGCGTGCGATGCGTTTGCTCAAAGAATCTGCAATATGGCAGATAATCCCATAGACATTGATAAGGAGTGATTATTATGGCTTTAGATCGTGATTTACAATCTATACAGGAAGTAAGAGATTTGGTTGCAAATGCAAAAAAAGCGCAGAAAGAGCTTGCTGCTTTTTCTCAGGAACAGATTGACCGTATAATCTGTGAAATTGCAAAGGATTGTGCGGCCAATGCTCAGACTCTTGCTAAAATGGCTGTTGAAGAAACAGGTTTCGGTGTATGGGAAGATAAAGTTCTTAAAAATCTTCTCGGCAGTACCATTACTTATGACAGCTGTAAAGATATAAAAACCGTAGGTATTATTAAAGAAGACCTTCAGAAAGGTATTATTGAAGTCGGCGTACCAATGGGCGTTGTTGCGGCGCTTATTCCGTCAACAAATCCCACTTCAACAACAATGTACAAGTCAATTATTTCTATAAAAGCCGGCAATGCTATAGTTATCAGCCCGCACCCCAATGCAAAAGGTTGTATACTTGAAACGGTTAAAATTATTCAGGCAGCTGCAAAACGGGCAGGTGCACCTGATAATATTGTTCAGTCAATCAGCCTTACAACTATTGAAGCTACCAATACACTTCTTAAGCATCGTGATATCGGAGTTATTCTTGCTACAGGCGGCGAAGCAATGGTAAGGGCCGCATACAGCTCGGGTAATCCTGCAATCGGTGTAGGACCGGGTAACGGACCTGCTTTTATTGAAAAAACAGCTGATATTCCTGTTGCTGTTAAAAGAATTTTTGACAGTAAGACCTTTGATAACGGCACAATTTGCGCTTCAGAACAGAGCATAGTTACCGAAAGCTGTATTAAAGATAAGGTGGTTGCTGAAGTTAAGCGTCAGGGCGGATATTTCCTTAATGCTGAAGAAACTAAAAAGCTTTCAGGGTTTATTCTTCGTGCAAACGGAACAATGAATCCGAAAATTGTCGGCAAAAGCGCAAAAGTTATTGCTGATATGGCAGGCTTTTCAATTCCTGAGGGAACGAGAATACTTGTTTCTGAGCAGACAGATGTCAGCAAAACAAATCCGTATTCAAGAGAAAAGCTTTGTCCTATTCTTGCCTTCTACACTGAAAACAGCTGGGAGGATGCGTGCGAAAGATGTATGCAGATTCTTTACAATGAAGGCGTTGGTCATACAATGACAATTCATTCTCAGAATAATGAAATTATAAAACAGTTTGCACTTAAAAAACCTGTTTCAAGACTTCTTGTTAATACTCCCGGAGCTTTAGGCGGCGTTGGTGCAACAACAAATCTTTCACCTGCGCTTACACTGGGATGCGGTGCAGTAGGCGGAAGTGCAACATCGGATAATATTACTCCGTTGAATCTTATAAATATCAGGCGTGTAGCTTTCGGTGCAAGGGAGCTTGAAGAGGTCAGAGGAACAAATCCGGCACCTTCTGCTGTTACAGCTCCTGTTGCGGCTGCTCCTGTTAAAAAGAATGTATACGGCAGTTCATTTAACGAACCGATAAATGCCGGATATGATGAATACATAAAACGCAGTAAACAGAATGCTCATGTTGATTCAGCTTCATCAAGCAGTTCAAATAACTGCGGCGTGTCCTCAAAAGATGTTGAGGATATAACAAAAGCAATTCTTCGCCGTCTTTCCGGCAACTGATTAGTTTGATAAGGCTTTGCCTTTCAATATAAAAAAATTATTATTTTTAGGAGGAAAATCTCATGGCAACATTACAGGCACTCGGAATGATCGAAACAAAAGGACTCGTAGGCTCAATAGAGGCTGCGGATGCAATGGTTAAGGCAGCAAATGTTAACCTTATCGGTAAGGTTCATGTTGGCGGCGGTCTTGTTACCGTTATGGTAAGAGGCGATGTTGGAGCAGTTAAAGCTGCAACAGATGCTGGCGCTGCAGCTGCTTCAAGAGTTGGCGAACTTGTTTCAGTTCATGTTATTCCCAGACCCCATAACGAAGTTGAGTATATACTTCCCACACTTGATAACTGTGACCGTCAGTAATTTTTCGGTGTAACCGGCAGTTGCCGCTGGGAGTTTACCTGAATAATTAAGAAAGGAGGATGCGTTTTGGATATTCTTACGGAGGCTGATTTGCGTTCACTTTTAAATCCTGACGGAAAAATAAAAGTAAAAAACGGTACTTTTATAACTCCGCTTGCTGCGGAATATATAAAAGACCATTGCCTTGAGCTTGTTTATGAAAACGATAATAAACAAAAAGGCAGTTTCGGAAAAGGCGTGATGAGCTATACGCCTATTCCCGAATCAGGTGATGCAAGGTATGTTGATTATGAAACGGGCAAAGGCTATTCCGAAAAGCCTGAGCAGATGACACATCTGATTGGCAATATTCTTGTTTCAAAGAATCATCCACGCATTCTCTTCAGAGGTAAACTTGACAGCCTTGAAGCACTTATTATGCAAACGCAGATTACTGCGCTTGATGAGGGATACGAAAATATTGCGTGTGAGCTTGACGAGGTTATGAATTTTGTTCAGGTACTTCTTGCCTGCGAGGTTAAGGATGAACCTGTTCCTGAAATTAAAATTTTCGGCATGAACTCACAGAGATTGAGATATGTTTCACACCATCTGACAGAAGAATTCGGCATTCAGCATTCAGTTCCGCATTATACAATGGGGAAGGTTTGCGTTGCACTTAATTCGTTAAGAACATTTATCAGAGAAACAGAGCTTTCTGCTGTGAATGCCTTTACTGTTGACGGTAAAACTTCGAGAACCGATATTATTGAATCCCTTAACAGACTCAGTAGTTGTGTTTATATAATTTTTTGCAAAAAAGTTGCCGGTCAGTACGATTAAAGGTGAAAGTATGAACGAATTAGAAATCAGGGAAATTGTCAGTAAAGTTCTTGCTGATTTTTCAGGCTCAAAAAAGCCTGTACCCATTGAATCTTCCGCAAGGCATGTGCATCTTACAAAAGAAGCAGTTGAATGCCTTTTCGGAAAAGGTACAACTCTCACTAAAAAAAGAGATTTATCACAGCCCGGTGAATTTTTAAGCGAGCAGAGATTAAAGCTTGTTACAGCAAAAGGTGAAATAGCCAATGTTGCTGTCCTCGGGCCGGAAAGAAAGGCTGTTCAGGTTGAACTTTCTATGACTGACTGCCGTTCTCTCGGAATAAAAGCTCCAGTAAATCTTTCAGGTGATTTGTCCGGAGCAGGTGATGTTTATCTTGTAAGTGAAAATGCCGTTTATGATGCAAAAAGCAGTGTTATTGTTGCGCAGAATCATGTTCACATGACTCCGCAGGATGCTGAATATTACGGTGTAAAAGATTCTCAAAGTGTTAAAATTTCTGTTGATACATCAAGACCTGTTACATTTGAAAATGTAATTGTCCGTGTCAGCCCGAAATTTGCACTTGCAATGCATATTGACTTTGACGAAGCAAACGCCTGCTGTCTTGGTAAAGACTCCACAGGCAAGCTCTCATTATAAATCAGAGGATTGAATATGGAAAATTTATCTTACGATGCCTTAGTTGATATGATAACTAAGGAGGTTTTGAAGGTTTTGTCACAAACAAAAATCGCATCTGTTGACTGTAACGGGAATGTTGACAAGCGACCGGTTGCACTTGTTATCGGTGATGAGAAATCATTGCCTGCTTTTGCGTGCGAGAAATACAGATTGGAACCTCTTGAGAGTTATAAAGGCGATATATCAGTTTTTGATTGCGTTTTTATATCTCAGCTTTCCTGTGCTCAGCTTGCTGATTGCGCTTTGGGCAGAGATACATGCAATACCTGCTGTGCTGTTACAAAAGCTTTTCTTAACGGCAAAAAGGTTTATCTGCTTGAATCATCTTTACCTCACAGACCGTATAAAGAAACTGCTGACAGAAAGTTTTATTCTATGATGGAAGGCTATGTTAATACTTTGCGTTCATTTGGCGCAGAGCTTATCAGAGAGCAGTGGTTCGGTAAAAATCTTAATAAAGATGCTATTGAAGATAATTCTGTTGATAAAGTTATTACGGAAAATCTTGCGGCGGGATTGTGTGACAAATGCTGTGACGGTGTTGTTCGTTTAAGAAAAGGAACGGTTTTAACACCTTCTGCAAAAGATATTTTCAATCATTCTCAGGTAAAAGTTGAATTTGTTGATTAGGAGGAAGCCCAATGATAATTTGCAAGGTTATAGGCCATGTGTGGGCAACCAAAAAAGAAGAAACTCTCCTCGGGCAGAAGCTTATGGTTGTAAAAGAAGTTGAAACCAATAAAACAGATGGTGATACTTTTGTTGCAGCTGATGTTGTGGGCGCAGGAGTTGGTGAAAAGGTTCTCGTTGTCAGCGGAAGCACGGCGAGAAGAGCTCTCGGAAGAGATGATATCGCTATTGACTGCGTTATCGTCGGAATAATAGATACACTTGAAGTTGACCGTGAAGCGGCACAGATTGCTGAAAAGCAGGTGAAATAATTGAATCTGACTGAAAAGATATTTAATGCAGGTATTGTCGGCTGCGGCGGTGCAGGTTTTCCTACACATGTTAAATACAATGCAAAAGTTGAACATTTTATAATAAATGCAGCTGAATGTGAACCGTTGCTCAGAACAGACAGATACATAATGTGTAATTATGCAAGGGAAGTTATATCTGCTTGCGATGCTGTTTCTGAACATCTCGGAGCAAAAGACTGTACAATTGCCCTTAAAGGCGCATATAAAGAAGAAATTGCTTCCCTTGAAGTTGCGATTTTAGGTCTTGGCTCTAAAGTTAAAATTCATACAATGGAAAGCTTTTATCCCGCAGGAGATGAACAGGTTATTGTTCACGAAGTAACGGGTAAAGTTGTTCCGGCAGCCGGTATTCCTCTTGATGTGGGCTGTGTCGTTTCAAATATTGCTACAATGTTAGGGATTTATGATGCTTTGAAAGATAAGCCGTTTACTCATAAATTTCTTACAATGACAGGTGAAGTAGGGAAGCCTGTTGTTCTTCATGTTCCGCTGGGAACATCGTTCTCTGACTGCCTGGAAGCCGCAGGAGGAGCAAATATTGACGATTATTTTGTTATTTGCGGTGGCCCTATGATGGGAAAACCGCTTACAAAAGAAGAAGCTCTGAAATCAGTTGTTACAAAAACAACATCAGGATTTATTCTTTTACATAAAGACAGCAGGTTGCCGTCTTTACATCAGACACCGATTCAGCATACTATTAACAGAGCTAAATCGGCTTGTATTCAGTGCACTTATTGCACTCAGCTTTGTCCGAGACATATGCTCGGGCATTCCATTGAACCTCATAGAATTATGAGAAAACTTGCATGCGGCTCTATTGAAGCTGTTGCGCAGGACCCCATTGCAATCAATACGCTTTTATGCTGTGAATGCGGTGTTTGTGAATTGTTTGCCTGCCCGATGCAGCTTCAGCCGAGAAAAGTAAATTCTCTTGTTAAAAAAGAGCTTGCAAAAATGGGTATAAGATATCCTAAATCAGGTGAAGAGTACTTCCCTGACAGTAACAGAGAAAGCAGGAAGATTCCCACAAAGCGTGCGGCAAACCGTGCGGGTGCAGGGTCTTATTATGATTATAAAATTAAAGAATGTAAGGAATTTATACCGTCTGTTGTCAACATTCCTGTTAAACAGCATATAGGTGTTCCCGCCGAACCTGTTGTAAAATCAGGTGACAGTGTTAAATGCGGTCAGTTGATTGCCGCCTGTCCCGAAGGAAAGCTGGGAACGAATATCCATGCATCCGTAAACGGAACAGTGCTGTCCACAGGCGATATGATTACTATTGAAACAAAGTAGGTGAAGAGTGATGTACGAAACTATAGGTTTTCTTGAATTAAACAGTATTGCGAAAGGTATTGAAGCTGCCGACGCAATTCTTAAAGCAGCTGAAACTGAGCTTTTATTTGCCAGAGCGGGATGTCCCGGTAAATATTACATTCTCTTTACCGGAGAAGTTGCGGCTGTTACTGCATCAATAGAAGCCGGTGCTTTAATCGGCGGAGCAAATACAGTTGACAAATGCGTTATTCCCCGAGTACATCCCCAGGTTATTTCCGCAATAAATGCGGCTGTTTCACCTGTTACAACAAATGCAATAGGTGTTATGGAGTTTTTCAGTGTAACTGCTGCGGTTTATGCGGCTGATGCTGCTGTTAAGGCGGCAGAGGTAAATCTTATGGATGTAAGACTCGGAACGGGAATTGGCGGTAAATCTTTTGTTATACTTACAGGAGAGGTTGCGGCTGTTAACGAATCCGTTAATTGCGGTATAAACACAGAAAATGCCGAAGGTATGGTTGTTTCCAGTGTTGTTATTCCGAATCCGAGACCTGAAATTTTTGATTCACTTATGTAATGGGGCGGTCAGATGTCAGAGTCATTTGAAAACAAGCAAAGAATAATTCAGGAATTTGTACCAGGTAAGCAGGTTACAATGGCTCATCTTATTGCAAATCCTGAAGATGATTTGTATAAAAAACTGGGTGTTGTCAGTAAAAAAAGAGGAGCACTGGGGATAATGACTATTACTCCCAGTGAAGCAGCAATTATCGGCGCTGATGTTGCAACAAAAGCCGCCGATGTTGACATTGTTTTTGTTGACAGATTCAGTGGCTCACTTGTAATCTGCGGTGATGTTGCAAGCGTTGAGGCGGCATTGAAAGATGTTCTTGCTACGCTTAAAAATGTGCTTAAATTTGCTTCAACAGAAATAACGAGGACTTAAATTATGAAAAAAGTAATGCTTATCGGTTCAAGCACATGTGGCAAAACCACCCTTTGCCAGAGGCTTAACGGAATGAAAATTGAATATCAGAAAACG
>JAZQPL010000033.1:0-4602 GCA_045628495.1 Acutalibacteraceae bacterium
GTGACGTAGACGCTCCTGAGCTTGCACCTATCTGGGAGCTCATGGGTTACGTTGATTCTTATATCCCCACACCCGACCGTAAGGCAGACCTTCCCTTCCTTATGCCCGTTGAGGACGTTTTCACAATCACAGGCCGTGGTACTGTTGCTACAGGTAGAGTTGAGCGTGGACAGCTTAAGACAGGCGAAGAAGTTGAAATCGTTGGTCTTAAAGACGAAAGCAAGAAAACAGTTGTTACCGGTATTGAAATGTTCCGCAAAATCCTTGATTATGCAGAAGCAGGCGATAACATCGGTGCTCTTCTTCGTGGTATTCAGAGAACAGAAATCGAGCGTGGTCAGGTTCTTTGCAAACCCGGTTCAATTAAACCCCACACAAAATTCTCAGGTCAGGTTTATGTTCTGAGCAAAGATGAAGGCGGTCGTCATACACCTTTCTTCAACAACTATCGTCCTCAGTTCTATTTCCGTACAACTGATGTTACAGGTGTTATCACTCTTCCCGAAGGCGTAGAGATGTGCATGCCCGGTGATAATGTTGTTATGAATGTTGAACTTATCACTCCTATAGCTATTGAAAACGGTCTTCGTTTCGCTATCCGTGAAGGCGGCCGTACAGTTGGTTCAGGCGTTGTTACAGGTATCGACGAATAATTCGTAAGTAATTACGGTTAATATCAAAATAAGACAGTCCGAAAGGGCTGTCTTTTTTTGTGAATTTTTACAAAAAAGAATATAATTTTTGTACAACAGATTTGATTATTTATTGTTGACTTTTAATAACAATAATGGTATTCTAATAGTGTATATAGGTATATTTTTAAATGACGAAATATTTTATGGGAGGAATACTATGCGGTCAAAAAGATTATTGAGCATTATTCTTGCGCTTGCCATGATGATTACTATGGTACCAATAACTGTTCAGGGCATTTCTTTTGATTCTATATCTGTAGGAGATGAAGAGAGCAGTATTGAAAAAGTTTCCAGCGATGAACTTATCAGACCCAACGCTACAGTTGATGTAACTCCTGTTACAAGAGTTTGTTTTTCGCTTGCAAATCCACTTAAGGCAGCTTCCGGTTCAGATTCCGTTATAACTGCCGCAACCAACTCCGGTATAGCAAAAAACAATTATTCTTATTCATCTGCCATTTATGCAGGTGAAACACCGGTAAGCACAACAATTAAATTCACACCGGGTGCAGAAGTTGACAGCAAAACTGTCAGCATTTCCTGCAGCAATTCATCCGTCAGGTTTACGGAACCTGTTGTTTCGGAAACAGGGTCATACACATGGGAAGTATTAGACGGTTCAAGAGCCGCTGTAGGTGAAGTTCTTATTTTCTCTGTTTCATACAAATATGTATATACCGATCCTGATACAGGTAAGACATATAACAGAGACGGTAATAACGACAGAACATTTGTTACAACCGGCTGTTCTTATGTTGAATCAGTTCTTGAGCCTGCAGGTATCTATTCATACAGAAGAACATGGACCACTTTTATGGGTCATGATACAAAAAACAGAGCTTATATCACATCATATCTTCTGGGCTCGGGTGTTTATAACACAAGCAGCTCTTCTTTAGCAGGAAGCGGTAACTTTAACGGTACCGGTTCAACAACTGATTACGGAAGAATGTTCCTTTCCGAATCTAACGATGAGCCTAAGATTTATAATCTTGCTTTCAAAACTGATAATAACAGGCCCAAAGCTTCAATTTATCTTGACCCGAGCAGAGGCGGCTCCTTTGTAGCTCAAAATGTAAGATTCGGCGCAATGTGTTCAGGCAAAGCTTCTGAAGACAAGGAAATTACAACAATTTCAACTGTCGGAACTTATGAGTATAATAACAGTATTGAAACATTTTCAAGCTCCGATACAGAAGGAATTACAGCAAGTAATACAACAGATCTTTCTATCACTTATCCTACAAAAACAATTAAAAATCCGGGTGAATTTTATACTATGCCGTTTACCGGCCAAGGAACTACTTCTTCATCAAAAACATATTCAGTAGTTCTTAACTTCCATACCCCGGCTGATTTCAAAGAAGTTTATCTCAGACATTCATTTACCATTACAGTTTATAATGTAGATAAGTCTGAACTTCGTCAGAGATTGCTTGATGTTGTTAACGCAGATCCCGCTGGTCCGCTTGTATCAGATACTAAAGATGCAAAAGGCTATAATCCTCAGGAATGGTATTATAAGACGGGATGGGGAGATTTTTCTTCCAAATATGCAGAGGCTCAGAGAATAGCAGATAAGCCTAACGCTACGGCAAGTGAAGTTTCAACTGCACTTATACAGCTTAATAACGCATATAACTGCCTTGAAGTTAAGTCTGCTGATTATTCTGAAGCAAGCTTCTACTATAACCAGGCAACATCACTTGTTAAATCAAATTATGACCCTGCATCATGGGCAAAGCTTGAAGCTGCTGTTGCAGAGTATGAAACAGGTTACAGTATTTTCTATCAGCCGAAACTTGATCAGATTTGTGCGGATATTAAAGCCGCAATCAACGGTTTGAAATATGATGACGCTGATTATTCACAGGTTGACGATAAAGTTGACACAATTATGTCAACAGTTGATACTATTCTTTACGAATACGAGCTTACTCCGGAAGAGTATTATACAAACTGGAATTCGCTTGTTTCAGTACTTAATAACTGCGGTTATTATTATGATGATGTTCAGGAATATTTTGTTCTTGACCCGGCAAAAACAAAACCGAAGTCAGAACAGGCGGTTGTTGACGGATATGTTCTGACAATTCAGAATGCAATCAATTCTCTTAAAGTCAGAGATGCTGATTATACCGAAACAATAAGTATGTTCAGTGATTATTCAGCATTTAAGTCATCAACAGCCAAGTATGTTACAGATGATTGTCTTCAGAGGATAGAAAGTGCATATACTGCATTATACGCATTGTATTCTCCTAAAAAGAAAATAAATTATCAGGGTCAGATTAACGATGCTGTAGCCGAGCTTGCTGAAGCACTTAATGACCTTGAATATAAAGATGCTGATTATACTCAGGCGGATAAGGCTGTTATCGCTTATAATGGTCTTGACAGAACACTTTATCCGAGCCTGACAGATGTTGACAATGCTTACAATGCATTGCTGGAAGTTTACGGACTTGATGCAACACAGCAGTCGGTAGTTGATGCCGCAGTGAGAGCTCTTAACAAAGCTATAGGTTCTCTTCAGCAGTTCCCTGCAGATTATACTTCTGTTGAGCAGGCTATCGCAAAGGTTAATGCGGAAGATAAGAGAATTACAGATGAATATGCTGATTCTTACGGATATACCGGTGCAACATATTATTCAAACTGGAATGATGTTAAGAATGCAGTAGACAATGTTGTTTACGGTCTTGATGTATCTCAGCAGAATACAGTTGATTCTTACGCAACAGCAATTAACAATGCGTACAACGCCCTTAAAGTTAAGTCAGCTGATTATACAGAACTTAATAAGGCAGAAGCAGAAGCTTACGGATATTTTGAAGATGATGTTGCAGCGTTGTATACAGATGCTTCTATGGATAATCTTGTTGAAGCAGTTTTTGCAGTAAATAAAAAGCTTACAATAAAAGACCAGGCGATTGTTGACGGATATACAGAAACAATTCGTGAAGCCATTGCCAATCTTGAACTTAAAATTGCAAATTATTCAAAGGTTAACGAATCTGTTAAAAATGCAAACGCATTGATAGCAATGAGCGAAGAATTTGCAAATGCTCATCATGGATATCCTTACTACACAGATGCTTCGATTTCAGCTCTTAAAGTAAAAGTTAATGATGTTGTTTATAATCTTGATGTTTCCAAGCAGACACAGGTTGACAATTATGCAAGTGCAGTGGATTATGCTGTTAAAGTACTTGTTATTGCTCCGGCAGATTATGTAGATGTTGATTTGGCGGTTGCAAAAGTTCCTGCGGACCTTTCGGTTTATACTGCATCGTCAAGGGCACCTCTTACAGTTGCTTTGAGCTATAGTAAAACACTTAAAGCTAATAATCAGTCAACTGTTGACGATTATGCAAAGGCAATACTTGATGCAATCGATGGACTTACTTATATAGGCGCAAACTATAGTTGCGTTACAGATGCAATATCAAAAATTCCCGCAATTCTTGATATTTATTCACCTGAATCAGTTCAGAATCTCTTAAACAAAAAGAACGCAGTTGTTTACGGACTTGATATTACAAACCAGAGTGTTGTAGACGGTTATGCACAGGATATTCTTGATGCAATTGATGCACTTCAGCCCGGTACTGCGGATTATACAAATGTTACATTGGCAGTAGCTGCCGCAAATGCCGCACTGGTTTCTGATGAGGCTATCTACTATTCAGATGAATCTATTGCCGCAGTAAATCAGGCTATCGGCAGTGTTGTTTATGACCTTGGCTATCAGTATCAGACTCAGGTTGACGGTTATGCAACAGCAATAAACGAAGCAGTAGCAGCACTTGCATACAAGCCGATAAACAGAACAGCATTCGACTCAGCAGTTGAAGCATTCGGCAAGGTAGATACAACCAAGTATACAGAAGCATCAGTAAAAGCA
>JAZQPL010000034.1:0-64988 GCA_045628495.1 Acutalibacteraceae bacterium
TTTGTACACGGTGCCATGTGTGTATCGTTCTCGGGAAGATGCCTTCTTTCCAACTACCTCACCGACAGAGATGCCAACAGAGGTCAGTGTGCTCAGCCCTGCAGATGGAAATATCATCTTATGGAAGAAACAAGATCCGGTGAGTATTTTCCTGTTATTGAAGACGATAACGGAACATATCTGATGAATTCAAAAGATATGTGCATGATTAACTATATTCCGGAATTGATTAAAGCAGGGATTTCAAGCTTTAAGATTGAGGGAAGAGCTAAGTCTGCATATTACACAGCTGTTGTTACAAACGCTTACAGAGCGGCAATAGATAGTTATCTTAATAATCCGTCAGATGATTTTGTTCTGCCTGAGTGGATAGCTGATGAAGTTCATAAAGTCAGTTACCGTCAGTATTGTACAGGTTTTTATTTTGAAAAACCACAGGAAGATTCAAAGATTTTTTATGACGGCGGTTACAAAAGAGAATGGAATGTTATTGCTGAAGTTATAAAAACGGAAAACGGTTTGTTATATGGTTTTCAGAGAAACAGATTTTTTGAAGGCGATGAAATTGAAGTTCTTCAGAAAGGAACTGAACCGTTTAAGATTGTTGTTAAAAATCTTAAAGATTCTAAAAATGAATTGATTGATAATGCTCCGCATCCTATGATGAATTTTTCATTTGAATGTGACAGAAATATAAAAGAAGGTTCAATTCTAAGAAAAGAACTGTAATATATAATGAGGAGGTATATAGATGGCTAAAAAGAAGAATAAAAAAGCAAAAAACGGTATTTCCAATTTCTTTGCTGTAATGATTTCTATTTTTTCCATTATACTCTTTACGGTTATAATTGTTGGCGGATTTGTTGCAATAAATGCCTTTTCTGTTATTAACGGTGATGCTGTAATTTCTATTTCAAGTATTAAAAGCAGCCTTAATCAGACAACATTTCTTTACGCAACAAATTCAGACGGAGATGACATCGAGCTTGCAAGACTTCACGGTGCTGAAAACCGTGTTTGGATAAAGCTTGAAGATATTCCGGAAGATGTTCAGCATGCTTTTGTTGCTCTTGAAGACAAAACATTTTATGATCATCACGGTGTAAGCTGGAAAAGAACAATCGGTGTTGCTATTAAAAATAACAGCGAAGGCGGTTCAACAATTACACAGCAGCTTATAAAGAATATTACCGGAAATAACGAAACAACTTATGTTCGAAAATATCATGAAATACTGACAGCTCTTAACATTGAAAAAGCTTATGCAAAAGACGGAGTTGACGCTAAAAAAGTTATACTCGAAGCATATCTTAATACAATCTATCTCGGACAGGGCTGTTACGGTATTCAAACTGCGGCAGAAACATATTATGGCAAAGAACTTAAAGATTTGAACTTGACAGAAATTGTTGCTTTAGCTTCTACAACTAAAAATCCTTACTCACTTGACCCTGTTTCACATAAAGACGCCAATGCTGAAAGAAGAGCATATTGTCTTAAATGTATGTTAAATGACGGATATATTACCGAAAGTGAGTATAAAGAAGCTTTGGAAAAAAAGCTTGTTGTTTTTACAGACCCTGAGTTTGAAGGCAGTAAAATAAAGAAAACAAAGGAAGAAGAAGACAAAGAAAAAGACGAGAAAATTGTTCATGATTCTTATGTTGACTTTGTTATCAGCCAGGTTATAAACGACTTAATGGAAAGTCAGAATTGTTCAAAGATTGAAGCTTCAAATATGCTTTATGGCGGCGGACTCAAGGTTTATACAGCCGTTGACCTTGATATACAGACAATTCTTAATAATGTTTATGAAAACAGAATTGCATTTATTGATAAATACAGTGCTCAATCTTCAATGACAATTATGAATTATGAAGGCAGAGTTGTAGGTATTATAGGTCAGGCAGGCAAAAAGACTGAAAACAGAAGTCTAAACCGTGCTACAGATTCTCCCAGACCTCCCGGATCATCTATTAAACCTCTTTCAGCTTATGCCCCTGCAATGGATAAAGGCGATATATATTGGGGCACTCCTGTTCTTGATAGATATTGTACAACAGTGGGCGGTAGACCCTGGCCGAAGAATTATAACGGAGATTACGGCAGTGGTGCAGCTGTATCTGTTCAGAATGCTCTTGCCCGTTCACTTAACACTGTTCCCGCAAGACTGATTCTTAATGATATCGGTCAACAGGAATCATTTGATATTTTAACTAAAAAGCTCGGTATATCAACTCTTTATGAAGATTACGGTGATAACGAAGTTCAAAGACTTGCAATCGGTGCATTTTCATACGGTGTTACTTCACTGGATCTTACAGCTGCTTTTTGTACACTCGGCAACGGCGGAAAATATTTTAAACCGTATTCATATTACAAGGTTACGGATTCAAACGGCGATGTTATTCTTGATAATACGCATAATGAAGGGACTCAGGTATTTTCTGCCGGTACAGCGGATGTTATGCGTGAGCTTATGAAAACAGTTATTACTTCACCTATAGGAACAGGTTACGGATACGGTGTAAACGGTTTTGAGACATTTGCAAAAACCGGTACTACCGACGATTATAAAGATAAGTGGTTCGCAGGCGGAACAGAAAAATATTTTTCAGCTGTTTGGTATGGTTATGATACACCGAGAAGAATAAATGTTTCTGCCACAGTAAATCCTGCTGGTGAGATATTTAAGGAAGTTATGAATAGAGTTCATAAAAATCTTAAGAGTGAAGGCATGGAAAATCACTGTGAACTTGTTAAAAAATATTATTGCGCCGGATGCGGAAAGCTTGTAAATTATTCATCCGGATACGGTAATTTAGGATATTTTGATGCTGACGCTTTACCGGGATATTGTAACGGCTACCACGGCGGATTAGTCGGCGGCGGAACATATTCCGGAGGATATTCCGGCTCATCAGGTAATTCAACAACAAGCGGAGGTACAACTACCGGAGGAGGAAATTCCGGTACAACAGGCGGAGGAACATCCACCGGTGGTGATACAGGCGGAGGAACATCCACCGGCGGCGATACAGGCGGAGGAACATCCACCGGCGGCGATACAGGTGGAGGAACATCTACCGGCGGCGATACAGGCGGAGGAACATCCACCGGCGGCGATACAGGCGGAACAACCGAATGATTATTATGTCCATTGATTACGGTGACGCCCGAACCGGTGTTGCCGTATGTGATAAATCTGAGTTTCTTGCTTCTCCTGTAGAAGTTATTCATCAAAGTTATGTGCCGAATATAATTCAAAGAATTTCGGAATTATGTTCAACAATTAAACCGTCTTTAATTGTTGTAGGTTTACCTAAAAATATGAACGGTACGATAGGGGACAGAGGTCAGAGCTGTATTAAATTTGCCGAAGATATTAAATCGTCAACAAACATTAAAACAATAATGTGGGATGAAAGACTGACTACTGTTCAGGCACATAGCTATCTTAATGATACAAATACCAGAGGAAAAAAAAGAAAAAATGTTGTTGATGCAGTTGCCGCTACAATAATTCTTCAGGATTATCTTGACTACAGAAAGAATAGTAAGCCATAATTTAATAATTATGGCTTTTCTTTCTTTTTTGAAAACAATTCTTTTATTCCCATTATCACTAATATACCGCCAAAAAATTTTGATAAAAAATTTCCCGACAATACTGTTGTCAGATACAGTCCAAGCGCAACACCGGGAAGGGCTGATATAATCAGCGGAAGTATTTTTTTAAAATCAATAAGTTTATTCTTAATATGAATTATTAAAGCTGTAATTCCGGAAGGAATAAAAAACAGCAGGTTTATTCCCTGAGAGTGTAATTGGCTGAAGTTAAGCGTTTGCGTCAGGTACACAATCAGTATTCCGCCTCCGCCGAGACCCATTGCGCCAAGTATTCCTGAACCTATTGAAGCTAATATATTCCAAATTGTCATTTAGCTATCATCCTTATTCCTGCCCATATAATAAATATTGAAAATATTTTTCTCAAAATATTCTGGTTTATATTTTTTAGGAATATCCCGCCGGCTATTGCTCCTGCAATTCCTCCGGGAATATATATCAATGATTCGCTTATAGTCATATTACCGTTTAAGTAATAAAAAACAGTACTGATAATTGTTAACGGAAGAATAACTGCTATAGCATTTGCATGAGCATTTTTTTGTGACATATTATCTTTTTTTAATACAAAAACAGTTATTATTCCGCCGCAAGCTCCTAAAAGTGAGTTTATCAGTCCGATAAAAAATCCTGCAATATATTTATATTTATTTTTCATAGATGCTTCATTCCTGCATAATAGTTATTGTGGGGTGAAATTATGAAACGCATTGCAACAAGATTTGCTGTATTTTTTATAATAATATCTTTATTTATTTTTATCTTTTTAATAAGTATTTATACTATTCAGAATAAAAAAACAGTTGTTGCTTCAACTTTAACATCTGAGAGCAAAACGATAATTATTGACCCCGGTCACGGTGGTGAAGATGGGGGAGCAGTTTCTTCAGACGGAACCGTTGAAAAAGATATAAATCTTAGTATATCAATGAAACTCTCAAAAATACTTAATTTTTACGGTTATAATGTAATTTTGACGAGAAACGGAGATTATTCAATTTATGATAAAAATTTATCAACGATTCGTGATAAAAAAATATCAGATATTCATAACCGTGAAAAAATAATCAAAAACAATCCTGATGCAATATTTATAAGTATTCATCAGAATAAATATACAAGTTCTTCAGCGAGAGGTACACAGGTTTTTTATTCAGGTAATAATGAAAAAAGTATTTCTCTTGCCGAGAAAGTTCAGGCATCGGTTGTATCTAATCTTCAAAAAAATAATTTCAGAAATATTAAAAAATCCGGAACAGAAATATATTTACTTTATCATTCAAAAATACCGTCAATTATGGTTGAATGCGGATTTATTTCAAACACGGAAGAACTGAATTTATTAAAGGATGAAAAGTATCAGACACAAATTTCTCAATCAATAGCTAATGGCATAATAGAATTTTTAATAGAACAGGATGATAAATAATGGCGTTAAAAGATAAATCCGTATATATTTGTTCTCAGTGCGGATATGAAACCGCAAAGTGGTACGGTCAATGTCCGGGGTGCAGTTCCTGGAATACACTTAATGAAGAAATAAAAACAAGCGTTCAATTCAAATCCGGAAAATCTTCTTCTTATAAAAAATTGATTTCTTATAAACTTTCTGATATTACAACTGATAAAGAAATCAGATATAAAACAGGTCTTAAAGAAATGGACAGAGTTTTAGGCGGAGGCCTTGTTAAAGGCTCACTTGTTCTTTTAAGTGGTGACCCCGGAATAGGAAAGTCAACAATTTTGCTTCAGATTTGTCAGCATATAGGAAGAAAATTAAACATTTTGTATGTTTCAGGTGAAGAATCTGCAAATCAGATAAAACTCAGAGCTGACAGATTAAAGGTTAATACAGTAAATCTTGAAATATTATGCGATTCCGATATGGAAAGCATTTGTGAATATATTAAAACAGAAAAACCAAATCTTGTTATTATAGATTCTATACAGACAGTTGGCATTCAAGGCCTCACAAGCTCAACAGGAAGCGTTACACAGGTGAGAGAATGCACAAATTTGCTTATGACTACGGTAAAATCGCTTAATATACCTGCAATTATTGTCGGACATGTTAATAAAGACGGTAATATTGCAGGACCGAAGGTTCTTGAACACATTGTTGATGCTGTTTTATACTTTGAAGGCGAAAAGAATATGTCTTACAGAATATTAAGAGCAGTTAAAAACAGATTCGGTTCAACAAATGAAATCGGTGTATTTGAAATGCTTGATACAGGCTTATATGATGTTGAGAATCCTTCGATGCTTCTTATTTCCGGCAGACCAAAGAATACATCCGGGTCATGTGTGGCATGTGTTATGGAAGGCTCACGACCGATTTTAGCCGAAGTTCAGTCCCTTGTTACCGGTACAAACTTCGGCAATCCCAGAAGAATGGCTAACGGTTTTGATTATAACCGGCTTGCTATGCTTCTTGCTGTTTTAGAAAAAAGAGCCGGATATTTCTTCGGAAATACAGATACTTATATAAATATCGCAGGTGGTTTGCGAATTGATGAGCCTGCATCAGATTTACCGGTTTCTTTAGCACTTGTGTCCAGTTTAAAAGATATGCCCATTGACCAAGGGATTATTGCTTTCGGAGAAATAGGTCTTGGTGGAGAAATCAGAGCTGTTAATAACTGTGAGCAGAGAATAAAAGAAGCCGCAAGATTAGGATTTACAAAATGTATTATTCCATATCATAATTATAAAAATCTGACAATAAATTTATCTGAAACAGATATTCAGGTTATCCCGGCAAGAACTATCAGAGCTGCGTGTGAAGTTTCAATGTAATAGGGGAGAGGAGAATTATGAAAGCTCCGTTATCAAAACCTAATTTGCCTCAAAATAAGGTTTGCGATGTTGCCGTAAGCAATAAATCTGAAAATCTTATAAAAAAGCTTAATAAATTATCAATTTCCGCTGTAATAACAAAAGCTTCTGAAAAACTTGACAATTTTATAAATTATCACACTGATATGTTGTTATTTAATCTATCTGAAGGTTCATTATTTATTGATAAATCTCAAAAAAACAATCTTGTTAAATTTTTAACAATGGGGTATGATGTAAAAATAATAAATAATGTTAAATCGCCGTATCCGGATGATTCAAAGCTTAATGCGGTAGTAATAGGCGATAATTTTATATGCAATGAAAAATCAGTTGATAAAATGATTATAGATTATGCATATAATAACTATAATGTTATTCCTGTTAATCAGGGCTACACAAAATGCTCTGTGTGTATTCTCAATGAAAATGCAATAATAACTGACGATATTTCTATTCATAAATTGTGCGAAAAAAACAGATTAGATTCTACAATAGTAAGCAAAGGTTCTGTTGTATTAAATGGATATAATTATGGATTCATTGGCGGATGCACAGGAAAAATTGATAATGATAAATTACTTTTTAACGGTGATATAAATTATCATTCCGATTGCAATACTATTTTAGATACACTTAACAGGTTAAAAATTTCTCCCGTTATTATTGAAAATCAACCTTTAACGGATATAGGCAGTTTAATACCGCTAACCCATATTATTTAATATTTCTATCCCCTAACTTATACAAAACTTTAATTTTGTATAAGTTTATTGATTTTTAAATTTCATTATGATATAATATATCTGTGCCCTGCTTCGGGTTCAGATTTATTATTTTGGAGGAATTTTAATGAGAAACGAAGAAATTACCGAATTACCTGAAATTGTTCAGGAATTTTTAACTCATCAAAAAGTTGTTCTTCAAAAATCAAATCTTACTGTTCTTGAATATGCATCAGATATTAGAAGTTTTCTCAGATTTCTTATTATTCAAAATACTGAGAATAATAAATCATTTAATAGTATTGATGTTTCGGAAATAGACATTGATTTAATATTAAATGTTAATCAGAAAAATGTATATGAATTTATTGATTTTTGTTACAGAGTAAGAAATAACGGTGAAAATACCAGATTGAGAAAGTTTTCCGCAATAAGCACATTTTATAAATGGCTTGCAAGTGAACCTCATAAATATATCAGTTCTAATCCTTTAGAACATATAGAACGGCCTAAACATAAAAAATCTCTTCCTAAATATCTTACACTTGATGACAGTATGAGCCTTCTTGCTCATATTGAAGGTAAAAACAAAGAAAGAGATTATTGTATTATTATGTTCTTTTTGAACTGCGGCTTGCGTTTATCTGAACTTGTTTCTATAAATTATAATGATATTCGTTCTGATAATTCACTGAAAATAAAAGGAAAAGGAAATAAAGAAAGAGTTGTATATCTTAATGAAGCATGTATTGATGCATATAATAAATATTTAAAAATCAGACCTGTTGACGGTGTCAGTGAAAAAGATAAATATGCATTATTTTTGAGTAATCAGAAAAAGCGGATAAGTCCTAAAACAGTTCAATATATTGTTAAATCATTGTTAGAGAAATCCGGACTTGGCGGTCAGGGATTATCCACACATAAATTAAGACACACTGCCGCTACTTTACTTTATCAGTATGCTGATACAGATGTTCTTGTATTAAAAGAAATGCTTGGACACGAGAGCTTATCTACAACAGAAATATATACTCATTTATCAGATAAACAGCTGAAAACTGCGGCGGATAAAAGCCCTTTTAATATAAACATGTCAGAAAGCAAAAAGACGGATGAATAAATGACTCAGAATAGCCTCTAAAAAAGAACCGAAGCATGAAATTATAATATAAATTAAAAATTTTGTTGAGTATTTACGAAAATCTTCATATTTATCATTATGTCGCTGTGATAAAAGATTAAGCATATTTTTTGACATTAGCATACTTTCTTTACAGGAAAACAGTATTGAAGCAACAATCAATACTGCTGCCGGGAAAATGATTATTCCGCAATATCCTAAACCTTTAAGTGTATATGTTTCATAAATATAACCTGATACTATTCCCAAAAACGCTCCTGTTGAAAACGGAATTAAAATAATCAAAGGAATTCCTATAGCACATAAACCGATAAAATATGAAAAAATTATTACTGATGAAGATAAAAGCATTGTTTTGAAAAAAACAGTTATTTCATTTAATGATTGTTTGGATTTTATATAATTCATATATGTAAGTATTATTCGTTTTATTAAAACAGATTCTTGATTTTTTATTGAAAACGAACCGAATACTAAACCTGTAAAAAATAAAATCACAAGTACAATTATTTGTTTATTGCTGATTATCGGTTTTGATTTAATTTTTAATGAATGTAAATTAAATGTTGAAGCTTTCAATGCCTGCACTCCCCTGCTGTTTTTATAATAATATGCAGACAAGCTGATTATCATTACAAAAAAAGCTGCCGAAAATAATCGACAGCTTTTTTGTAATGTAGTTTAGTTTCTTGCAGCAATTTTTTTAAGATTTTCAACACTGATTTTTGTTGATTCAAAAATATCAATATCAGTCTGATCCTGTTCTATAATTATGTATTCAACACCGGTTTCAACACAAGCTCTGTAACAAGCATCAAGGTTAAGATTTCCTGTACCGATTTCAGCAAATTTTCTTTCATTATCAACAATTTTATAATCCTTAAAATGGCAAACTTTCATTTTACCGGCTGTTTTCTTAATATAATCAACAGGATTACATCCTCCTGTCTGAACCCAGTGTGTATCAATAATAAAATTGAAATTATCACTTGTATCTTCAATCAGTATATCAATAATTTTTCTTCCGTTAAATTTTTCAAATTCAAAAGCGTGATTGTGATATGCAAACTGTAAACCGGCATCTTTAATCTTTTGAGCGGCAGGAGTAATTATATCTAAAAATTCTTTATAACCGCCATTTGAACGGAATTTTTCATCCATTGAACCAAGTCCGATATTTTTACATCCTAAAAGCTTATGTTCTTCAATAAGAGCATCTGTATCATTAATTATTCTGTCAAAAGGACTGTGTGTAAGACATACTTCAAGGTTATATTTTTTGCAGTATTCTGCAACATCCGCATAAGCAAGATGACCTATACCGGAAACCTGAACTGTGTCAATTTCAAGACCTTTAAGAAAAGCAAGAACTTTGTCAAGGTCATCAAGTGTTTTGATTTCTCTGTGAAAATTAAAAAGTGTTACGCCAAGTTTCATAATAAATTACCTCTTTTTTATTTTTTTGAAACAGCCAATGGCTGAAAAAAACTAATTGTTTTCGTCTATTTTAATCTGAAGTTCTTCCCATTCAGAATAAAGAGAATTTTGCTTACAGTTTAATTCTTCGAGCGTTTTAGTTAATTCAATAATTTTTTCATAATCACTCTGAATTTCCGGCTCCTCAAGCATTCGCTCGGTCTGCAAAATTTCTTTATCGACATTTTCAATTTCTTTTTCAACATTTTTAAGCCTTGTATTCATCTTGCGAAGATTTGATGCTATTTCTTTTTTTAGTTTATAATCATTGATTTTAGGCTTATTTTCTTTTGTAATTACAGCATTGTTTTGATTTCTTTTGTGAGAAATAAAATAATCATAGTTACCGAGATATTCCTCTATACCGTTTTCTGTAAGAAAAAGAATTCTTGTAGCCAGTTTATTTATAAAGTAACGGTCGTGAGAAATTATGAAAAGAGTTCCGCTGAAGTTACTGAGTGTGTCTTCAAGAGCTTCTCTTGAAAAAGCATCAAGATGATTTGTGGGCTCGTCAAGTAAAAGAAAATTATGACCGCCTAACATAAGTTTTAATAGTTCTACTCTTGCAATTTCACCGCCGCTGCAACTGTTTAATTTCTTGAAAACATCATCACCCTTAAACAAAAATGCAGCAAGAGCATTTCTTACAGAGGTCTGATTCATTTTAAGATAATTATTCCAAACATCGTCAATTACCGTTCTGTTGTCATCAGGGATTCTTTTTATTTGTTCATAGTAACCTTTATAAATATTTTCTCCCCATGTTATTCTGCCGGTTTCAGAGAGATATTCGCCCATCAAAATCTTGAAAAGAGTTGTTTTACCGCATCCGTTATCACCTAAAAGAAAAACTCTTTCCCCTTTTTTAATGGTGAAGTTTATATTGTTAAATATTATTTTATTATTAAAACTTTTAGAAAGATTATCAGCTGTAATAATATCATTGCCTGTTTCAAATTTCGGTGTAAAATCAAAATGTATTCTTTCAATCGAACTATCGGGAACAACAAGCTGAGATTTAATTCTTTCTATTTGTTTTAATTTACTTTCCGCTGTTTTTATATTCCGTTCCCTGTTCCATTGTCTTTGCTGGGCAACAATTCCTTCAATTCTATGAATTTCCTGCATATCAGCACGGTATTTATCCTCAATAGCTTTTTGCATTGATTCTTTTTTATACAGAAACTCTGAGTAATTGCCGGAAAAAGAATAACATTTTTTATTCTCAATCTGAATTGTTTTATTAGTAACCTTTGTTAGGAAGTACCTGTCATGAGATATAACAATAAAATTACCACGATAATTTAATAAAAAATCCTCAAGCCATTCAACAGATGAAATATCAAGATGATTTGTAGGTTCATCAAGTAAGAGAAAATCTGAATCTGAAAGAAGTAATTTTGCAAGTGTAACCTTTGAACGCTGACCTCCGCTTAGTTTTGAAGTTGATAATTCGAAATCATCTTCTGTAAACCCAAGTCCGAGCAATGCACTTCTTGCACGGCTTTTATAGGTTAATCCGCCTTCAAGTTCAAATTTTTCCTGTAATACAGACTGTAAATTGATATTATTTTCAATATCAATCCCCATATCTATTAATCGGTTTGTTTTTTCTATATCGGATTCAAGTTCAATCAGGTGGTCAAAAACACTGATAATTTCCTGATAGAGATTTCTGCCTTTTACAGAGCAGGTATGTTGTTCCATATATCCTATTTTAATATTCTTGGATACAAAAATATTACCTTCTGTCGGTTCATATTCACCTGTAATGATTTTGAAAAGTGATGTTTTCCCGGCACCGTTTACACCTATAAGACCTGCTTTTTCGTCATTTTTAATATCAAAAGAAAGAGAAGAAAAAATATTTTCTTCTCCGAAGCTTAATGATAAGTTTTGAGCAGATAAAACAGTCATATAAAACCACCATACTATTATTAAAACAATTATAACACATTTTTATATTTTTTCAACATAATAATATACAAGATATTGAATTTTATCTGATATGTGTTAAAATTAAAACATGATTATATGAAAAGAGGATGTTTATGGATAAAAAAGAATTAAAAGAATTACTTAAACAAGCTGAGTCGCTTGAGCTTACTGATACTCAAAGAAAGAAATGTCCCGGTTCATTTATTTCTCTGCCCTGCGGTAATACCCATTATCAAATGGAGGGCAACGGTGAAGCTGTTGTACTTGTTCACGGATACGCAACTCCATATTTTATTTATGATAAAATTTATAAAGTCCTTGTTGAGAAAGGATATAAAGTTTTAAGATATGACCTTTTAGGAAGAGGCCTTTCAGAAAGAGTTAAGAAAGATTACACACCGCAGCTTTTTGCCGTTCAGTTAAATCAGCTGACAAAGGCTCTTTTAAGTGATGAAAAATTCATTCTTTTCGGTACTTCTATGGGTGGTACAGTTACTACTTCATATTGCAGACTGTTCCCGGGAAAGGTTAAAAAGCTTGTACTTCTTGCTCCCGCAGGAATGGATAATTTTGTACCTCCCCTTTATATGAAGCTTTGTTCTGCGCCTGTTTTAGGCAGATGCCTGTTTAAGATGATAGGAAAAAATGTTTTACTAAAAAGATGCGCAAATGAAATGATATATCATGAAAATGAAAAAGATGATTTTATGAGAAATTTTGCATATTGTGCAAAATATAAAGGATTTATAGAAAGCACTCGTTCAAGCCTGAAGAATACAATAGTAAATACTGAAGTTGATGTTAAAGGGTATTATTCTGTTGCTAAGCAAAAAATTCCCACGCTTTGCATATGGGGAACTGCAGATAAAACAATGCCATATTATCAAATGAAAAGATTTCAGGAAATTTATCCTGATGCCCGTTTTGTTACATTTGAAGGTTCAGGCCATATTTTCCTTTATGATGAATCAGAAAGAACTATGGATATTGTTTTACCGTTTATTGAGTAATAAAAATATTTTCCGCAGGAAAAAATCCTGCGGTTTTTCTTTTTTCAGCAAATTTTTAAGATTAAAACATATATATTTATTGGTGATGATATGTTTGATTTTATTTTAAGTTTGTTTTCTGATTTTGTTTTCTTTATTCTTCATATTAATCCTCAGGGTTCTTTTCCGCCGGCATTAAAAGCAAATGAAGAAGAAAATTTATTAAAATTATCTGAAAAGGGTGACATAAATGCTAAAAACACTTTAATAGAGCACAATTTAAGACTTGTTGCTCATGTAATTAAAAAATATTATTCAAATTATGCAGAACAGGATGATTTAATATCTATAGGTACAATCGGACTTATAAAAGCTATTGATACATTTAAATCGGAAAAAGGTACAAGGCTTGCAACATATGCTGCAAGATGTATTGAAAATGAAATTCTGATGTACTTTCGTTCTCAAAAGAAAAGTTCATTGGATATTTCCGTTAACGAACCTATAGAAACAGATAGTGAAGGTAATCCGTTAACATTAATTGATTTAATTGCAACAGAAGACAGCATTTTAGACGATATTTATTTATCTTCAATGAGTAAAAAATTATATAAATTTATAAATGAAATTAACAATGAACGGGATAAAACAATTATTATTCTTCGTTACGGGTTAAATAATAAAAAACCTTTAACTCAGCGTGAAGTTGCAAATATGCTTAATATTTCCCGTTCGTATGTTTCAAGGATTGAAAAACGAATATTAAATGAATTAAAATATAAATTTGAAAGTGAAAACGGTGAATATAATTGAAAAAAGCAATTACAATTTTAATTTTTTTAATAGTGATGTTATTAACATCGTGCGTTTCTCAAAGTAAATCATGTAATTTGTCATTATTTTCAGACAGAATAAACAGATTATGCGATACTGCTGCGTTTAATTTAGATGATGTTGAAATTATTAAAAATAATGATAAAACTATTGCTTATTGGTTTCCGAAAGCAGATTCAAATTGCTGTGTTTCATTTTATCTTAACGAAAACACCGGTAATATTGAAAAATGCAATATTGTATTTGTAAATAATAAATATAATAAAGAAATTGTTGAAAAGGTTAAAGAATGCTTAGAGTATAATAATGAATATATGACAGAAAGCAAATATAAATTAAAAGATAATTTGATGATAACTTTCACTGATTCACGGTATGAGGAAAAATGTACTGACAAAACTCTTAAAAAAGAAATAAGAGAAGAAGATTTGTATTGAAATATGTTGCACTCAGGTGTATAATAACCTGGGTGATTTGTTATGAATAAATATTTATTTGAAATCCATGCACATACTGCTGAAACAAGCAACTGCGGCAGATGTCCTGCAGCACAAGCAGTTGAAATATATCATTCTCTTGGTTACAGCGGAATAATGTTTACTGACCATCTTCATTCATATACTTTCAAAAAGTTACTGAAAAAAAATCCTGATGCAACATGGGATGATAAAATTGATTATTTTCTTCAAGGATATAAAATTGCATTAAAAGCAGCCGAAAAATTCCCCGAATTTAAGATTTATCTCGGTTGCGAACTCAGATTTGATGAAAATGATAATGATTATCTTGTTTTCGGACTGAGCGAAAAAATTCTCCGTAATGAAATGAAAGACATCGTTAAAATGGAAATGGAAGACGGGCTGAATTATGTTAAAAGTCTTGGCTTGACAGTAATTCAGGCTCATCCATTTAGAAATGATTGCGTAGTTGTAAGACCGGGTATTTTAGACGGAGTTGAGATAAATAACGGTCATTTGTCTCACGATTCAAGAAATGATATTGCAAATATATGGGCTGAAAAATTCAATTACATAAAAACATCCGGTTCAGATTTCCACGGTGATTATGAACCAAATTCAGGAATATATACCAATGTTATTCCTGAAAATGAAAAAGAATTGCAGAAAATAATTTTGTCTCAGGATTTTACGCTGAAATTAACTGATAACTGAAAATCAGACTTGCATAACAGCAAGTCTGAAATTGTCAGAATATTATAGGCTGAGACTGTACTCCTTTTAATGCGTATTCTATACTTTCAGGTATTTTTTGAAAATCGCAAACTATTGATCGTGGTTTATTTGCAGAATCATCCTGTTTCATCGGTACAAAATATATATTTTTTATATTTAATAATCTTCCGATATTTTGCGCTGAAGCTCCTAACGCATCATTTGTTGAAACGCCGAGTAAAACAGGTCGGTTATTTCTTATATGTGCTTTTACTGCCATTGTAACCGATGTATCAGTTATTCCTGACGCTAATTTCCCGAGAGTATTGCCTGTACAAGGTGCAACAGTCAATATATCAAAAAGCTTTTTGGGGCCGATTGGCTCAGCTTCTTTAATAGATTTAATCGATTTTTTACCGCATATTTTTTCAACTTTATTTATAAATTCATCTGCACTGTAGAATCTTGTATCTGTTGTGTAAGCAGTTTCTGAAAAAACTGGCGTTATTTCATAGTTTTCTGATTGTAATATTTTTATTTGTTCAAGAGCTTTTGAAAATGTGCAAAATGAGCCGCATATTGCGTACCCTAATTTGATTTTTTCCAAAGTCCCCCCTCCTCTATTATGTTAATGATTGATTGTGCCATTATTATCCCTGCTGATTTAGGAGTGCATTTTCCGGGTAATGACGGCAAAATATTTATTATTCTTCCTGTTTTTTCTGCGTAATCAGTATCAAATCCATAGGGAAATGATGCAATATCAATTAAAATCGAATTTTCGGGAACACTGTTGATAAATTTTGAATTTAATATTTTTACCGGAACAGTGTTTATTATTATATCGGAATCTTTTGTATATAAATTGTAATTGTTAATTAAATCTGAATTTATTCCGTTTGATTTAGCATCATTAACTGTTAGTAATCTTCTTGATAATGATATTATTTCTGTTTCAAGATTTTTTAACACCTTGCATATTTCTTTTCCGCATCTTCCGTAACCGATAACAATTATTTTTTTGCTTTTTATTGATTCATTTATATTGTTAAGAATAAATTTCAAAACACCCTGTGCTGTTAATACCGCATTTTTTTGTGTGAATTCTTCTCTAATACTGTAATCATACAGGTTATGGAAATTCTCAGTTATCTCTTTTGTTGGTTTACCTGCATAAATAACCGTATTTTTGTCAGTATTTTTTATAAAATCAGAAATTAAAATTTCTGTACCTTTTATGTGTTTTTTATCTGTAGAAACAGGTAACGGTAAAATAATATTAGATTTATTATTTTGAATACTATCAATTTTTGAGATATTATAACCGTTATTTAATAAATAGGTCAGCATGAATTCTGTTCTTGCATCGCCGCCTAAACAAACAAAATTATTCATTTTTTCACCTCGTTGGGTTAGATGATTTATTCATCTATTATAAATATATGATTATTATTTAATTCTGTGATAAAAATAAGGAGTTTCTGTTATGAATGAAATTAAAGAATTATTAAAAAAAGTTAAGCGTATTCATTTTATAGGCATCGGCGGTTCCGGAATGTGCCCTATCGCTGAAATTTTACATACTCAGGGTTATCAGCTTTCAGGTTCAGATAACAATGAAAGCGATACTCTTACAAGAATAAAAAATATGGGAATTCCTGTTGTTATGGGTCAGAAAGCTGAAAACATAAACGGCGCTGAAATGATAGTGTACACCGCCGCTCTTCTTAAAGATAATCCTGAACTTGTTGCTGCAAAAGAATCCGGTATTCCCACTTTTGAAAGAGCTGAAATGCTTGGTGCAATAACCGAAATGTATTCAAACTGTATTTGTGTTTGCGGAACACACGGCAAAACAACGGTTTCTTCCATGATTACTCAGATGCTTATTGAATCAGGTAAAGACCCGTCGGCAGTAATTGGCGGTAAATTGCCTTTGATAAACAGTAACGGCAGAGTCGGAAAAACCGAGAATATGGTCTGTGAAGCTTGTGAATTTGTTGATACTTTCTTAAAATTATATCCGGATATTGCCGTTATTCTTAATATTGATGAAGATCATCTTGATTATTTTAAAAATCTTGATAACATTATTAAGTCATTCAGAAAATTTGCTCAATCAGCCACGAAGGCTCTTGTTTTCAACGGTGATGACGATAATACATTAAAAGCAGTTAAAGATATTTACGATAAAGACAGAATTACATTCGGATTAGGAAAACAAAATGATTATTATGCGGATAATATAATAAATAATCATTCTTATATGTCTTTTGATGTTTATAAGAAAGGTGAGCTTTTAGGTCAAATAAATCTTAATGTCCCCGGTAAACATAATATTTTGAATGCCTTAGCGGCTGTTGCTGTTGCTGATTATAACAATATTTCTTTTTATGAAGCAATATCGGGAATACAGAATTTCAAAGGTGCGGGACGGAGATTTGAAAAGCTTGGTTCATTTAACGCTATTGATATAGTTGATGATTATGCACATCACCCTACAGAAATTAAAGTTACTCTTGATGCTGCAATGGAGATGGGATACAACAATGTATGGGCTGTTTTTCAGCCGTTTACATTTTCAAGAACATATATTCTTATGGATGATTTTGCAAAAGTTCTTAAAATTGCAGATAAATGTGTTATGACAGAAATAATGGGTTCAAGAGAAATAAACACTTATAATGTTTATACTTCTCAGCTTGCTGAAAAAATTCCGGGAAGCGTTTGGTTTAATACATTTGAAGAAGTTGCTCAACATATATATGACAACGCAAAACCCGGTGACCTTGTTATTACTCTCGGCTGTGGAGATATTTACAAAGCAGCGAAAATTTTAATAAAAAAGTATAAATCTGAATAATTTTCAATAAATAACAAAATCATCGGTAATAATAATACCGGTGATTTTGTTTGATTATTACTCTTTTTCGAGGTATAATTCTTTATTTTTTAATCATTATTTGTATGAGATTTATGGGCAAAAGACAGCTCGGTGAATTACAGCCGACAGAACTTGTAATCACAATTTTACTTTCAGAAATTGCTGCAATTCCAATGCAAAGCAACGATATACCAATGATAAATTCAGTCGTTGCTGTTTTATTGCTTGTTTGTCTTGAAATAATAAATTCAGTTGTGATTATGAAAAATGTAAAAATCAGATATTTGTTGCAGGGAAAACCGGCAATTATTATTAATGACGGTGTTTTAGACCAGAATATATTAAAAAAATTACGGTTTACTGCAGATGATATTTTAGACCAGCTAAGGCAAAAAGATATATTTTCAATAGAATCAGTTCAATATGCTGTTGTTGAAACTAACGGAAAAATAAGTGTGCTTCTAAAGCCGGATTATGCCTCAGTTTTAAGAAAAGATATAGGAATAG
The DNA here is from genome assembly GCA_045628495.1 of Acutalibacteraceae bacterium. Classification (GTDB taxonomy): domain Bacteria; phylum Bacillota; class Clostridia; order Oscillospirales; family Acutalibacteraceae; genus CAG-488. Next base: position 18,138 of record JAZQPL010000034.1, read on the forward strand.
AAACTCCGGAACAAGGCATTCCCGTAATTGTAATAAATGACGGAAGATTTATTGATTCTGTTATTAAAAAATCAGAGATTGATAAATCAGATATAATAAAAATTTTAGAAAAAGAAAAAACTGATGTTGATGAGGTTTTAATAATGCTTTTTGATAAATATAAAAACTATAAAATAATAAAGAAGGATTAAATGAATAGATTTGTTATTGCATCATTATTATTGATATTTCTTATTACAGGTTCAATTTATCTTAATAATAAAATAATATCTGCCGCAGATACAATGATAAATCTCATTGACAGTCAGGCAGATATTGATAAAATAACTGAGTATTATGACAAAAATAAACTTATATTTTCTCTGATTCTTTCAAAAGAACAAATTCAGGATATAAAAACTTATATTGATAATCTGAAAACAGATAATTATGATGTTAAAAATCAATTAAAAACTGAAATGATAAAAATTAAGGATTCTATGAAAGTTAGTATTTATAATATTTTGTAATTATTTCAGACCTGTTTTATTGAATATTTCATAATTTTTATCATTTGAAAAAGCAACCCCTTTAAGTCTGTAGCGAATGCTTCTTCTGCTGTGAATAATTGTTGAAAAAATTCTTTTTATTCGGTAAAATGGAATTAAAAATGAATATTTTCGGCATTTCGGGTATCTGTTGCACATATATTCTTTATCAGGAAAAATACACCTGAAAATATATGTAAACTTGCCTTTGTTTCCGTTTTTATTTGATATAAGAAAAGCATTTAATTCATGATTATCCGCTGAACCGTAAACACCTGATGATATTATATACTCCCCTATTGAGTCAAATGAGCTGTCAAATCGCTGTGAAAACCATTTAACTGATAGTTCGTTAATCGTTTTTTCAAATTCTTCAAGATTCAGTTTTTTTAATTCAGAATAAATATATTGATAATTAAGTTTATTACTGTAGTGGCGGTTATAAATAAAAATATCAAGGAGAGTACGGATTCCTGTACCGTATGTTTTAAAATGCTTTGCTGCGTGAACAATCATAAATATATAATATTGTTCATTTGAAAAAATATATCTGTATTTACAGCCATCAGCTAATTGTGCTTTGTCAAATCCAACACCGTAGTAGTTGTAATATTCATCAATGCTTTCATCTATTAAAGATTTGTGCAGTTCTATATATAACTTATTTTTATAAAAAATATTGTGCAGAAATCCTTCGCCCTTAAAAGTAAATCCGTGTTTAATTAAAACATCTTCAGCCTGTTTAATATCTTCTCCTACAAGAATATCCGCATCACCCATAGAGCGTAGATACGGTTCGGGATATATATTTTTTATAACAAATCCTTTCATTATAAGGTGTTTAATTTTATTTTTTTCAAAATCGTCAATAAGTTCATTTATTTCAATATCCCGTATTGCTTCTTTAATTGATGAACTCACGGAGTGTTCACTGAGATATGAATTAAAACTATCAGGAATAACAGTATTTGCTTTTTTTAAGCCGCAAAATACAATATCTGTTATTCTGTGTTTTGAACAAAAGTCAATAAATTGCTGCCAATTAAATCCATCGGCAATTTTAACTGAATTGCTTTCTGATAAGGCAACGGATATAGATTGAATTGCAGTTATTGCATATATTTTAATTGATTCGGAATTTGATATCATTTCAGTTCACTCCTCATACGAATTATATTATATAAAATATTTTATAAAATGTAAATAAGATATTATAAATCTATTGACTTTATTGCTTGTAAAATGTAGAATAGGAATATAAAAATTTGTGAGGTGAATTTTCTTGAATAGCGACAGTAGTCACGGGCGATTATGCAGTAATAAAAAATTAATATGCAAAAGTGATTGGGCTGTTCAGGAAATATAAGATTTTCTGTGTCGGTATATTATGCCCTTTCCCTTTTGCGGAAAGGGTTGTTTTTTTATGGAAAATGAAGTATTAAACGAAATAATTTCTAAAATGCTTTCAAATAATAAATTTTCGGCACTAAAAGATTTACTCGCTGAAATGAATATTGTAAATATTGCTCATGCAATAGAAGAAACGGAAACCCCCGAAGACCAGGTAAGAATTTTCAGACTTCTTCCGAAAAGCTCTTCTGCTCAGGTTTTTTCTTATCTTGATTCAGATGCTCAAAGTTCCATTGTTGATGCAATTACTAATTCTGAGCTTAAATTTCTTATGGAAGATATGTTTCTTGATGATGCGGTTGACTTTCTTGAAGAAGTTCCTGCAAATGTTGTTACAAGAGTTCTTGCTCATACCAATCCGGATACAAGAAATCTTATAAATAAATTTTTGAAATATCCTGATAATTCTGCCGGAAGCATTATGACTATTGAAATGGTTTCTTTCCCTGAAACATACACAGTTGACATGGCAATTTCTGAAATCAGAAGAACCGCTCTTGATAAAGAAACAATCTATACCTGTTACTGTACAGATTCTCAGCGTAAGCTTGTTGGTTCAGTTCCGTTGAGAAGACTTATAGTTTCTCCCGGTGATTCTCAGGTTAAAGATATCATGTATGATGATGACCAGCTTATTTTTGTTAATACCCTTGATGACCAGGAAGCTGTTGCATCATTAGCAAAGAAATATGACCTTCTTTCTGTTCCGGTTGTTGATAATGAAGAAAGACTTGTCGGAATAATAACAATTGACGATATCGTTGATGTTATTGAAGATGAAAACACAGAAGACTTTGAAAAGATGGCTTTACTTCTTCCATCTGAGGATGAGTATCTTAAAACAGGAGTTTTTACGCTTACTAAAAACAGAATAATCTGGCTTCTTGTTCTTATGATTTCTGCAACATTTACAGGTCAGATTATTGAGGGTTTTGAAGATAAACTTTCTGCCATAGCCGGTTTGACAGCATCAATACCAATGCTTATGGATACAGGCGGAAATTCAGGTAATCAGGTTTCAACTTTGATTATTCGTGGTCTTGCTCTTGGTGATATTAAGTTAAAAGACTATTTCAAAGTTTTATGGAAAGAAATAAGAGTTGCTCTTTTGTGTGGTATTATTCTTGCTACAGTAAATTTTGTTAGAATGTATATTATCAGAATGATAACCGGAAGCAATGTTGAAACACCTGTATTTATTGTTGTTTGTCTTTCAATGCTTTGTGCAGTTATTGTTGCAAAAATTATAGGCGCAAGTCTTCCTATGCTGGCAAAACTGCTTCATTTAGACCCCGCTTTAATGGCCGGGCCGATGATAACCACGATTGTTGATGCTTTATCTCTTTTAATATATTTTGGTTTTGCAAATATTTTCTTAACAGTGTAATTAAAAAGCCGAAGTTGATTTACAGTCAGCTTCGGCTTTTACTATTTTATTTTGTAAACTTATTTTCCAGCATTTTTATATAAAGTCCGCCTTGAACTGTTCTGTGTCTGAATCCGACCATGCTTGCTGTGTATGTATCATACCAGTCTGTCATGGGAACTCTTGAAGAAGAAACATTATATGCATTCCATAACGGTTCAATGAATTTTTCAAATTCTTCATCAGTGGGAGCTAAGCATGCAGTCCATACAAGCCAGTCTGATTTAGTATAGGTTTTTCTGCTGTCAAGGGGCATACCGTAATAGTTTATATGTTTGCAGTTTGTATAGTACTCTGAAAAAATAACATAAGGTGAAAACAGATTTGTATGCCAGTATTTGTCCCAGATAATATTATACTTCATGCTGAATGTGCCGGGTTTATCAAACGCAAGCCTGAAACTTCCGTCTTCGTTCGCAGCTTGTTTTACCCAGTTATCTGCCATATCTTTAGCTGTATTCATATATTTTTCACTTAATTCAGTATTGCCCTTCATTTTATGTATAATTGAGTAACCGGCAATACCCATAATTGCTTTCAGAGAAAGATTACAATTGTGTGCAAGATGTCCTGCAAAATCATCAGTGCAAAGCTGATTCTCCGGGTCATTTCCGTATTTTTCAAGGTATTTAACCCAATTATCAAGCTGATATATATATTTATCTGCAAAAGATGTGTTGCCTTCGAGCATTGAAATATTAGCCATAAGAATAAGCATATTTCCGCATTCTTCAACAGGCATCTGCTTCGTTCTGTATTCTTCAAGTGTTTTGGATTTCCAGCCGTAACGCTGACCGTTTACAACCGGGTATGTTCCTACATCATGAGGAGCAAAATCAAATACCCATTCATCAGATGCATCGTACTTAAAAATCGGAATAAGCATACCTTTAAGAAGCTCAATATTATAAAGCATAAAAAACGGAGCAGACGGATATGTAACATCAACAGTGGCAGCACAGCCATTGCTGAAACATTCTTTTGATATATAAATGATATCTCCGTCATTAGTAACAGCAAGTTTATGTGCAGCTAAAATCTGACGGTATGCTAAAGTGAGAAGCTCGGCATATTTTTCACCGCCGGATTTTTGAGCCTGTTTATACATATCAAGTGAATATGAACGGCATTTTGAATATATTTCATCACATTCATTTGCGGCTTCATTTATAGCCTGCTCTATTGTTTTACCGTTTGAGCACCAGTATGCTTTTATTCTCTCTTTAAAATATTCAAGTGAAAAAATATCATCATAGGCAAATAAAATGTTGCTTTCGCATGAATCTTTAAGTGATATTTCTGCGGCAACAAAAGTCATATCATCGTCTGAATAACTGGATAACTTACTGTTTTCTGATGCGCACAGGTAGAAATATCCCCAGTCAATTCTTAAATCATCACCGAATTTGCCGAGAATATCCTGCTTTTTATTACCCATTTTAATTGCTTTAATGTTTTCATCAATATCAACATTTTTTACAATTACTTCGCTGTCCCCTGCTTTATCAAGGCAGATTTCTTCTGAAACAGCCAGCTTAAAAGAAACATTATGTTTTATTCCGTCAATGCTGTTATATTTAATTTTAAGGTATGAAACAGGTCGTGAAAGGTAATATAAATCATCTGCGAACAGAGGCGTGAAAAAACTTAACCTAAGCGAGATTTTTTCATTTATAAAATCATAGTCGGTTATAAGAGTTGAAACATCTGAACGAACCTGTTTCATCGCTTTATAATCTCTGTCATTACCGATTACACGGTAATCTTCTCCGTCAACAGTTACAAGTCCTTTTATAGTGTTATCGCTTCCTGTCCAGTGCTGAGTAGTTGAAGTATTAAGTTCATCTGATGCTGACCATACTGAAAAGTATGGGTCAACAGTAATAAGTGGCATTGATGGTGCTCTCAGTTTCATAAAAAATTCTCCTTAAAATAATTTTAATGTTATGAAAATAAGCTGTACCGGAAGATACAGCTTAAAGTTTGTCTTAAAAGCTTAAAAAATGGAATGATGTAAGAATATAAGTTACAAATGCAATTCCGAAAATGCCGAGAAGAACCCAAATAATATCTCTCTTCTTTTCCATTTCATCTGCGCCCATAATATATCGAATAACCGAACGGAATCCTTTGCCGAAAAGGTCAAAATAACCGATTGTGTATGTTGAAAATTCTTCGGGTTTGTTTTCATCAATTTCAAAAACACGGACTCCTCTTGAAACCATATTGCCGTAGCTTCTGAATGATGCTCCGGGTGACTGAATAATATTTACACCTTTAAGTTCAGAAAGGAATGAATTTGTGTGGTCATGACCAAAAACAAGAGCGCAAACATCACCCTGTTCACGGATTGCATCAAGTTCACCTACATCGCTTTCACAAACATCGGGATACTCAAATGCATATCCTTTAGCTTTTTCCTCATCCAGTTTAGCAAATTTACCGTCACTTCCGGGTATAGGGACAGCACCTTTCTCATCTTTTGAGCATTCCTTGAACAGTTCTTTAGTTTCTGGTACCGGAATATGCTGGAACATTAAAGACATTACAGGTTTGCCGCCGTTTTGCTCTTTTAATTCGTTGCTTTTGCGTTTATACCATTCAACAGCTTCAGGTTTAACATCGCAATAACACTTATCTTCTTTTTTATCATGCCATGCTGAGTCAATCATCCAAAGATTATAGGCGATTTTTTCGCCCTTACTGTCATAAATCGGAATATTATAAGTATCACAGTCAATGTCTTTATCATCAGAATTAAGTCCGGTGAAATATTCATGTTCTTTATAAATATCTGCCTGCTCCTGTTTAGTAAGATGATTTCTGTCATCATGGTTACCGTAAACCATACAATAAGGAATTTTTCTCTTATCAAGAGGCTTAAGAATATAATTCAAGGCTTTTCTGATTCTCTTTTTAGTAACATCAGGATTTTTTTGCTGTTTTGAACCAACCAGATGGTCATCAATATGATTACCTAAAATATTGTCGCCTGTAAAAACAACAAAATCAGGATTTACTTTTTCATAGACAGCATTCAGCATTTTAAGCATTGCGCTTCTGACAATATGCATATCCTGCGGGTCACTTACCTGAAGTATTTTCATTTTGCCGCTTGCAGGAAATTTAATTTTAATTTCTTTTTGCATAAGAACACATCCTAATTTATAAATCTTCAGTAATTATAACATATCATATACAAAATATTCAATAACTTTCTTTATATAAAATTATTGCGGGATTTCAGCATACTGCACAAAATCCCGCAACGATGTTATATTATACTATAAGTGAACAAATAAGATTACTGAGTTCGGTTGGATTTTCGATAGTCATGCCGCCGATAAGTCTTGCAGAAGAATAAAGAATTTTAGCATAATCAGAAAGTCTGTCTTTATCATTTTCATAAAGTTCTTTAAGCTTATCTGCAACAGGATGTTCATTATTTATTTCAAGAACAACCTGTGCTTTTACTTTTTCTTCGCCGGGAATCGAGTTGAGAACTTTTTCCATTTCAACTGAAACATCACCTTCGCTTGTAAGGCAAACAGGATGATTTTTAAGCTTATTTGTAAATCTGACAGCTTCAACATTACCGCTTAAAGCAATCTTCATATAATCAAGCATTTCTTTTGATGATTCATTTTTCTCTTTAATTGTTTCTTTTTCTTCATCAGTATCAAGGTCAATATCATCTGCACAAACATTTGCAAAATCTTTTTCATTGTAAGTATGAAGCATTTTAAGTGAGAATTCATCAATACCTTCTGTGAGATAAAGAACTTCATATCCTTTATCTTTAAGAGAATCAACCTGAGGAAGCATATCAATTTTATCAATCGTTTCACCGCATGCATAAAGGATTGATGTTTGTTCTGATTTCATTCTTTCAACATATTCGTTAAGAGAAACGAGTTTCTTTTCACTTGAAGAATAGAATAAGAGCAAATCTTTAAGGTCGTCAGCATGTCTTCCGAAATCGGCATAAACACCTAATTTAATCTGTGAACCGAAAGCATCAAAAAACTTAACATATTTATCACGGTCATTTTTAAGCATTTTTGAAAGCTCTGATTTGATTTTTTTCTCAATATTTTTTGCGATAAGCTTAAGCTGATAATCATGCTGTAAAACTTCACGGGATATATTAAGTGAAAAATCGGCGCTGTCAACAAGACCTTTAACAAATGAAAAATAATCAGGAAGAAGGTCACTGCATTTTTCCATTATCATAACGCCGTTTGAATAAAGCTGAAGTCCTTTTTCATAATCCTTTGAATAATAATCCCATGGAGCTTTTTCAGGAATAAAAAGAAGTGCGTCATAGCTTACCTGACCCTCAGTTTTTGAATGAATAATATGTAACGGATCAGAATAATCATGAAATTTATCGTTGTAAAATGTTTTGTACTCCTCGGGAGTTATTTCATTTTTATTTTTTCTCCAAAGTGGAACCATACTGTTAAGCTGCTTAGCTTCAACAACAGTTTCGTATTCATCTTCACTGCCCTCTTTAAGGCGCTGTATTTCTTCATCAATTATTATAGGATAACGAATATAATCAGAGTATTTCTTAACAAGATTTTCAATTCTGTAAGTCTGAAGATATTCATCATAATTTTCTTCATCAGTATTTTCTTTAATATGAAGAGTAATAACAGTTCCGACATCATCTTTTTCACAATCGGTGATTGAATAACCGTCAGCACCTTGTGAAATCCATTTATGTCCTACAGAATCATTAACAGTTCTGGTTAAAACTGTGACTTCATCACTAACCATAAAAGCAGAATAAAAGCCTACACCAAACTGACCGATAATTTCAACATCTGTTTTGTTTTCATTATTATTCTTAAAATCAAGTGAACCGCTTTTTGCAATAGTACCCAAATTTGTTTCAAGTTCATCTTCTGTCATACCACAGCCATTATCGGTAATAGTAAGCGTTCTGTTTACATTGTCAATTTTAAGATAAATTTTATAATCTTCTCTTGCTAATCCGACGCCTGTGTCACTTAGTGAATGATAATATCTTTTATCAATAGCATCACTTGCATTAGAAATAAGCTCTCTTAAAAAAATCTCTTTATGAGTATAAATTGAGTTAATCATCATATCGAGAAGCTTTTTTGATTCAGCTTTAAACTGTTTTTTTCTCATTTTATATCTCTCTTTTCGTAATAAAATTTATTTGTTAGCACTCATACAAGCAGAGTGCTAACAAATAGTATAATCAAATTTAAGAAAAAGTCAACTGTTATCCTGAAAAAAATAACATATTATACATATGTACATAAAAAGCAGCCGTAAATTACGACTGCTTTTATAATAACATCAATAAATATTAAGCAAAATCCAAATCCATGTGCCAGCTTGCAGGAACAATCTGAGCATCTTTGCCATCGCCTATCTGTTTGAAAACATTGCTTTCAGAAGGCTTAATCATTGCAAAATAGCCTTGATGAGTTGAATATGATTTAATCTGAATATTTGTAAGTTCAGGGAAAATAAGCCAAATCATTTTCTGTCCGGGAACTTCATTCCAGGTTGTAAGAGCAAAATATGTGCAATTAAAGAATTTGTTCCAGAATCCGCTCTTTGTGATTTTTTCACTTACATCTTCAAGCTGGTCTTCAGTAACATATTTTGAAAGACTGATATAATTAGTAAGCTTGAAATGATTATAACGGAAAGCTTCAACATTATAGTATAATCCTGTACCGTCAATCATCGTACCGAATGTTCCGACAGAAACTGCTCCGCCGGCGGGAACCGGATATAAGCCGACAGTAATTTCATGATCTGTTATGTTCTTGAAATAAAGGAAAGCGTGACCTTCAAATCTTTTTGCTCCGTCTCTGTAGCCAAGATACATTACAGCAACATTTTCATCGCTTTGTTCATAATTTTTTGCGCTTACTCCTGTGAAAGAAAAAGCACACATTAATGTGGCAACAGCAAGGATAACCGCAATAATCTTTTTTATGTTTTTCATTACTAAATCTCCTTTTATATATATTTTCTATGTTTATGAGTATATCACAAAACTCTTTTTATTGCAAGTAAAACATAAACTGTTTACAAAATATACATTATTTACAAAACAACTTATTTTTCTTTTGAATACCGTAAATAAACAGTAATGTTACAACCATCAAAAATATGCCTAATAAAAGACAAATCAACGCATTTTGAACAAATCCAGCAATAATATACATAATAAATGAAATTACGGCAACAGTTACAGCATAAGGAATTTGAGTTGTAACATGAGTGATATGTTCACATTCTGCAGCTGCTGAACTCATAATTGTTGTATCTGAAATAGGCGAACAGTGATCACCGCAAACAGCACCTGCAAGACAGGCAGAGATACCAATAATGAGCAGCTTTGAATCAACAGGAAATATTGATGTTACTATAGGAATAAAAATTCCGAATGTACCCCATGAGGTTCCGCTTGCAAATGAAAGTAGACATGAAACAAGAAAAATAGCTGCAGGAAGCATATTATAAAGATTTGATGCGGCATTTTGCATAATAAGTCCTATATATTCTTTTACACCTAAAATTGTTATCATATTTTTCAATGAAACGGCTAAAATCAGTATTATTAAAGGACTTGCCATTGTAATAAAGCTTTTTGAAATACATTCTGTTGCTTGCTTTAATGTCACTGTTTTTCGGCATAATGAAAAAATAAATGTAAAAATAAGTGCAGCAAGGCCTCCTATCGGAAGTGCTATTGCTCCGTCAGTATTACCGAATGCACCGGCTATACTTCTGAAATATTCTGATTTTTCATCAAAATATCCACCAACATAAAGCATAGACAGTGAACACAAAACAACAGTAAGCAGTACAGGTAACAAGAGGTCAATAATTTTACCGTCAGAAGATACATTGTTATTTTCTGCATTTTTGCTTATACCCAAGTTACCCTGTTCAGCTTCTTTTCGGTATTTTTTCATTTCACCGTAATCAAAATTAAGTATTCCTATTGTAATGATAAAAACCAAAGATAAAAGAGAATAAAAATTATAAGGTATTGATTTAATAAACAGTTCTATGCCGCTTATTCCGTTACCGAGACCGTCGGCAGTTGAAGAAACAGCAGCACCCCACGATGATATTGGCGCAATCATACAAACCGGGGCGGCTGTTGCATCAAGGAGATATGCTAATTTCTGCCTGGAAATTTTCTGACGGTCCGTTACAGGTTTCATAACGGCTCCAACTGTAAAGCAGTTAAACATATCGTCTATAAAAATTAAAATTCCAAGAAAAAAAGTTGCTAAAATCGCTCCTGTTTGAGTTTTAATATGCTTCCCTGCCCATCTTCCGAAAGCAGACGATCCGCCGCTGATATTAAGCATCAAAATAATTATGCCTAAGATTATAACAAATGCAACAACTCCGGAATTATCTGAGATTGCTTTAAGTATACCTTCGTTTATATAAACATCGAATGTTTTAACAGGATTAAAGTTTGCAGTAAACAAAGCTCCTAAAAAACCGCCGATAAATAATGACAAATGCGGTTCTTTAAGAATAAGTGCGAGAATGATGGCTGTTACCGGCGGCAACAGTGCCCAAAAAGTGTTTTCAAACATTACAATACCTCAGAACTTTATGATTTAATTCAGTATATATTTATCGGTCATAAATGTCAATATTCTTAAAGTCTTTACATTTTATAAAGTATGTAATATAATATTACAAATATATAAATATTTGAGGAACATTTTTTATGAAGAAAAAAACAACTATAATAAAATTACTTTTCAGTTTAATTATATCATGTATTCTGACCTGTATTGTACAGCTTTGTGTGCATTTAGAAAATCTTAATTATCAGCTTATTTTACTTATTTCTGTTTTTATTATCAGTTTTGTTTTTAATATACTGCTGAAATATAATATAAAACGGTACATAATTTCTGTAATATGTATTGTTACTGTTACAGTTGTTGCTTTCGGCTCACTTTGCGGGATATATAAGCATTATGAAAAAGATTCTGTTTATTCAGACCCCGAAATTAAGTCTGATGTTTATAAAAATAAAACGGTTCTTGTTGCCGTTCCGCATCAGGATGATGATACTAATACTATGGCGGGGCTTACTGAATTATTTGTTGAAAACGGCAGTGATGTTTATATAATGTTTACAACAAACGGAGATTCGTACGGTCTGGGTGAAACAAGGCTTAAAGAAAGCCTTGCAGTTGCAGAGCATTATAAAATTCCCGAAAAAAATGTTATTTTTCTCGGATACGGCAACGGCTTGCCAAATAACTCAAAAGATATTTATAACTCTGAACCAGATAAAGTTGTTAAATCCAAAACAGGTAATATAAAAACATTTGCATTAAAAGAGCATCCGGCTTATAACAACGGAAATTTATATACCAGAAATAATTTAAAAAATGATATTAAAAGTGTAATTCTTGATAAAAAACCTGATATTATTTTTTCTGTTGATTGTGATTTTCATCATGATCACAGAGCTTGTTCACTTCTTCTTGAAGAAGCAATGGCAGATATTCTTTCTGAAAATAATGAGTATAATCCACTGCTTTATAAAGGATTTGCTTATGCTCCTGAATACTATGCACCTTTTGATTACTATAATACAAACTTTTATTCTTCCAAAATTGAACACGAAAATGATATTCTTAATGACATAAATGTTTATAAGTGGTCTCAGCGTGTAAGATTTCCTGTTTCTTCAAAAACACTTTCAAGGTATTTGCAAAATTCTTCATCATATCCTGTTATGAAGTTGTATGCTTCACAAAATTACTTACCGAAAGCAGAAGAAGTAATAAACGGAGATAAAATCTTTTGGGAAAGAAATACAAATTCTATTTTGTATAACGCAGATGTCACTGTATCATCCGGGAATGAAAAATTACTTAATAATTTTAAGCTTTTAGATTTCAATGATGTACTTCCCGTTAAAGCGTTGCCTTTTGACGGTGCGTGGATACCTGAGGAAAACGATAAAATCAAGAAAGCATCCTTCATACTCAAAGAAGAAAAAGATATATCGGAAATATGGTTATACGATAATCCTTCACTTAATGATAATATTTTAACAGCAGAAATATTATTTGATAACGGGAATGTTATTGAAGCTGATAATATTGATAAAAACGGTTCGGCAACTAAAATATCATGTAATCAGAAAAATGTAAAAAGATTTGAAATTATTATAAAAACAACTGAAGGCAAATCGGCAGGTTTAACTGAAGTTGAAGCATATACATTTTCTGATAGTAAAAATGATACTGTTAAAATTATGAAACTTGTTAACAGTAATGATGATTTTGTTTATGACTATTATATTAACGAAACAGGAACGGAAAGTTTTTCAATTTATAAATATAACTGTACTGATGTAAAAGATATTGATTATTCAGTCTCTTGTGATAATAAAAACTGTAATGCAGTCATAAAAAACGGAACGGTTACTGTTAACTGTCCAAAAGGTGAAAAATGTACATTGTTAATTTCTGATAAAATAAACAATGTATCTGATACTGTTGAAATATCAAATCCCAAAGATAATAAACTTAGAAATTTTGCCCAAAGTATTGATAAAATGTATAACAAAACATACTGTTTTACTAAACAAATAGAATATTATTATTCATTAAAATCAAAAATTTATACTGTAATTTTCAAAAATTAGCTTATTTTTACAATATATCTTCAAAATTTTATTAAAATATCTTGACTATGACTTAATAATAATTTATAATAAACACTCAATAGGGAATATTTCTCTAATTTAGTTTTGAAAGGTTTTGATTAAAAATGAAGAAGTTTTTAGCAATTTTATTGTGCATCGCAATGACCGTTTGTTTGTTCGGTGGTTGCAGCCAGAAGAAAAAAGACGGAAATAATAAAAAGTGGATTATCGCAACAGATACAGTATTTAAGCCTTTTGAATATAAAAACGATAAAGGCGAACTTGTAGGTATTGATGTTGAAATCCTTGCAGCTATTGCTGAAGACCAGGGCTTTGATTATGAACTTAAAAGCTTAGGTTGGGATGCGGCTATTGCTGCTTGTCAGGCAAACCAGGCTGACGGTATGATTGCAGGCGCATCAATCACAGATGAAAGAAAGAACAGCGGCTGGATTTTCTCTGAACCTTATTTCAACTGCACACAGTCTATGGCTGTTAAATCTGATTCAGGTATTAAAGGTTTCGAAGATCTTAAAGGTAAGCTTGTTGCTGTTAAAACCGGAACAATGGGCGCTACATATGCTAAGAGCCTTCAGGAAAAATACGGCTTTGAAATCAATGAATTTGAAGATTCACCCACAATGTATCAAGCTGTTGAAGGCGGTCAGGCTGTTGCATGCTTCGAAGATACACCTATTATGAAAACTTCTATCACAGATTCAAACGGTCAGCTTAATTTGTCAGTACTTGATAATACAGCAAACGAAGGTTCAGGTTACGGTTTTGCAATTTTCAACGCTGCAAATCAGGAACTTATAGATGCTTTCAACAAAGGTCTTGAAAACATTAAGGCTAACGGAAAGTATGACGAAATTCTCGCTAAGTATCCTCACTAATATTAATTTGTCAGATGTAGGGCATCGAAAGTGATGCCCTATTTTTTGAAGGAGCAGCCTCTATGAATGATATTATTTCCGTTTACGGAAGCCAGCTTTTAGAAGCAATGGGCCAAACTCTTGTTATGGCTTTATACAGCTTGTTATTTGCAAGTATAGTCGGTTTATTTTTTGGTATTCTCAGTGTTATTAAAAATAAAGTATGTAATATTATAGCTCAGGTTTTTGTAGATGTTATAAGAGGAGTACCGATGATTGTTCTTGCGTTTTTTGTTTTTTTCGGTGTCCCCTACGGCTTTTCAACTATTCTGAATATTAAAGTAACATTAACCGCATTACAAGCTGGTATTATTTGTCTTTCCTTAAATTGCGGTGCTTATATGTCTGAAATTATCCGTGCAGGTATTCAATCAGTTGATAAAGGTCAGATGGAAGCAGCAAGAAGCCTTGGACTCTCGTATGCTAAAGCTATGAGAAGAGTAATTCTTCCTCAGGCTATTAAAACAATGATACCCAGTATAATCAACCAGTTTATAATAACATTAAAGGATACATCTATTCTTTCTGTTATCGGTTTCCCGGAGCTTGTAAATTCAGCAAAGAATGTTGTTGCTAATACATTTAAGTCATTCCAGGTTTGGTTTATTGTTGGAATTATGTACCTTATAGTAATTACAATTCTTTCAAAAATAGCAAAACTTCTTGAAAGGAAAATGAATCACAATGAAAGCAGACACATATGAAAAAAACAATATAAAGATTCATGTTTCCCATCTTAAAAAGAATTACGGTAAACTTGAAGTCTTAAAAGATATTAATCTTGATGTTTATGAAGGCGAAGTTGTTGTTATTCTCGGCCCTTCGGGAAGCGGTAAATCAACATTTTTAAGATGTCTTAACCGTATTGAAGATATCACAGACGGTGAAGTTGTTGTTGATGGCAATCACATAGACGAAAAGAAAATTGATATCAATAAAGTCAGAGAAAAAATCGGAATGGTTTTTCAGCACTTTAATCTTTTTAACAACCTGAATGTTTTGCAAAATCTTATTCTTGCTCCTGTTGAAACAAAGCAAATGACAAAAGAACAGGCAAAACAACAAGCCGTACAGATGTTAAAAAAAGTAGGACTTGAAGATAAAATTGATTCATATCCACATCAGCTTTCCGGCGGTCAGAAACAGCGTGTTGCTATTGCAAGGTCGTTATGTATGAACCCCGATATTATGCTTTTTGACGAACCTACATCAGCTCTTGACCCTGAAATGGTTGGCGAAGTTTTACAGGTTATGAAAGATTTAGCTTCAGAAGGCATGACAATGGTTATTGTTTCTCATGAGATTGGATTTGCCAGAGAAGTTGCTGACAGAGTAATTTTTATGGACGGCGGTTACATTGTTGAACAGGGAACGCCTCAGGATGTTATTCTTAATCCTCAAAATCCGAGAACAGTTGATTTCTTCAATAAAGTATTATAAAAATTTTTGCACCCATAAAGTCAAATGCTTTATGGGTGTTTTTTCAGGAATAATTCTTTTTAATATATTTTATTAGTTTTTCTTTTGAATTTTCAACTTTTTCTTCAATTACTTCTGAGAGAATCCAACTTAAAATCTTTTTAATTTCTAAATTGCAATAACCTGCTTCGATTATATCATTACCGTTAATATCCAGTTGCTTGAATGATAAGCAAAAATTATTTTTAACAGCTTCGTCTAAATAATGTTCACTTGATTTTAATTTTGCCGCAGTATCTTTATAAAAATCAGGATTCTGAGCAGATGCATCGGCATAAAAAACCGGGTATAAATCTTTCAGCAGTTCAGGGCTGATTTCTGATGCTGTTTTTAATATATCTACTCTCTCCCCCGACGGTCTTATATCATGATAAATTATTAAATTTAATATTCTATCAGAATCAGCTTTAGAAAACCTCAGCCTTTTTAATACTGTTTCAGCAATGTTTCTGCTGATTGCCTGATGTCCTTTAAAATGAGCTACACCATCTGCTCCGGTATAAAAGGCATGGGGTTTACCGCAATCGTGCAGGAGCATAGCCATTCTGTAAATAGGATTTGGTTTAATATTTGCAACAGTATTTACAGTATGTTCCCAAACATCATAAACATGATAGGGAGTATTTTGAGGAAATTTATACATATCACTAATTTCCGGGATAATTTCAAAAATTACTTCTGAATAATCTATGAGTATATTTTTAACATTACATCCGCAAAGAAGTTTTAATAATTCTTCCCTTTTTCTTTCCTGAGCAATATTTGAAAGCAGAGATTTATTTCTTATAATAGATTCTGATGTATTATTATCTATCTTAAAATTTAGAACGGAAGAAAATCTTAGTCCTCTTAAAATACGCAAAGCATCCTCTTCGAAACGGGTATCCGGGTTACCGACACTCTTTATAACTTTGTTTTTTAAGTCGGATTCACCGTTGAATGGGTCACAAAGGCCTTTTTCTTCATTATATGCCATTGCATTAACAGTAAAGTCCCGACGGCTTAAATCAGAATAGATATTATTTGTAAATGTCACTGAATCAGGATGTCGGTTGTCAGTATATTCCCCGTCACATCTCATAGTTGTTATTTCGAGGCTTTTTCCATCAATAATAACTGCTACTGTGCCGTGTTTCAATCCTGTTTTGATTGTTTTATATGATGAAAAAACAATCAATGTTTCATCAGGCCTTGATGTTGTTGTTATATCCCAGTCATAAGGTGTTTTGTTTAACAAAGCATCACGGACACAACCGCCCACAATATACCCTTCATAACCGTTTTGTTTTAATAAATCAAGAGCTTTTTTAACATAATCAGGTAAAGAAATATTCAAAAATACACCTCCCTAACTCTTTACAATTTTAACACTTTAATATATAATTGTAAAGGTGATTATAATGAATATTCAGATTTACGGAAAATCAAAATGCTTTGATACAAAGAAAGCAGAGCGTTATTTTAAAGAACGAAGAATTAAATATCAATTTATTGATATTGTTAAATTCGGTATGAGCAAGGGCGAATATAAGAGCATTCTAAACGCTGTAGGAAGTTTTGATGAACTTCTTGACAAGTCATCAAAGGCTTACGAACAAAGCTTTATTGAATATCTTGCATCTCAAGACGCAAAAGAAGAAAAGCTTCTTGAAAATCAGTCTGTTTTTAAAACTCCTATTGTAAGAAACGGTAAAAAAGCTACAATAGGATACTGTCCGGATATTTGGAAAACTTGGGAATAATGAGAAAGCATCAGGTGCAGTTAAGTCTACACCTGATGTTTTATATTATCTTAAATATAATAAATAAAATACCGTAAATTAAAGGCTGATGAGCCATATATATCCATAAAGAATACCGACCGCATAATGAAAACAATTCTTTTCGTGGCGGCGATTTCTTCCATTTTTTTATTATTCCTTTTTTATCTAATAATCTGTAAAGAAAATATCCAGTTAAAAAGAGAAATATCCAGGGTAAAAAAGGAAAATAATCAGCAGAATAAAAGCCTTTAAACATAAAACCGAAAAAGGTTGTAAAATAATTCTTATAAAGTTCCGGTTGTATTTTATAAATAATGAATTTACCGATTCCTATATATCTGTACTTCGGTATTGTTCTGCACAATATGAAAATAATAAAATTTACTGTAATACCGCAAAGAGGCGGTATTTTTTTTATTATCGGTTCTGCAAAAGCTGTAAAAAGCATCGCAGAGCCAATAAAGGTCAGAATGCCGAATATGATAATATCTTTGGGCATAAAAAAATATGTAACAGTTGTAATAACTGCGCCGCAAATAAAAACAATAAATCCCCGTTTGAACTTTTTACTTCCGAAATTAAGGCAAAATCCTGAAAGTAATATAAAGCTCCAGCATATACTCTGCTGCCATAAAGTTGAATAAAAACCGTCAAACCAGGAAATTTTAACATTAAATAATCTTACTAAATCCCAAACAGTATGATAACCTATCATACTCAGTACACAAACTCCCCGAAATACATCAATAAAAACATATCTGTTGTTTAATTTATTATTTTTTAATGAATTAAATATTTTCATAATATCACTTTATATTTAGTATTATTTCATAAATAACAGGCACTAAAATTCCCGGAAGAATATTTCCAACCTTAAACTTTTTCCCGAAGGCAAGGTTAACACCTACACAAAATATCATTGCAGAACCTACAAGATTCAGGTTAGAAATAAGATTATCGCTGAGATATGGAGCAATAAAGCCGGCAGCTAATGTTATACCGCCCTGATAAATTCCAAGTGGTAATGCTGAAAATAATGTTCCGATACCCATTGCCGATGAAAAAATGAGAACTATAACAAAGTCCAGAGCTGATTTAACAAATAATGTATGAGGATTTGCTGTTAAGCCATCCTGTAAAGAACCCATAATTGCCATTGCTCCGATACATATTACCAGTGTAGAATTAACAAATCCGTCAACAAATTTATTATCATTTTCAGCTTTAACCTTTTTTTTAATCCATTCACCTATAAACTCAAGTCTTTCTTCTAAAGAAAGAAATTCACCTATAAATCCACCGATAACCAAAGAAACAACAAGAAGCATTGTTCCTTGAGAAGTAAGCTTTGTGCCTGATAATCCGAACATTTCACCTAATGTTCCAGAAATACCGATAAACATTGTTGAAACACCGAGAACCGCAAATAATGTTTTTTCATATTTAGCTTTTATTCCGTTTTTAAAAAGCAATCCTAAAAGAGATGCGGCAATAACTGCACCAACATTTACAAGTGTACCTAAACCTTTCATATTTTGCCTTCCTGTTAATTTATTTTAATAAGACCGGATTTAACAGGTGTACATAAATATGTTTCTGTATAATCTTTTTTGAGAATATTAAAAGCATTCTCCGCATCTTCTTTTTTATCAAAAATACCGTAACAGGTTGGTCCTGAACCGCTCATACATGCACAAACAGCGTTATTGTCGTACATAACAGCTTTTATCGGCACACGCTGAGGAACTTCAATGAGCTGTTCGAAAACATTACCTGCTTTTGAACAGATGCCGTCAAAATCACCGTTTGCGGCAAAATAAAGCATAGAACAGGTATCAAGATGTCTGACACCGTTTTTATCAAATTCACTGAAAGCTTTACCGGTGGAAATTCCGATATCAGGTTTTGAAAGAACAATAAAACAATCCTTCAAATCAGGTAACGGAGAAAGTACATCGCCTATATTCTGTGCAGCTCTTGTGCCTCCTGTAAGACAAAACGGTATATCAGCGCCAATCTTAACGCCTATTGAACAAAGTTCTTTTTCTGAAAGATTAGTTTTGTATATGTCGTTAAGAGCAGCAATAACTGCCGCACCGTCAGCACTTCCTCCTGCAAGTCCGGCAGCAAAAGGAATATTTTTTTCAAGGTGAATAGAAATATTTCTGTCTTTAATATTCATATAATCAAAAAATGTGGCCGCAGCTTTAAAAGCAATGTTTGCCTCATTACAAGGTATTCTCTTTTCATTTGAAGAAAGAGTAATTCCTCCTGATTCATTTTTGCAAACAGATATTGTATCAAAAAGGCTGACACTTTGCATAATCATAAAAAGGCTGTGATAACCGTTGTCAAGTTTTGATAAAATATCAAGCATTATATTTATTTTTGCAGCCGCTTTATATGTAACATTCATATTATTCACCTAATTTACTTTCAATCAATGACGATAAAACTTTTGAAAAGTTTTCATTCTGTTCATCTGTTCTTTTAGACGGACCTTTAAGTCTTCCGCCCGAAGCTCTTATTTTTTTAGATACATACCTTGAAAACAAAAGTTCATCAATGTTTTTATTATCATATATTAAGCCGTTCTGATTTATTACAGCTGCTTTTCTGGAAAGACACATCGCAGCAAGTCCGTAATCCTGAGTTACGGCAATATCACAGTCAGAAAGCATATTTACAAGCTTAAAATCAACACTGTCCGCACCTTTAGAAACGATAACGGTTTCAGCGTAATCATTGTAAAAAATATGGGATGTATCACATATAATATAACATTTAATACTGTATTTTTTACAAATTCTGACTGTTATATCAACAACAGGACAACCATCTGCATCAATAAAAACATTCATATCAGTGCTTAAAGCAGTTATTATATTTTTTAACCCACGCTCTTACTGCTTTACCGTTATAAATTTTCGGCATGGCTGTTGTAACAGCAACAGCGGCACTTAATTCTTTACCCATTCTTAAAACTTTTTTCATAACTGCAGGATTTTTTGATAATCCCTTTAATTTAATTTTAATATCGTCCAGGCTCATTCCACCTAACATAGAAGCAAGGTTTGTGTCATCGGCACCGATTGTCATATCATCAGCATTAAGAATACCGTTATCAAATATGTAATCAAGTTCGTCACCGTAAAGTCTTGTAAGCATGAGTTTAACACAAGCAAGAGGAGCAAGTCCGCTTCCGAGTTGTTTATAATATTTTTTCTGATATTTCCATAAAGATTCAGCTGAAAATGAATCAGTCGGGTCATCAATAATTGTATCTGCAAGCATTCTTGATGCTTTAAGGCAGTTAGCAATTCCCGAGCCTATAACCGGAACTGTCATAAAAGCACTGTCGCCTATTGCTGCATATCCGTCTGCAACCATAATACCTAAAGGTTGTCTTACGGGAATATTAACAAAATAGCCTCCTCTTAAAAGTTCAGTTCCAAGATGAGGATTTTTTTCACGAAGATATTCCAACGCATCTTCAACATCATCCATATCAATAGGAGTAAATCTGCCAATCAAAACATCAGTATGTTCTTCTTCAGCGGCAACCCAATAGATTCCGAGATGGTTCTGATGAAGAAGCATAACCTTGAACTTATCTTCTTCACATTCTGCAGTTTTATTGAAAAATCCTCTGTAAACATAAAACTGTTCATATTCTTTTACATTATTCTGTATACCTAAATGAGCAGGCAGATTTTGTCTTACAGGTGAATTCATACCTGCAGCATCTATAACAAGGTCTGCGTAAATTGTTTCTTTATCTGTCTTAATACCGGCAACTCGATTGCCGAGCATAACAGGGTAAAGTACTTCTGTTTCATATTCAAATTTAACGCCGCATGATTCAGCATAAGAAATGATATGGTTATATATATCTTTTCTTTCCATTTGAATTTCAAGCTGATCTTCAGGAACATGCTGACGAAGTGCAGTATTCATCGACGGAGAGAAAAAAGTCATATCGTTTTTAAGATTATATTTATCTTCTTCAGGCATATCCATACCTGCAACAAAAAGTCCTTTTCTGTCAAAAATATCTGTCCAGTCATATCCCATATCTTCTCTTTTATGTTTTTCGTAAACGGTAACATCATATCCGTTTTTAGCAAGCTGAGCTGCTGCTGCAATTCCGCCGTGACCGCCGCCGGCTACAATAATTTTTTTACCCATAATAATTAACACTCCTTATTTTTAACTTTGTAAATATATTCTATCCATTGTTCGGTAATAACCGATACATTATTAGTTTTTAAAATATTTCTGCAGTTATTTGAGATTGATTTTGATAATGAAGGATTATCTGTAATAATTTCAATCCCTTTTTTAATTTCTTCAACTGAACCTACAGAAACAAGAATTCCGTTTTCACCGTCGTTTATAAGCTCCTCGGGACCCATTTGACATCTTGTTGAAACGCACGGTGTCCCTACAGCCATAGCTTCCATCAGTGCATTCGGCATCCCTTCATAATCGGAAGATAAAACAAACACAGAACCTTTTGAAACAAATTTAAGTGCTTCTTTATTTGTACCTGGCAAAAGAACTTTATCATTAAGCGACAGAGAATTTATTAATAATTCTAATTTTGCTCTGTCCTCCCCTTCACCGAAAATAACTAATTTATAATCAGGATGAGTTTTAACAAAAAGATTAAATGCATTTATTAAATCATCAAATCTTTTTTGATTTGAAAGTCTGCCTACACCGTAGATTATTTTCTGCCTGTTTTCGCAGGGAACAATACTTTTTGCAAGAGGATTAAACACTGCATTTTGAATAACCACAGACTTTTTCCGTACTGATTCTGCATAATATTTTGAAGCGGCATTTGTTTGAAAAACAAATCCGTTAAGAAACAAAGCAGTTACTTTCTTTAAAACAGAATTTATAATATCAGCTTTATATTTATAGGGGTTATTTCTTTCTGTTCCTATAACTTTTGTTTTAGTAAACAGTGTTGATATCAATCCGTAAAGATTCATTGTAGTGCTCATACAAACAAGAACATCAAGATTTTCAGATTTAATCTTTTTTCTGATTTCAAATGCTCTTTTAATACAGCCTGTTATTCTTTTTAATGAGAGTGATTTTTCAATTTCAGAAAGATTTAATTTAATATGGGGAACTGTATCATTTATTTCATAAAAGCTGTTTTCTGAATCAAATGTTATTATTTCAACATTTTCATTTTTGAGACTCATTTCATTGGCAATAGAAACCGTTGCTCTTTCTGCTCCACCGGGAGTCAGCTTCTGAATTAAAAAACCTGTTTTCATTTTATATTACCTGAATTCATAAAAATTTTAGAGTTTTCAATGGTTCTGCATAAAAACAGACCGGCAATAAAGCATACAATGGCTTCACCGATTAAAATAGTCATTGCGTTATATAAAAATACCGGAATGAGAAATGTGTCACAATTCATTATTGTTATTGAGATTCCTACGGCAACAGAGTTAAACAACACGGGAAAAACAGCTGAAAGTACAGGTAAATTCTTTATTCTGATATTTCTGCAATATCTTGTAAATAAAGCAGAAATAAATGTTGCAAATGTTCCTAATATAACATCAATAAAGCCGAAAGGACTTGAAAAGTTTGACAACAAGCACCCGATTGTCAGCCCCGGAATTGAGGCAGGAGAAATAACCGGAAGAATTGTTAAAGCTTCTGAAAGCCTTAACTGTATTCCTGAAAATGAAATCGGTTGAGTAATTATTGTAACAGCATAATATAATGCAGCTATAATAGCTGACTGAGTAATAAATTTTATTGATTTGTTCATATTATCTCCTTAGTTTTGATTTACGGCAGTATTTACTGCCGAGGTCAGGATAATTGCGAACTGACCGATTTATAAAAATAAATCAATTTATTTTACCATATAATGAAAAAATAAGCAATAATATAATTATTTTTATTGAATGATTTTATTATGTATGTTAAGATATTTCAGAGGTGAAGAAAGTGGACAGCATTTTTTCCTTTACTGATAAGTTTATAGATAATCATATTAAAAACAAAAAACTTAATATTTTACTAAAAAAAGTAATTAACAGAGAAATGTTTGATTATATTTTTTTCGGAGTGCTTGCAACTGTTGTAAGCATAGGAACATTTTGGATTTTTGATAAAATTCTCGGAACAGATTATGCTCTGATTTCAAACATATTATCATGGATTATTACTGTTACTTTTGCGTTTTTTACAAATAAGTTTTTCGTTTTTCATTCTGATAAAACCGATAGAAACACATTAATAAAAGAGATTTTATCTTTTACAGGTGCAAGACTGTTTTCATTAGGAGTTGAGGAAGCCGGACTTGCATTTGCGCAGTTCATTCTTCATGCTGATAAAATTTATGTTTTCATTTTCAGCGGAACATTTATTGCAAAAGTAATTTTGCAGGTTGTTGTTGTAATTTTAAATTATGTTTTAAGCAAATTGATAATCTTCAAAAATAAAAAATAAATTATTGGCTATAATAAAACACTCAGAACGGGAAAAGTTAAAAACGGAGATGATTCTGTGAAAAAAGCTTTTCAAATTCTGAGTTTAATTTTTTTTATTTTAGTCAGTGGTATTATGTCAATAATTGTTTTCGGATATTCTCATATTCCAAATGAAATATCAATGGATGATTATAATCAGATGAGTCCCGGAAAGTCATTTGTATGTTGTGAATTGAACGAAACTCCTGCAAATATAATTGTGAATAAAAACGCTTGTTATGAAACTTCTGTAAAGCTTTTTAATATTTTTCCTGTTAAAAAAACAAAAGTAAATGTATCAGACAGAAAGTATTTAGTACCCGGCGGCAATATATTCGGAATCAGATTATATACAAAAGGTGTTATGGTTGTTAAAATTGAGGGAGTGCAAACTCAAGATAAAAAAGAAAACCCGGGATTAAAAGCCGGATTGAGAAAAGGAGACATTATATTATCAGTTGACGGAGTAAACATATCAGATAATGATACTCTATCAAAAATTATATCAAGTTCAGACGGCAAAACGCTTGTTTTTGAAGTTGAGAGAAATAAAAAAATATTAAATATTGAATTCACACCGATACTTTCATCAGATAATACTTATAAAGGCGGACTTTGGATAAGAGACAGCACTGCGGGTATTGGCACAGTAACATTTTATGATTCTGAAAATAATATTTTCGGTGGACTTGGTCATGCCATCTGTGATGTTGACACAGGAGAAGTAATGCCGCTTTCCGGAGGAGATGCAGTTAAGGCAACTGTGAAAGGCTGTTATAAAGGAACAAAAGGCGTTCCAGGTGAATTATGTGGAGTATTTAACGGCAAATCATTGGGACCTATTTATATAAACAATGAAACAGGAATATACGGAGTGATAAATAATACAGATAATAAAAACTCTTCAATTCCCGTTGCTCTTCCGGCGGAAGCAAAGGAAGGAAAAGCTCAGATTATATCAACAGTTGATGAAAACGGTCCTGAATATTATGATATCGAAATAACAAAAATATATAACGGAAATAAAGATAACCGTAATATGATAATAAAAGTAACAGATGAGAAGCTTCTGAAAAAAACGGGAGGAATAGTCCAGGGAATGAGCGGAAGTCCGATTATTCAGAATAATATGTTAATCGGAGCTGTAACTCATGTTTTTGTTGATAATGCAACAGAAGGATACGGGATATTTGCCGAAAATATGATAAAAACAGAAGAAAATCTTGAAAAAAATATATCAGAAAAAGCGTCTTAAATCATTATAATTTAAGACGCTTAACTATTGATTTTCCTGTTTTTGCATAAGGACTTCTCGGCTTAATTTTAACAATATATTCACCGGAAGGCAAATTATCTGTTTTAATATTTACAGTTTGCGAATCAGCACATACGCAATCAGAAAGAATTATTTTAGAAAGTACCTTTTTGCCATTACTGTTTTTAATATCAACAGTATATGTTTCGGCTTTATAAAAACCTTTCGCAGTGCTGAATGATAAAGCTAATACATTATCATTACTTTTTGTAAAACAAATATTATCAGACTTAAATACAGGTTTTGTATCAAAATGCTTTTGATTTTTCCATGTATATGCGAAAAACTTCCTGTTTATAGTATTTGCTATGTATTTTTCACAGTTTTTATAAAACATTCTGTTTTTGCAGTCATAATATCTGATGCGTATGTTTCCGTCTTTATCGCCCTCAATTACAAGACACGCTGCACTTTCGCAGTATGATTTGCTGTCAGAGTCAATATATCCGTTATTACCTAAAAGTTCTTTAAGAGAACCTGTGCCTAAAGCGGTAAATTTGCCCTGATATATAGAGCGTGGGTCTGTCGGAACATAGTGTGAATGGCCTGAAAAATCAATTACTCTGCTGTGTTTTTTTAATATATTTTTTATCAGTGAATCACCCCAGCAAACACTGCCGAAAACAGTAAGTTTAGGATGAGGATGCTGAAAAACAAAAACAGGGTTATTGCTTTCTTTTTCAGCTTTTGTGATTTCAGAATCAAGCCACTCCCCTTTTCCGTTAAATGTTTTTCCGTCTTTCGAATAAGATACACCTATAAAATGATATCCGTTAATTACAGTATGTGTATCAGTATTTTCACTGATATATTTTTTATATTTATCAATACCTACAGAAGCGTCTTTATCTCTGTACTTTATAAATTCATGATTGCCAATGCAGATAATAAGCGGTGTATCATCTTTTTTGTGTTCAGATAATACAGAAACAAATTTTTCATATTGATTTTCACTGCCGTTATTTGTAAAATCACCTGCAATAAGTATTCCGTCAAAATTTTTATAAGAATCTGAATTTTCAGAAATACTATACATATCATCAAGGAGATTTGCGAAATTCTCAGCACCTTTGTCTGTATTCTCACCTGAAATATGAATATCACTGCACGCAGCAAACCTAATGACCGGAGAAAAATCAACAGGGGTTTCGGGCAGCTTATCTGTTTTTTTGATAAATAAACTATCTTTAACAAATAATGATGAAAAAACACAGTTTATTATCTTAAATAAAATATTATTTGTTCTGTTTGAAATTTTCATATTTACGGGTTACAGCTTCCGCAGGGTTCATACCCCCTGTTTATTAACCCGGTTCGCCTGCCTTTATATTCTGATTTGTTTTCTTTACTGATATCTTTAACATTTTTACAATCCGGATAATGAAATTTTTTAGATTTATTATTAAGTATATAAACCTGGTTTTTTTCATTATCAACAGGTTTTGCCGTTGTTTTATCTAAAGTACCGTCTGATTTACTGATTCCGTTAGCATAATTGATAATTACACCGGGCTGGATGTTAAAACAGTAAACATTAAAGCATATACCGTCACCGTTATCTTCAACAGAATATGCTTCCATCTGCACTCCCCTGGCAACAAGTTCTTTATTTTTATAAACAGGTGTTACTCTGTATAAAACATGATTTCCGGTTTCTTTAACATAGTCTGCAACCATATTTTCAAAAGGAAGCATACCCTGCGTATTCATATATCTTGTGCCTGTGATAAGATTCTTCTCATTTGCATTTTCAGCTGT
Organism: Acutalibacteraceae bacterium; assembly: GCA_045628495.1. GTDB lineage: Bacteria > Bacillota > Clostridia > Oscillospirales > Acutalibacteraceae > CAG-488. The sequence continues at coordinate 44,954 of JAZQPL010000034.1, forward strand.
GAGTTGAAATCCGATTAAATGACATCTGTTGTAAAGACTCTGACCGTCAACAAAATCATATTTGCATGAAACCCAACCTGAAGGTTTTACTTCGCTTATAGACCCTCTTTTTTCTTTTGGCATTGTATCTTTACACACATTGGCATATGCAGTTGAGCATCTTCCGAGGGTGTCATGATTTGAATATTTTTCAAATGATTTTTTGTTCTTTTTTTCGTTTTCAGAAAAAGACGGTAAGTTATTATCAACAACAATATATGCATCACCATTATAAGACGGTATATTATTTGAAGATACAGAAGGAACAGATTCAACATCAGCCTTTATATCATCAGATGACTTAAATTTGGTTTTAGAAGATTTAGATGAATTTGCTTTTTTTGTTTCAGATATACCGGTGGTTGATTCAATCAAGCCATTATCCTGAGCGATTTTTGTAATTCTACCGTCTGTATTGCTGAAAAATATAAGTCCAACAAAAACAAGAACAAAAACCAATCCGCCGAGAATAAATTTATTAACTTTCGTTTTCTTTCTGATAAATGAGAAAACAGCAGGTATAGATATTATTGCAGCAACTGCAAAAAACAATGTCCAAAGACCTAATCCGCAAATAACGGCAAGGGCAATAATAATTATTGTAATTGCGTACTTATATAAAAGCTTCTTCTGTTTTTTCGTCAGCTTGATATTCATTGATGAATTCTTTTTTGCAGCCATAATATTTATCCTCCGTTTCATAAATTTCTTTTGTTATTCTTTCGTGAGAGCTACCCTCAAAATCAAAACTTTCTTTAAGAATATAATCAATCGGAACAAAAAATTTTTTATCTGACGGATATAATCTGTTCCACTTATAAATTATAAATCTTTCGATTTCTTTTACTTCAGATAAAAATTCAGGTTTTTCACAAAAATAAATGAAATTATTATCATCAATGCTTGATAAATCATCAATTACAGTTACATCATATCCGTCAAATAACGGTTTTGAATATTCTGAAATACAGATTTTTTTATTATAGCTAATTAAATCTTTAATCAATTCACTGTCACGACTTTGTCTTTTACCGAAAAAAGAAATACCGTTGTTGTCATCAATACATAAAGAAATAATCATATTTACACCGCCAAGAAATCAATCTTTGTTCAGTTTTGCAGAGAGCTTAAATGCAACAGGAAGCAAAAGTCCGCCGATAGCATTGCCTAAAACAACAATTAAAAGGAAAACAACTGACTCAGATGAAAGCATTCTTGCGTTAATAAAATAGAACATATCAGCTATTGAATGTTCAAATCCGCAAAGAATAAATGTAGGAATAGCAACTAAAATACCCGCAATAGTTTTTTTCTTCTTAAAAATATCAACACATACATAAATAAGAACACCGCATAAAATTGCATCAATTAAAACATCAAAATACGGTTTTTCTAATCTTGCCTGACATAAAGTCTGAACATTTCCGATAGGTGATTTTGCCATGCCTACAGCAAGACAGCCGATAAAATTGCCAACAACGGAAAGTACTGTATCGGCAAAAAATGCTTTGTCATTTTCAAGTACATAGCCGATTTTTCCTGTGTATAAGTTCATGCCGAACATTACAACGCTTATTAAACCAACAGAGAATAAAAATGCACCGACATATTTAATGTCGCATTTCAAAAAAACTACTCCGCCGATTGAAATCATAATTCCTGCCAAAATTGATTTAATAAATTCTGATAATCTTTTCATAAATAAACATCCTTTATATTATAATTTTTTTATTTAAGTGTAATGAATAAATAACTGTTTCTTTTACAGGTATACCTGTACACTCATTTAATGCTTTTTCATACATTTTTAACTGTGGACCATACCTGCTTTTCAGTACACTAATGTCTTTAACACGGTCTGTTTTATAATCAACAATAACCCAACAACCGTTTTCAATAAATGCACAGTCTATATAACCCTGAACTATTATTTTTTCATCATCATAGTTACAGTTATATATTTCATTTGCATTAACAGCAACTGTTATTTTTTTCTCTCTTTCGAGGATATCGGATTTTTTTATCCTTTGAGCTATATCGCTGTTAACCAAAAATGAAAGACTGTTATAATCAAGAAGCTTCTCTTCCGCCGGCGACAATTTATTATCACTTAACATTTGCTGTGCCTGAGTATTTACATCAGACATATCATCGTAAAAGTTATAAAATTCTAAAAATTTATGTATCGCAGTTCCTTTAGAAGCTGATGATAAATCACTGTCCTTCATAAACGAAGGCTTTGCACGAGCATAATAATCTGTAACATTTTCTTTGTTTTCAAGTTGTGAAGGTGAAACTTTTGCCACAAAAGTTGATAAATCTGCATACGGATACTCATACTCGACTCTATCTTTAATAAATTTGACTATATCTTCATCTGCTTCAATTACATCATCAGATAAAGTATTTTCAGAACATTCAAATTCATCTGCGTAAATTATTTTGAACAAAATATCTGAATCACAGTTCAATGTTTTTACTGTTCTGTTTGCAGAAACGCAGGGTAAATCATTTGAATTGAAATGCCGTAAACATGACATTAAAATCAAGTCGCTGAAAGACTTGCACCTCATAATATTTACCGGGGAAATTTTTCTTTCATTGTCAAGAGAAATCATGGTTTTTATTATTGTTTCTTCCGGTTTTGGGTATCTTAAAATACAAACCATTTTTTCTTTTGCTCTTGTAAGTGCAACATACAGCAATCTGATATCTTCTGAAAGGTTTTCAAGTGTATGAGCATTTATTATTGCAGAATACGGCAAAGTATCAAATTTTCTTTCATTGTCAATCCGCTTAAAGCCAATGCCCATTTTCATAAGAAAATCGCAATTACCTGTTGTATGTTGCTTGAAAAACGACTGAGAGCAGTTTGCAAGTATACAAATGGGAAATTCAAGCCCTTTACTTTTATGAACGGTCATTATTCTTACAACATTTGCGTTTTCTGAAATTTCTTTTGCAACCTCAAAATCATCTTTATTCTTTTCAACTCTATCAATAAATCTTATAAAACCCGATAAACCTATATGACCTGAATTTTCATATTTATCAGCATATTCCTGCAAAAGTGAAAGATTAGCCGCTCTTTGTGAACCATTTGACATTGCTTTAACTATTGAAAGATAACCTGTTGAATCAAGAAGTTCTCGAACGAATTCACCGGCACCGAGTGTTACGCTCAGATTTCTCAACCGCTTAATTTCTTCAATAAATGCCTTTGACTTTCTTTTGCCGTTTTCTGCAGATTTTTTTAGGCAAAACCAATACGGTCCGTTACGATAATTATTTCTCATCTCAGACAGTTCGTCAGGAGTAAATCCGAATATAGGTGAAATCATTGAACTGACAAGAGGGATATCCTGCAAAGGATTATCAATTATCCTCATCAATGAAAGAATAGTCTGAATTTCAGTTGCCTTAAAAAATCCCTGGGTATTCTCACAGTAGCAAGGAATGCCTTTGTTTTTAAGAGCATTAACATATTTGTCCGCTTTATCTTTGGTATTTTTCAGTAATATACAAAAATCACGGTATTCAGCTTTTTTTACCCCTTCACCGTCTTTAACAGTTAAACCGGATTTTAATGATTTATCAATATAATCAGCAACATATAAAGCATCATATTCGACAGATTTAATCTGTTTATTTTCTTCAAGAATATGAATTTCGGCACATGAGGAATCAGATGGATTATAATTTGCTTTCGGCTTCAATTCTTCGTTTTCATTATAATCAATATCACCTGTTTTTTCATTCATTATCTGTGAAAAAATAAAATTAGCAAAATCTGTAACGCCTTTTCGGCTTCTGAAATTATAATCAAGATTTATTTTTGCAGGATAATTATGATTGATATAATCCGGCATGGATTTTTTATAGTTAATAAAAATGTCAGGCATAGCAAGTCTGAATTTATAAATACTTTGTTTAACATCTCCAACCATAAACAAATTGCTTTCATTTCTGGACAATGCTTTGAAAAGTAAATTCTGTTGCTCATTGATATCTTGAAATTCATCAACAAGAATTTCCGAAAAACTTTCTGAAAGAGATTGTGCAAGCTCAGTTTTTACAGGATTTCCGTTTTCATCAATTTCTTTTACAAGAAGTTTTAATGTATAAGAAGCGATATCTGAAAAATCAGCAAAATCACCGCTTTGTTTAATTTTTGTAAATTCACATTCAAATTCTTTTACAAGATATACAATCTCTTTAACAACAGGATATAAAAATTCAATATCATCTTTATATTCATCATCTGTGCAGTACAGCAGAGAAAAAGAATCCTTTATATCGGCAACAGCATTTGCTCTTATTTGCTTGGCAATTTCATATTCACCGTATTTTTTTTCATTCAAAATTCTTCCGGGGCTGAAATTTTCCTTAAACTCAACTATTTCCTCCCATGAACCGTTATTCATCAATGAAATATAATCTTTCAGAAAAGAAATAAGCTCAGAAAAAATTACACCGTTTTTACTTTCCATTTCAGCGTTGAATCGACTTTTAACATATTCAAGCTTTTTTATATGATAATCATATAATTCAATGGTGTTTTTAATTATATATTCTCCCCATTTTGTTGCCTTAAAATTTTCAGCGTTTTTATATTGTTCTGATAAAGAATCAAGCCATTTATCCGGCTGAGCATAGGCTCTTGATGAAGAATATAAACTTATTATCAAATTTTTTAACGGCGTATCATCGCTTGATGAATACATTATCTGAAGTAGTGAAGAAAAACTGCTTCTGTTATCTTTATATGCCTTTTCAAGAACTTTTTCAACTGCATCGTAAATCATCAAAAGTCGCTCTGTACCTTCAGAAATCTTAAAATCAGGCGAAATTCCCAGTTGATAAAAGTTTTCTTTAACAAGATCACCGCAAAAACTGTCAATAGTACATATTGAAGCAAAAGGTAAAAGCATCCTTTGCTTTTGCAGATATTGGTTCTCAGGGTTTTCTTCAATTCTTTTATCAAGGGCAGATGTAATTTTTTCTTTCATTTGTGCTGCTGCGGCTTTTGTAAAAGTAACAACCAGAAGGCTGTCTGCAGCACAGGGATTTTTTTCATCTTCAATTCTTTGAATAACCCTTTCAACGAGCACTGCTGTTTTGCCGGAACCTGCGGCAGCAGAAACAAGAATTGTACCGTTTCTCGATTCAATCGCTTTTTTCTGTGCAGGTGTCCATTCAGGCATTTGTTTCACCACCTTTCAAAATACTGATGCAATCATCGAATTTAATATTTGGTATATCACGGATTTTTGCACCGTCTTCAATTCCGCAAACACTTTTATAATCACAATAATCACATTTTTTATCAACAGGATATGCTTCTATTTTACCGTTATGAAGATTATTTCCCATATTGAAAAGATTATTTTCAACTTTATCATAAAGCTTTTCAAGGCATGAAAAATCAATAATATTTCCTGTAAATTTATTATCTTTATATTTTACGGGAATTATCAATCCGCTTTTCGATAAGTCCATTCCTTCAATAACTCTCGAATCATCAAGAACAATACCCTGCATTTTTAATTTCTTTCTTTGTTCTGAAATAATATCTTCATCAGTTGCATGCCTGTCAAGTTTTGTTGCAGATGTGCCGATTGGCATATATAATACACCGGCCGGAACGGCGTTTTCATATTTTTCAGTACCGTTTTTCCAGATAGTAAAAAGATAAATAAGCATCTGCATACTTAATCCGCAAAATACATCTTTAAGCTTAAACTCTTTTGTTGATGATTTGTAGTCAATTACTCTGACAAAGGTTTTATCTTCTGTTTTCATCATATCAACTCTGTCCACAGAACCTTTAACTTTCAAAGTACCGTTTTTCAGCTTAATTTCAAGTGGTTTTACTGTACCGTCATTATCAATTTTCAATTCAAAATCAACCGGTATAAATTCACTGACCGAAAATTCATCAATAAGTCTTTTAACGGCTGAATAGACTTTTTTTGAGATATTTTTATATGAATATATAAACCGTTCACTAAGCTCAACCTGACCGCCGATTTTTTCATTATAATATTCTTCAAGAATGTCATCTACACATTTTAACAGCTGTTCATTATCCATATCAGATAATTTTTGACTTCCGAAATTTTTTATAAGGTTTTCAAGGACATAATGAATAATCGTTCCTGTTTGCAGTGGATTAAGTTCAGCTGTTTTATTCGGTTCAATTTTAATACCGTATCTGCAAAAGAACATAAAAGGACATGAATAATATGTTTCAGCCCGTGTAGCGGAAATGTACATATTTTTACCGAAAAGCTCAACGGCAGTGTCATTATTTTCAATGGAGAACTGTTCTTTTTCAGCTGCTCTTTTCAAAGCAGAAACTTTACCTTTATATTCATCATCGTTCAAGAAATATGATTTAAGTCCTGCTTCAAGCTGAGTGTTATTATTATATTCACCTGCAAGTAATTCAAATGCAGACTGCTTGCTCCTGATAAATTCAGTTAAATCTGTTTCAACTGTATCTTTAACATGAATTTCAGGAAAAATTCTTTTAATTTGTTCAATAAGCTCTGACGGAGCACTCTCAGCTCCTTTGGAATCTTTTCTCGGATATGAAATAAAAAGCTTTTCCTGAGAACCGCAGAAAGTGTTATATGAAATAAATCTTTCTTCCATTACATCTTCCTGAGCACTCTGACCTAATTTATAACCTAAGGCTTTTAATCTTTCTCTTTCATTTCTTGAAAATATAACTTTATTTTTCTGAATAAACGGAAAAACTCCGTCATTAACTCCGACAACAAAAACAACCTTTGGTGCTGTAATTCTTACTCTGTCGGCACTTCCTATTGTCACTTCATCAATACCTTTAGGCAGTGAACCGATTGAATAACCGGAAATCATGACAGTAAAAAGCTTATTAAATTTTTTTGCATCGATTTTTCTTTTACCTAATGCAAAAGCCATATTGTCAAGGATAGTCATAAGAATTTCCCAAACTCTGTTTAAGTCCTCTGCCAGGTCAAATTCTTTATTATTGTTTAATTCAACAGCAAATTTTCTGATATTGCTGTCAATATTATAATCCTTAAGCAATTTGTATAAAGATACAACCGCATTTTCACCGTCAGTATCTTTCATAGAATTGATAAATTTATTAACAGGATTAACTGCTGCTTTTCGGATTTGATTTATATGTTCAAGCTTTTCAGCATCTTCTTCAGTCATTATATTACCAAAACCTTTAGGGTGTCCGGAAAAATCTCTGCACCAGTTAAGCCCTCGTATTTGCCACATATTTGTGTAATTTTCAAGTTCGGCAATATCTTCATCGGAAATATCGGTTAATCTTGTTTTCAGTATTCTGAGTATATATTCACTTTCAAATCCGGATTCTGCAATTTTAAGTGCAGAAAAAACAATGCTAATCAAAGGTTGATTTATAACGGGCTGACGCTTATCAATGTAAACCGGAACACCGAATTTTTTTAACGATGATTTTATCTGTCTTTCATAAACTGACGAGTCTCTGCAGATTATTGCTATATCACGGCAGCGATAGCCGTCTTCACTTATAAGTTTTTTAATATTAAGTGCAGCATAGTCACATTCAGCATAAAAATTTTCTGCTGAACATATTTCAGTATATTCGGGAATCTTATTATACTTTTTGGGTGAAACAGAATAAAAATTCTGTTCAATGAATTTCATTTCATCATTAAGATAGTAGTTGTTATATTTGGTTTTAATGATATCCACATCAGTTTTTAATACTCTGCTGTTAATCTTAAACAGCTCTGATGCAGTTCTTCTTGTGTGGGCAAAAACACTTGATTTATCATATAAACCTGTTAATTTATCTGCACAAACGGTTATATAAACATCTTCAGCCGATTTTATAATATCTTCCAATATTTTTAATTCCTGATATGTAAATCCCCTGAAGCCATCAATAAATACGCTTTTGTTATTAAAAAAATCTGTTTTACTGATATTATCATGTAAAATATCAAGTGATGATTCATTATCTAAAAAGCTCTGTTCCAATATAGCGTTATAAGCCTGAGAGATAATGTTAAGCTCTTTTATTTTATTTTTAAGCGCCACATCACGACTGTCATTTACATTAAAGTCAATATTCTCAAATGAAACTCCGCATTGATAACACTCTCTTACAATACTGAGAAGACTTTTAATAAATCCTGAAGAATAAGATGTTTTTGAATATAAATCAAGCTTGTCGGCAACTTCTTCAAGAGCTATTGACATAATCATAGCTTTTATTGAGTCATCAGCTTCATTTTTATAAGAAACACCCATATTTTTCAACAAAAATCCTGCAAGATAACTGAAACTGAAAACGGATATTTTGTTTGCTTCAACAGCACCCAGCTTAAATATTAAATTTTTTTCTGTTTCAAAAGAATACTGTTCGGGAACAATAAAAATTGAATTTTTATTGAGGGAAGATAAATCAGAAAGAAGTTCAAATATTTTTTCTGATTTTCCCGAACCGACTCTGCCGGTTACAAGATGAAGCATAGATTTTACTCCTTATCAATTATTTCACAGGCAAGATACAGTGAACCCGCAACAAGAATCATTTCCCCTTCTTTAACAGTATCTTTTGCTAAATTAAACGCAGTGTCGGCATCATCAACAGCAACAACATCACTGCAAAACACATCAGCTTTTCCTTTTAATTCGACGGCAGAAGCACTTCGAGGATTATTAACTGTTACAGTAAACATTTTTTTACAAAGAGGAGCTATCATTTTTATAGCGGAATCAACATCTTTATCTTTCATCATGCCTATTACAGCAGTAATTTTATATTCGGAAAATGAAGTTTTTAATGCTGAAACAAGTGCTTCAACTCCGTCTTTATTATGCCCTCCGTCAATAACAATCAGAGGGTTTTTGCTGATTATCTGGACTCTTGCCGGGATTGAAGCTTTTGAAATACCGTTAATAATATTCTGAACAGTTATATTATATCCTTTATCAATAAGAGCAAGTCCTGCTTCAAAGGCTGTTGCGGCATTATATATCTGGTGTTCACCTATAAGTTTTGTTTTTATTTTGCTGTTTTTATAATAAAACTCTGAACCGTTTGTATTACAGCTTATTATTTTAATTTTTTCTTTATCAACATTATATAAACTTGCTTTTACTTCAGAAATTTTATTATATATAACATCTTTTGCACTGTCATAAATCTGAGGATATACTGCCACATTGGAATTAGTTTTAATTATTCCCGCTTTGTTTTTGGCTATTTCTTCAATTGTATTTCCTAAAATATTTGTATGGTCATAGGAAACAGAAGTAATAACACAAACATCTGTTTCTTTTATAATATTAGTTGAATCAAACAATCCGCCCATGCCAACTTCAAGAACAGCAACATCGCAACCACTTTCGTAAAAATATAAAAATGCAACAGCGGTAAGTATTTCAAATTCAGTAGGTATCAATCCTTTAGTTTCAAGAATATCAATACATTCTTTTATTCTCTGAACATAAAAACCAAGCTTATCTGACGGAATCATTTCACCGTTTATTTGAATTCTTTCACGGAAGTTAAGAACATAAGGAGAAGTAAACAGACCTGTTTTATAGCCAGCATCCATTAAAGACTCAGCAATCATTGTACTTGTTGAGCCTTTCCCGTTTGTTCCGGCAACATGAACATATTTGAGTTTATCCTGTGGATTACCAAGCATATCACTCAAAGCATTTATTCTATCAAATCCTAATACCGAACCGAATTTAAGCCTTGAATGGATATAGTCAACAGCTTCTTTACCAGTCAAAATACTACACCTCATTATGAAAAGAGCTGTCAAAATGACAGCTCTGAAATTACATCAGCTTTGCGATACTTTCATCAAGCATAGCAATTTTATCATTAAGTTTTGCTGCAGCTTCACGCTGGCCGTTTACAACAGCCTCGGGAGCTTTAGAAACAAATCCCGGATTATTGAGTTTTTTGTTGATAAATTCAAGGTCTTTTAACGCCTTGTCTTTTTCTTTATTAAGTCTCGCTTTTTCAGCTTCAAAATCAACAAGATCACCCATGGGAATATAAATTTTTGCAGAAGATGTTACTATTGAAACAGAACCGTCAATAGCAAAATTTTCGCCGACTTCAACTTCAGATGCACTTGCAAGACGCTGCATAAATACACCTGCTGACTTGAATGTATCTTCAAATGCAGTAGCAATATAATATTTTGCTTTTCTTGAGGGAGGAACATTCATCTCTGCTCTGCGATTTCTGATTGCTCTGACTGCTTCCATAATCTTTTCCATTTCATCTTCTTCAACGGAAAAGGCAAGATTTTCAGAATATTCAGGCCACTTTGAAATCATAATTGAATCACCGTTGTGAGGAAGAGTCTGCCATATTTCCTCAGTTATAAACGGCATAAAAGGATGAAGCAGCTTCAGAGTATTTGAAAGAACAAAAATAAGAACAGCTTTTGCAGTTTCTGCTTCTTCACCGCCTTTTTGAAGACGGATTTTTGAAATTTCAATATACCAGTCACAGAAAACATCCCAGATAAAATCATAAAGTTTTGAAACAGCAATACCTAATTCAAATTTTTCAAGATTATCTGTAACATCATTTGCAAGAGTATTGAATTTTGATAAAATCCATTTATCTTCAAGTGCAAGATTTTCGGGAATATAAGGTGCTTTTTCATTACCGTCAAGATTCATAAGAACATAACGGGCAGCATTCCAGAGCTTGTTAGCAAAATTACGGCTTGCACTTACTTTTTCATCAGAAAATCTCATATCATTTCCAGGGCTGTTTCCTGTTGCAAGAGTAAATCTGAGAGCATCAGCACCGTATTGGTCAATAATTTCAAGTGGATCAATACCGTTACCGAGAGATTTTGACATTTTTCTGCCTTGAGCATCACGAACAAGACCGTGAATAAGAACAGTGTTAAAAGGAGCCTTATCAGTGTATTCCAACGCAGAGAAAATCATGCGGCTAACCCAGAAACCGATTATATCGTAACCGGTAATAAGTGTATCTGTAGGATAATAATGTGCAAAATCTTCTGTATTATCAGGCCAACCGAGTGTAGAAAACGGCCAGAGGGCAGATGAAAACCATGTATCCAGTGTATCAGGGTCCTGGAGTATATTCTTGCTTGAACATTTTGGACAAACTGATATATCATCTTTAGATACAGTCATTTCACCGCAATCATCGCAATACCACGCAGGGATTCTGTGACCCCACCATAACTGACGGGAAATACACCAGTCACGGGTACCACGCATCCAGTTCATATAATTTTTTGTAAATCTTTCGGGAACAAAATTAACTTCGCCCTTCTCAACTGATTCAACGGCAGGCTTAGCAAGAGGTTCCATTTTAACAAACCACTGTTTTGAAACCATCGGTTCAATATTTGTATGACAGCGGTAGCAAGTGCCGACATCATGCTTAATAGGCTCAATATATTTTATGTATCCGCCTTTTTCAAGGTCTTCAAGCATAGCTTTTCTTGCCTGCATTGTAGTCATTCCGGCATATTTACCGCAGTCAAGAACAACAGGCTCATCAACAGCGGCTTTACCGCTTGCGATAAGCTCATCAGCTTCTGCTTTATCTTTTACTCCTGTAAGATATCCGTCATAAGTAAAAGTACGAACCATAGGAAGATTGTGTCTTTTACCAACTTCAAAGTCATTCGGGTCATGAGCAGGCGTAATTTTAACAACACCTGTTCCTTTTGTCATATCAGCGTGTTCATCAAGAACAATAGGTAATTCTTTATTAAGAAGAGGAAGAATTACATGACAGCCGTGAAGATGTTTATATCTTTCATCATCACCGTTAATTGCAACAGCTGTATCACCAAGCATAGTTTCAGGTCTTGTTGTAGCAAGTTCAAGCTGTTCACCGGTTTCTTTAACTGTATAAAGTAAATGCCAGAAATTACTCGGCAATTCCTCATATTCAACCTCAGCATCTGAAATTGAAGTATTACACTTCGGGCACCAGTTAACCATTCTGTTTCCCCTGTAGATAAGCTTCTTTTCATAAAGAGAAACAAAAACTTCCTTAACAGCTCTTGAACAACCTTCATCCATAGTAAAACGAAGCCTGTCCCAATCGCAGGAAGAACCGATTTTTTTAAGCTGCTGAACAATTCTTCCACCGTACTGATTTTTCCATTCCCAAGCTCTTTCAAGAAATTTTTCTCTGCCTATATCTTCTTTTTTGATACCTTCTTTTGCCATAGCTTCAACAATTTTTGCTTCTGTTGCAATTGAAGCATGGTCAGTTCCGGGAAGCCAGAGAGTATCATATCCCTGCATCCTTCTCCAGCGGATAATTGTGTCTTGTAAAGTATTATCAAGAGCATGACCCATGTGAAGCTGACCTGTAATATTGGGAGGAGGCATAACTATAGTGTACGGCTTCTTATCCTTATCACATTTGGCACTGAAATATTTATTTTCAGTCCAGAACTTATAAAGTCTGTCTTCAACCTCTTTCGGGTCGTATACTTTAGCTAATTCTTTAGCCATTTTATCTTCTCCTTTAATGTCAAAAACATTGAGCAAAAAATTACTCAATGTTTGGTATTAACCATTTGACAGATTATTTTTTATTATAATTTGCAAGAAGCTTATGAATTTTTTCAGCAGGTTCCATAAGATTGCTTACAGATGAATCGTGATTAAGAGTATCGGTTATGTATGCAATATATTTGTAGCAGTCAACCTCACAGTACCAGTCTCTGTTTTTAAGTTCATTTGTTCTGTAAACAAGATTTGTTGTATAAACCCTGTCAAAAATACCATCAGCATAAGCCTGGTCAAAAACTTCAAGTCCGTTACAGAAAAGGCCGAATGTTGCGTTAATGAAAATTCTGTTTGCACCAAGCTCTTTAAGTTTTCCTGCAACTTCAATCATTGATTCGCCTGAAGAAATCATATCATCAACAATAATAACATCCATTCCTTTAACACTGTCGCCGAGGAACTCATGAGCGATAATCGGATTTCTACCGTCAACAATCTTTGAAAAATCACGGCGTTTATAGAACATACCGAGTTCAACACCGAGAATTGTTGAATAATATATACATCTGCCCATTCCGCCTTCATCGGGTGAAATAATCATAAGGTGGTCTTTATCAATCTTAAGGTCGGAAATATCTCTTGTCATGGTTTTTATCATCTGATAAGCAGGCTGAATAGATTCAAAACCTTTAAGAGGAATCGCATTCTGAACTCTCGGGTCATGAGCATCAAAAGTAAGAATGTTTTCAACACCCATATAATCGCAAAGCTCCTGCAATGCATTAGCACAGTCAAGTGATTCACGGCTTGAACGCTTGTGCTGTCTTCCTTCGTAAAGCATGGGCATAATAACAGTTATTCTTCTTGCTTTACCTTCAACAGCACTGATAGCTCTTTTAAGATTTGCGTAATGTTCGTCAGGGCTCATGGGAACATTCTGACCGTACATTTTATATGAAATGCCGTAATTAAAACAATCGCAAAGAATAAAAATATCATATCCTCTTACAGTATGATTGAGAGAAGCTTTACCCTCGCCTGTTCCGAATCTCGGGAAAGTGACATCAATAATATATGAGTCCTTTTCGTATCCGTCAAAAGCAAGAGGATCTTTTCTCATTGTTCCTCTTTCTTTGCGCCATTTTGAAATATAATAGTTTATTCTTTCAGCCATTTCTTCACAGCCGGGAAGAGCAATAATGCCCAACTGACCTACAGGAACGCTGAACAAGTCTTCGATAACCTCACCATTGACAACCATTAAATTCAACCACCTTTATATCGATAAATGCAGAAAATAAGTTTAATATAAACTATCTAATATATAATACTATAATTTTGTCTTTTTGAAAAGATAAATTAACTAATTCTCATTCCAAAAAAAATGATTATTTTAACAAACATTTTGTAAACATTATACAAAATTATGCTCAACTTTGATTACAGAGAAAACAGTGTTATTGTATTCATTGATTTTTTTAGAAATAGTCTTTGCAATATCATCTCTTGACTCTTTATGGTCATGAGGAACAACAAGGTCAAAAATGATATTTGTATGAGTGGGACCTTCGACTATCCTGAAATCATGGAATGTGTATTTGTCATCAACATCTTTTATGACAGATGAAGTGATTGCTTTAAGTTCATTGACTTTAGGGCTGTTTGTAACAATAGGGTCAAGATGTACTACAAGTGTCATCCCCATTTTTTTACCAACTTGATTTTCGATAATATCAGCTGTATCGTGAGATTCGAGAATATCTACATCAGCGGACACTTCAAGGTGAACACTGCCGAAAAGTCTGCCGGGGCCGTAGTCATGAATCATTATATCATGAATACCTAAAACACCGTTATAGGACAGGATTTCTTTTTCAAGTTCATCAACAAACTCTTTTTCGGGAGGTTTGCCTAAAAGTGTTCCGATTGTTTCTTTTAGAATACCGAAACCTGCAAAAAATACAAACAGTGATACAAGGATTCCCAGATACCCGTCAACAGGTATTGTGGTAAACACCGAAAGAATTAAAGCAATAAGGGTTATACTCGTTGCTGCAATATCTCCGATACTGTCTTTTACAACAGCAAGCATTGCGGCTGAATTGATTTTTTTGCCAAGTTTATTATTAAAAAATGCAAGCCATATTTTACCCAATATAGAAACGGCGATAATAACAGCAGAAACTATACTGAATTTAACAGGCTCAGGATTTATTATTTTATTAACTGATGTTTTTGCAAGCTCCAAGCTCATAAAAAGTATTAGAAAAGAAACAATAAGCGCTGCAATATATTCAATTCTTCCGTGACCGAAAGGATGTTCTTCATCTGAAGGTTTATTTGAAAGCTTAAAACCGAATACAGTAACAACTGATGAACCAGCATCGGATAAATTGTTAGCCGCATCAGCAGTTATAGCAATACTGTTAGTCATTACACCTACAATAAATTTTGCGGCGCAAAGTATAAGATTAAGAACAATACCCACAACACCGCTTAAAATACCGTAAGCAGTACGAACTTTTGTATCATTGACATTATCAGGATTTTTTATAAAAAGTTTAACAAGTAATGATGACATCAGATTTCTCCTTTCTTTTCTTTATTTTGTTCTTCTGTATTTTTTATATGTACATCAAGCTGTTCGTACGGAATCTCAATCCCGTATTCATCAAATGCACGCTTAACATCTTCCTGCATTGAATAATATGAAGCCCAGTAATCTTTACTGTCGCACCAAACCTGACATATAAGATTAACGCTTGAACTTCCGTGTTCTTTTACTGCAACATGAGGTGACGGTTCGTTGAGAATATGAACATTATCTCTTGTAGCCCTGTAAAGTACACCTTTAGCTTTTGTAATATCTTCGTCGTACCCTATTGAAAATGTTAAGTCAATTCTTCTGATATTTCCGGCTGTGTAATTTATAACATTATTGGAAATAATATGGTTATTAGGTATTACAACCTGACGGTTATCTTCCATAATCAGAATGGTGTTCATAAAATGAATTTCTTCAACTTTACCTGATACACCATCAACTTCAATAAAATCACCGCTCTTAAACGGCTGATTGAATAAAATTACTATTCCGCCTGCAAACTGGGATATGCTGTCTTTCAGTCCGAATCCCGCTGTAATTGCCGCCGCACCAAGAGCTGTAATGAAAGAAATGATATTTAATCCTATTTCAGAAAGAGCAGTTAAAATAAATATAAATTTAATAAAAACAGAAACAGATTTACTTAAAAAATGATGAACGGAACGGTCAACATTTCTTCTTTCAAGAATTTTAATTAAAAGCTTCCCTGCAAGATTTCCGAACCAAAACCCGGCAAACAGAGTAATTACAACACTTAAAGCTGTAAATACAAAAGACGGCAAAGATTCATTAAAATGGAAATTGAAGGTATCAGATAACCATTCATTAAATGATTTAATAATATTTAAGCTGTTCATAACAATCATCTCACAAAAACTTACTGGACATATAATAACATAATATTTATTAAAAGACAATAAATTTACTTTTAAAAATTATTATTAACTAAGTTTATAATCACTTTATTGTTGAAATTGACGATATTGAAGAATTTAAGGTTACTTTATTGAATTTAGTAATAAAAAGGAGTAGAATAGAAAAGCTAAGGACTTTTTAATAGTTATTGCATTCTTATTTATATTTATACACTAAAGGTGGTTAATTTGAAGGAATTTATTATTTCTTTGTGGAACAGATTATACGACTTAAAAGTTAAAATCAACGATTTAATTCATCGTATATCTGACTGCTTTTACACAAAGCTGCACAAACCTCCGCAAATAATGTCCTGCGAAGATACAGTTAAATACATTCTTGAATCCGGTTGTTCCGTATCAAGATTCGGTGACGGAGAATTAAAGCTGATTTCAGGAAGAAAACTGATTTTTCAGGATGCAACAGATGAAATCAGAAAAAAATTATCTGAAGTTATAGGTTCTGATAAAAAAAATCTGCTTGTATGCCTGCCGTCTGTTTTTTCAGATGAACAGCTTTCTGATGAAATTGACAGTGCGGCAAAATATTGGAAGCATCATCTTTCTTATTGCAGAAAATACTGGTATCAGAATCTTAAAGAAGGAAAAGTATACGGCAATTCTTTTATATCAAGATGTTATATCAATAAAAAAGATAAAGGCGACAATATAGAAAATTATTTTAATTTAATAAAAAAAATCTGGGAAGATAAAAATATTGTTATTGTTGAAGGAGAAAAAAGCCGACTTGGAATGGGTAATGATTTGTTTGATAACGCTCATAGCATAAAAAGAATTTTATGCCCTTCAATTCAATGTTTTTCTAAATATGATGAAATTTCAGATGAAATTAAGAAGCAAAATAAAAACAATCTTATTCTTCTTGCTCTCGGGCCTACAGCATCGGTTTTACCTTATGAACTATGCGATGCTGGGTATCAGATTATAGACATCGGCAATATTGATACAGAGTATGAATGGTACCGAATGAAAGCAAAATCAAGAGTTCCCATAAAGAACAAAATGGTTTATGAAGCAGGTGCCGGTGCCGGTGTCGGAAATGTTGACGATGAAAAATATAACAGTGAAATAATCTCAAGAATTATATAATTTTTATCTGTAAATTATGTTAACATGGCATAATATTATAAATACTTTATCACAAGGAGCGATACTTTTGAAAAAAATCATTAAATTTTTGTCTGTAATTATGACTGTAGCACTGATAGCAACCACCTGCGTTATCGGTTTTTCAGCTTATGCGCAAACAGACGACATAATCGGTGATTACTCATTTAACATTACAAGTACATATAAAGATGTTGATTGGGATAATTGGAAACAGTACAAAGGTGAAACCCATGTACACACTGTTCGAAGCGATGGTGATGTTGAAGTTAATGATATGATTGAAAAATACTATGAGCTTGGTTTCGACCTTCTTGCTCTTACTGACCACGGTACTGTAAACTACGGTTGGGCAAACGATCAATCCCGTATTGCTATATTTGACTATCAGGTTTTCGTTCACGGTACAGTTGATGAACTTTCTCAGGAACGATATAACCAAATAACAACAGGTACCGGCCCGATAAACGGACAGTCAACCCCAAGAGGATACGGAATGACTGAAATTCCTTTGGGAATCGAGCTTAACGGTATGTCAACAAAAAAATGTCATATAAACGGTTACTATGCCGATGCCGGTCACGGAGACCTGGGCATGACCGTTACCTGGCCACGTGATGCTGTTGCACTTAACTATTCAGCAGGCGGATTAACACACATTAACCATGTCGGCGAATGGGCAGAGGCAAAAAGTGATATAAGTATTTATAATGAATCTTTCATAAGCGATTTTGCATCAATATACGATGATTATGCTGTTATAAAAAACGGTGTTGTTAATTCAAAAGGCTGTCTTGGTATGGAGCTTGTTAACACCTCAGATAACAGAACAAGAAATGACCGTTATTTATACGATAATGTTATGAAATTACTTGCTCCTAAAGGGACAAATGTTCTTGTTTTCTGTGAAGATGACTCGCATGAATTTTCAGACTGCGACAGAAACGCACAGTATTTTATAATGCCCCAAAACGATACATCGGCACAGAATGTTAAAACATCCATGAAAAAAGGTCAGTTTTACGCCTGTTCCAAAAATTCAAAAAACACCTATGAGCTTGGTGACGGCTTCTCGGCGGTTGGTGAATATCCTTCTGTATCTTTTGTCGGAACAGATGACAGCAAATCTCAGATTACTGTTACATCAAAAAATGCAAATAAAATAAGAATTGTTGCCGATGGTGCAATTATTGATTCAAAAGATATAAATGTTAAAGGCGATACAACTGTATTTGACCTAAATAAATATGAAGATAAAATCAACAGCTATGTCAGAATTTATCTTACAGGTCCCGGAGGAATTCTCTATCTTCAGAGTTTTATTGTTAAGAAAACCGTTAAACCTGTTTCAACAGTTACATTTGATGTTCCTTCTTCTGATACCGATATCAGCGTTTTTGACAGCAACGGTTCTCTTATTGATGCTAAGAATTCAAATCATGTATATATTCTTGATGCCGGTGATTATACATATATTGCATCAAGACCCGGCTATATTACAACTGAACCGATTCCGTTTACTGTATCACAATCAGATATAAATAATGCAGTAAAAAGAAGAATCCCAGTTACTCTTGAAGAAAATGAATATGTTCTCGGCACATATTTTTATGTTCCGGAAACGATTTATCTTGACACATCTGACAACACAACTTTTTATAAGTATTGTGACAGAGAGAATTTTAGAAACGGGAATATTAAAACAGCATCAGATACCGGTAACATTTATTTTGACAGAGACGGTGCGAAAAACATTAAATTAAGTTACGATGTTATTGAAGGTACAAAAGTGTATTCAATGAATATCGAAGATCTTTCTTCGTCATCCTCTACCCTTTCAACATCAATTACTTCCGGTAAACTCAGTTCACCTATCCCCTCAGGCGGAAATTCAGTTATTCAATGGACTGCTTCATATGAATGTGACGGAAAACAGATGAAGTCGTATGCATACACATACATATACGGCAATTTATCCGGCGCATCATCTGTTGTTGCTGCCGGCGGTCATGCTGAAACTAAAAAGAATATATTGAACTGGGCACATACAACAATGCATATTACATCAACTTTATGGCTCGGCGGTGTTCACTCTGTAACAGGCGGCAACTGCTCATATAAATATTCGCCTTACTCAGGCAGTGCATTACAAGATGTTAATAACACTGATGGACTTATTCAAACCGGTTCGGGAATGTCAATTTCATCTGATAATTCAAGCGGCGGTTCTAAAACAGTAACCCCCGTCGGCGGAACAGGAAAAATAAACATTGATACCAGCCGTTTTGATAATTTAAGTCAGATTCCGAATCTCAGAGTCGGACTTGATATAAACAACTGCACTGAGGGCAGAGAAGCATCCGATCAATATATTTCATTTGATAATAAAATTATTTTAAGTAAATCAGGCGTTATCGCAGAAGACCTTTCAGGAGAAAGAATATTTGATTCATCAATAGATTATGATTTATCCGAAATGAAAAAATCTATCACCGTTATCGGCTATGCCTCAAGCGTAAAAGAAAGCAGAAGTGATATTGTAAATGGTGCTGTAACTCTTGAAATAAATTACATTGATAAAAGTAATTTAAGAACACAGTATAATAACGCTATAAAATTAAATTATCAGCCTGAATTCTTTACAAATTCATCTGATTATGATAATTATATCAAAAATGTTAAAGAAGCTGCTATTGTCCTCGGCAATCCTGCGGCAACAGAAGATGATATTTCAAATGCATCAAATAATCTCTCTCAGACAATTAAAAATGCTGATTTGAAGCATGGAACAGCAATAATAAAATATGTTGAT
>JAZQPL010000035.1:0-21597 GCA_045628495.1 Acutalibacteraceae bacterium
CGATGATCTGTGGTAATTTCATTTTACAGGATTTTTCAAATATGCTCTACTGTTTTTATAGATTTTATTTGTTTACCCCAACATTTATTATAGAACCATTTCTATTTATTCAACCTTTATTACTCTGCCGCCTTTTTCAGCTGATTCTGTAAGAAGATTTATAATGCTTATTGTTTGCGCAGCACCTCTTACATGGTTTTTGCCGTGGTCTCTTTCGCCCTGTGCAACATCGGCAAAATGAGAAATTTCCTCTGTGTATCCGTTTTCACCTGAAAGCTCAACATCAAACGGCTCGCCCTCTAAGGGGTATACAGTAACTTTGCCGTTTACATCGGTAACCGTTGCTTTTTCAAAGCAGACACGGTATTCCGAAGTGAACGGGAAATTCATCAAAGACCAGTCCGCCATAACTGTTGCGGCAAAATCTTCATACATAAACATAGATGTTACTCCGTCTATTGCACTGAACCCGTCCTTACTTTTGCAGAAAACTTTATTGGGCGTACCGAAAAGATATAAACACATATCAACATCGTGAATGTGCAAATCGTGAAGACAGGAACCGAAATTTTCTTTTTTCATTATCCAGTTTTCGGAACTCCACAGGGGCGGTGAGCTGAGTCTTTGGAAAAATGCGGATTTAACCTTTCCGAAACGGTTATCGTCAACTACTTTCTTTAAATATTCATATTCGGGGAAAAAGTGCAGGCATTGACCAATCATAAGTCTTTTGCCGGCTTTTTTTGCTTCTTCAAGCATTTCCATGCAATCCTCATAAGTGGTTGCCATTGGCTTTTCACAAAGAACATGATAGCCCCTTCTTAACATATCAATACTGAAACTTTTATGAAGATTTGTAGGAAGGCAGATATCAATAAGGTCAATTTTTTCCTTTGCAAGCATTTCGTCAAGGTCAGTGTATTTGTTAAAATCGGAAACGACAGTTTTATCATCTTCGTTTATATTGATATCTTTTTTCTCGTTAAATGAATTTTCGTTTCTGGCATAAACGGCAACAAGTTTTACCTTACCCGCTTTTTCGAGCTCTCTGTAACTTGATTCATGAACTCGTGCGATTCCGCCGTAGCCGATAATAGCAGCATTCAGCATATTACATCCTCCAAAATTTATATTATGAACATATTAACGCAAATAAAGAACAAATGCAAGCGATAAAAATAAAAATCAGCTATACTGTCTGTAAGAAAAACAGATGTGAACTGATTTTTTCAATAATAAACCTGCAATATATCTGACTTGCAGACTAAAAGAATATTAAACGAAGCATTGAAAAAGACATCCCGCATCATTTATGATACAGGATGTCGTATAATAACACTTAAATTTTATAATCAATTTGCGTGTTTTGAGGCAATGATGGTGTTATTCAATTCAGATTTCAGGAATAACAACTTCGATTTCTTTTCCGAGTTTTGAAGATTTAACGATATGGTCAATGATTGCCTGATTATAAAGAATTTCTTTTGAAGAAACGGGAGCTTCTCCGCCTTCTGCAATAGCATCAAGGAAAGCACGAACTTTCTTGTAGAACAGACCTTTATCGTTCTTGTCAGGCTCAATTTCGGGGATTATAGTTTCAACTCTTTCGCCTGCAACATCGTGATAAATTTTCATCGGGCCGCCTGTTGAACCGTTCCAGCATTCAGTTGAAGGAATACGCAGGGCTCCTTCTGTACCGAAAATAATTGTATCACCGGGTGTGTCGGCGTGCATTGCCCATGCAATACGGAAGTCAAGAATAATTCCGCCTTCAAGTCTGATGAACGCAGCCGCAAAGTCTTCAACATTGAATCTTGCAGCATCTGCAGGGTTATTATACTTTGGATTAGGTCCGAAAAATGCTGAAGTGTATCCGCTTACCGTAAGAGGCTTGGGATATCCGATTGCATTAAGAACCATGTCAAGAGAATAGCATCCGATATCGCCCATAGCACCGATTCCGGCTGTTTTTTCTTCAATAAATGTGCTGTTGGGAATGCCTCTTCTTCTTCCGCCGCCTGTCTGAATATAATAAATATCACCCAATACGCCGGACTGTACGATTTTTTTAATCATTTTCATGTTTTCATCGCCACGGGGCTGGAAACCGATAGAAAGAATTTTACCGCTTTCTTTTTCTGCTTTGCAGATTTCAACAGCTTCCTGTGTTGTAACACACATGGGCTTTTCAAGAAGAACATTAACACCTTTGTTGAGCGCATAGATTGCACATTCAGCGTGTGTTTTGTTGTATGTACAAATACTAACAGCATCAAGCTCTTCACTATCAAGCATTTCTTTGTGGCTCGGGTAAAAATTAACTCCCTCAACACCATAACGCTTCATGAATTTTTCAGCTTTTCCGGGGATAAGGTCGGCAGCGGCAACAACTTTAACATCATCCATCTGAAGATAGCTTTCAATGTGTGACTCTGCAATCCAGCCTGTACCGATAATACCTACCTTGAACATCTTTCCGGTAGATTTTTTTTCTTCAACTACTGTCTGAGTAAACTGACTGAGAACTGTATCTGACATTTTTATATTCCTCCGATTATTTATTTATTGTTTTAAGGTAATCAATGCTCATTTTTATGCTTTCAAGGGGAGTTTTGCCCATTGAAGGCTGATCCTGTTCAACAACAACCCATGAAGTTTCTGCTTTTTTGCAGGCATCAAGAATTTCCGGCATATTCTGAACGCCGTAACCGCACGGTCTGAAAGCAAATGCTTCGTTTTCTTCTTCATCCTGAGCACCGTCGTCTATGCCGATAAGCGCATATAACTTCTGAGGCTTATCTTTACCGCTCATAACAAAATCTTTAAGATGAACTACAGGAGCTCTGCCTGAATATTTTATTACATATTCAGCAGGATTTTCACCGCCTACATTAACCCAGCAGGTGTCAAGTTCTGTCTGAAGCTCATCAGGCGTAAGCAATGAATAAAGAAGGTCAAGACCGTAAACTCCGTCTATTTTCTTGAATTCAAAATCATGATTGTGATAAAGCATTTTAATTCCGAATTTTTCTGCGATTTTTGAAAATTCACGGATTCCCTCAACAGTTTCATCAAAAAGGGGAGCACCGGGTCTTCTGTCTTCGGGAGCATAAGGAATTGCAATATATTTACAGCCAATTTCAGCGTAATCGCCAATCACTTTTTCCGGGTTTTCAGCAATTTCGTCAAAGCTGACATGAGCTGATATAGGGTTAAGTCCGGTTTCGGTGCAGATTTTTTTAACTTCTGCCGCACTTTTTCCGTAAAGGCCGGCAAATTCTACCCCGTCATAACCCATTTCTTTTACTTTTTTAATTGTTCCTTCAAAATCTTCAGCCATTGCATCTCGTACGGAATAAAGCTGAACAGCAACAGGGAAACTCATAATAACAACCTCCGTTTATGTATTAACAGATAAAAACTGTACAATATATACAATTTTATATAATTTTATCACGAAAGTCTATATATTACAATACTTTTCAATCAAATTGACTGTTAAAAAAACATAAAATGAATAATATAAGTGGATATTATTGTAAAATTTGTTATGCAGTGATATAATATAGTGAAAATTGATTTAAGGAGAACATTATGTTACCTCAAAGAGTATATGCGGAAATTGATCTTGATGCAATGAAATCAAATATTGCGCAAGTTATAGAAAGAGTAAAGCCTGCAAAAGTCATGGCGGTTATAAAAGCAGATGCTTACGGTCACGGAGCGGTAAGAACGGTTCGTGAATTGAGTGAAATCGGAGTATACGCCTACGGCGTTGCTACTGCTCCGGAAGCCCTTACTTTACGGCGTGAAAAAGTCACAGAACCTATACTGATATTAGGTTATGTCTTTGAAGACAGCTTTCATGAGCTGATTATAAATAACATAGATTTCACTTTATTTGATTGGGAAACAGCGGTGCTTTTGCAAAAACACGCAGAAAAGCTGAGAAGAACTGTTTATGTGCATATAAAAGTTGATACCGGAATGGGAAGGCTCGGTTTTATGCCATCAGATGAAAGCGTTGAAATAATCAAAAAAATAGAAGCACTGCCCAATATTAAAATAGACGGAATGTTTACACATTTTGCGTGCGCTGATTCTGCCGATAAAACTTCAGCAGACAGGCAGTTGAAAATCTTTTCTGACTTTGTTGATAAGGTTAAGGCTTCGGGGGTTGATATTCCTATTGTTCATTGCTGTAATTCAGCCGGAATAATAGAGTATAATCAGCCTGTGTTTGATATGGTTCGCTCCGGAATAATAACATACGGCTTATATCCTTCAGATGAAGTTAATAAAGATATTATAAAGCTTACACCTGTTATGAGCATAAAAAGTCATGTTAGCTTTGTTAAAAAAGTTCCCGCAGGTTTTACAGTAAGCTACGGTTCAACATTTGTTACTGAAAAAGAAACGGAAATTGCCACTGTCCCTGTAGGATATGCTGACGGATATCCCAGAATGATTTCGAACAAGGGCAGGGTAATCATTAACGGGCATTATGCAAGAATAATCGGCAGAGTATGTATGGACCAGTTTATGATTGATGTTACAGGGCTCGGTGTTGAAAGAGGAGACGAAGTTATACTTCTCGGTTCTGACGGGAAAAACACTGTTTCCGCTGAAGAAATAGGGGAACTGTCGGGAAGATTCAATTATGAGTTTATATGCGATATCAACAAAAGAGTTCCGAGGGTTTATATTAAAAACGGAGAGATTGTTTCTGTAATTGAAGCAATGGCATAAATAAACGGCTGAAAGAATTTCTTTCAGCCGTTTTGAACATTTTATAATATTACAGAGCGTTTGCTAATGCCGTTATTATTGAAACGCAGTAATCTTCACCGACATCACTGCTTTTAAGAGTTATATGATAATTCTTCGCTTCACCCCAGTTTTTACCGGTAAAGTGATTATAATTTATTTTACGGCGTTTGTCTTTTTCATCAAGACGCTTTTCGGGCTTTTTATCTGTCTCACCGTAAAGGCGGACTATTCTTTCTGCACGGTATTTTTTATCCGCATGAATAAACACATTCAACACATCGTCACGACCTTCAAGAATTGCGTCTGCACATCTGCCGACAATAACGCAGTTGCCTCTTTCTGCAATTTTGAGAATAACCTCACGCTGTTTGCTCCAAAGAAAGTCAGAAGCTGAAAGTCCGTCCATAACTCCGGGCGCACCGGGTACATTGAATGCGTATGCAAATCTGCTTTTGCCGGGAGCATATTCGCCCTGTTCTTCAATATAATTCGTTGCAAAGCCGGTCTGCTCAGCAACCTTTTTAACTATTTCTTCATCAAAATAATCATATCCAAGCTGGTTTGCAATTTTTTTTGCGATGCTTCTTCCGCCTGAACCGAATTCACGGCTTATTGTGATAACTTTTTTCATAAGTGCCGCCTCCATAAAATCTTTTCAAGTATATTCTACAATTTTTTTTACAATTTTTCAATAGTTTTCTTAATTCTTTAATTTGACAAAAATAATACTGTGTGTTACACTGTTCGACAATGTTTGATTTTCGGAGGAGCGATTATGGAATATACGGCTGTGTTTTTTCTTAACAGTGTTTTGTTCGGTGTAGGACTTGCTATGGATGCGTTTTCCGTATCAATGGCGAACGGACTTAATGAGCCTGATATGAAAAAAAGAAAAATGCTCGGTATTGCAGGCACATTCAGCTTTTTTCAGATTATTATGCCGCTTGCCGGGTGGATTTGTGTTCACACTATTGCAGAGGCTTTTCAGTCATTTCAAAAGGTTATTCCCTATATTGCCCTTGTTCTTTTGTGCTTTATCGGCGGAAAGATGCTGATAGATGCGGTGAAAAATAAAGATGATGAAGAAAAAGCGGCTGTTGGGTTAGGCGCACTTATGGTTCAGGGCGTCGCAACATCAATTGATGCTCTTTCCGTAGGGTTCACTATTTCGGACTATAATTTCAACGCTGCCCTGGTTGAAGCTGTTATTATCGGTGCAGTGACTTTTATTATATGTGTGTGCGGTTTGCTTATAGGCAGAAAGTTCGGAACAAAATTGAAGAATAAAGCTTCAATTCTGGGCGGAGCAATACTTATTGCTATCGGACTTGAAATTTTTATCAGCGGAATAATAAAATGATTCCTTTTCGGGCACAGCAATGCATTTAATGCAGGCTGTGTTCTTTACTTTATAAAAGCAAAGTGTTATAATAACAAATATATATAATTCTAGAGAGATGATTAAATGATTGACTCAGCTGATAAGCAATTTAATAAAATGACCCAAACTCCGGTAAAAAAGCTTATTGCTACTCTTGCTGTTCCGACGGTTATCAGTATGATGATAACCATGATTTATAATGCGACGGATACTTATTTCGTTTCAAAATTAGGTGTTGCACAAAGCGGAGCTACCGGTATTGTATTTACTCTTATGGGTATTATTCAGGCGTGCGGCTTCACATTCGGCCACGGAGCGGGGAGCAACATCAGCCGCCAGTTAGGCTCAAAAGATTATAATTCGGCAAAAAAATACAGTTCAACAGCGTTCTTTTATGCTTTGTTTATAGGTGTAATGATATCTGTTTTCGGAATTATTTTTATTGAACCTTTTATGACCGCTATAGGAAGTACGCCCACAATCCTTCCCTATGCAATGGAATACGGCAAATACATTTTGATTGCTTCCCCGTCGTTTGTTACATCCTGTGTAATGAATAATATTTTAAGATACGAGGGCATGGCAAGTCTTGCAATGGTCGGACTTACTACCGGCGGAATATTAAATATGGTTCTCGACCCTATTTTAATCTTCGGGTTCAATATGGGAATTAAAGGCGCAGGGGTTGCCACTGCAGTTTCTCAGTACATAAGCATGGGTATATTGCTTTCTGTTTTTATTATGGGAAAAACTCAAAGCAGAATTTCAATAAGGTATTTTTCTTTTAAACCGAGAGTTTTATGGAATATCGTTTCAACAGGTGTTCCTTCATTTGCAAGGCAGTCGCTAAATTCACTTTCGACTATGGTTCTTAATATCAACGCTGCCCCTTACGGAGATGCGTGTATAGCCGCTATGAGCATAGTTTCAAAGTGTTCGATGCTTATTTTTTCCGTCGGTGTCGGAATAGGTCAGGGATTTCAGCCTGTTGCATCGTTTAATTACGGTGCAAAGAAATATAAAAGAGTTCGTGAGAGCATTTTCTTTACCTTGAAATTCGGTACGGCGGTCGTAGGTACTCTTGCGGCGGTAGTATTTATTTTTGCGCCTCAGGTAATTACAATTTTCAGAAGTGAAGATGAAATTGTAGAAATAGGCAAATATGCACTTAGATTTCTCTGTGCTTCTATGATTTTTTTACCGACGATTATGATGGCAAATATGACATTCCAGAGTATCGGAAAATCAGGGAAGGCATTTTTCCTTGCCTGCTGTCAGAACGGGTTGTTCTATATTCCGCTTATAATTATTCTTAATAAGTTTATGCAGTTAAGAGGGCTTGAAATTGCGCAGCCTGTTGCGTATATATTGGCGGCGATAATATCTTTCCCGATGCTTATGACTTTTACCAAACAGCTAAAAGAAAATGAAATACAAAAGTAAGGTTATAAAAGGGAATTTTGTCAGCCGTCCCAACAGATTTATTGCAAATGTCATTATTAACGGAAAAGAAGAAAAGGTGCATGTAAAAAATACAGGCAGATGTAAAGAACTGCTTGTACCCGGGTGCAGTGTTTACCTTTGCAGTTCAATGAATCCAAACAGAAAAACAGGGTATGATTTGATTGCTTCCGATAAAAACGGTAACCTGATAAATATGGATTCTCAGGCTCCGAATGATGTTGCAGAAGAATGGCTGAAAAACGGCGAGCTTTTTTCAGAAAGCGCAGTTATTAAAAGAGAGGTAAAATACGGCAATTCACGGTTTGATTTTTATATAGAAGACGGAAGCAGGAAGGCATTCCTTGAGGTTAAAGGCGTAACCCTTGAAAACAACGGGATTGCATCGTTTCCCGATGCTCCCACTCAAAGAGGAGTAAAGCACCTTAAAGAACTTGAAAAATGTATAAAAGACGGAT
Source organism: Acutalibacteraceae bacterium (assembly GCA_045628495.1). GTDB lineage: Bacteria > Bacillota > Clostridia > Oscillospirales > Acutalibacteraceae > CAG-488. Next base: position 8,071 of record JAZQPL010000035.1, read on the forward strand.
ATGAGGGCTATATTTTTTTCATTATACAGATGAAGGGCGTCAGTCTTTTTACTCCGAACAGAAAAACTCATCCCGAATTTGCGGAAGCTTTGGTGAACGCAGAAAAATCCGGAGTGGGAATTATTGTTAAAGATTGCATAGTAACACCTGATTCTTTGAATGCAGATAAAACTGTTAAATATTTACTGTAATTTTATTGAAAAAACATGATGATATGATATAATAAATAATGTAATTTTCAGATAAGGGGAAAATAAAATGAAGCTTTGGGCAGGAAGATTTTCAAAAGAGGCAGATAAAAAAACAAATGATTTTAATTCATCAATCGCAACAGACAGCCGTATGTATAAAGAAGACATAAACGGCAGTATTGCTCATGCTACTATGCTGGGCGAACAGGGGATAATCACTAAAGAAGATTGTGAAATTATTACATCCGAGCTTGCAAAAATCCGTGATGAAATAACATCGGGAGAGATAAAAATTGACCCTGATGCGGAGGATATACATACATTTATCGAGCAGACGCTCACTATGAGAGTCGGTGACCCCGGTAAAAGACTGCATACAGCAAGAAGCCGTAATGACCAGGTTGCTACAGATGTAAAGCTTTATCTGAAAAAAGAATGTATATCCCTTCGTGAACAGCTTGTTGAGCTTTTAGGAGTTCTTGAAAAGAAAAAGATTGAGTATAAAAAAATGGTTATGCCCGGTTATACTCATCTTCAAAGAGCACAGCCTATTACACTCGGCTATCATTTCGGAGCATATTGTGAAATGTTCAAGAGGGATATTTCAAGGCTTGATGACGCAGTGAAAAGAATGGATGTTTCACCTTTGGGAAGCGGTGCTCTTGCAGGCACAACATACCCTATAGACAGAGCGTTATCAGCAAGGCTTATGGGCTTTGAAGGCGGATATACTTTGAATACTCTTGACGGAGTTGCCGACAGAGATTTTTGCGCAGAAATTGCCTGTGCTATGTCACTTGTTATGGTTCATCTTTCAAGATTCAGTGAAGAAATCGTTCTTTGGAGTTCATGGGAATTTAAGTTTATTGAGCTTGATGATGCATTTTCAACAGGTTCAAGCATTATGCCTCAGAAAAAAAATCCCGATTTGGCAGAGCTTATCAGAGGAAAATCAGGCAGAGTTTTCGGAGACCTTAATGCATTGCTTACTATGATGAAAGGCCTTCCGCTGGCGTATAATAAAGATATGCAGGAGGATAAAGACCTTACATTTGAAGCTATTGATACTGTAAGAATGTGCCTGACTGCATTTATTCCGATGATTGATACTATGACTGCGCTGCCCGAAAATATGCGCAAAGCGGCTGCAGGCGGGTTTATTAATGCTACAGACTGCGCTGATTACCTTGTAAGCAAGGGACTGCCTTTCCGTGACGCATATAAGGCAACAGGTGAAACAGTTGCTTATTGCATCAAAAACGGATACACCCTTGAAACATTGCCTATTGAAGATTATAAAAATATATGTGAGCTTTTTGATGACGGAGTTTATCAGGCAATAAACCTTGAAACCTGCGTCGAAAGAAGAGGACTTTTTAATATTTGACAAATGGAGCTGAGACGGTTGAAATGTCCTGTATGCGGTAACACAGTTGAAGACAGTCAGAAAGTCTGTACATTTTGCGGGCTGGATTTTTCACAAGAAAAAGAAGAAAAATCAAAAGGCACGGTTTTAATGACGGTGATTTGCATTGTGCTAATACTGATGTGTGCGGCGGCAGGCTCCGTTGCAGGCTTTATATATTTAAAAGCGGCTTATATGTAAATGAAAATATAATATCAGCAGACAAAGACTTTGAAATTATGCATTTTCACGGTGAAATTTCGGAGTCTTTTTTTGTTTTCAGCTGACTTACGGGAAAGAATATTTATGAAAAAATTATTAAAATATCTTCTTTTTGACACAGACTTTTTACAGAGCGTTCATAAACATAAGTTTGACTTTTGTTTGAAACAGTGATAAAATACAATATGATTTTAGTATAGGGAAGTGATGTTTTGCATTTTTCCGATCTTGGTGTTTTTCTCGGGGATGTTTCCCGATTTGAGATAAAACACTTTACAAAAGACCCTATGAAAGCACAAAAAGCAGTGCTGAAAAAAATAGTACGCAGAAATAAAAACTGTGAACTCGGAAAGAAACTTAATCTTAAAGATGTTCATTCAATAGAAGATTATCAGAAAACAGTACCTCTTTCAACTTATGCTGATTATGAACCGTATGTTGACAGAATGATAAATAACGGCGAAGACAGAATTATGTTTTCGGGTAAGAATTTTCATTATGCTTCATCATCCGGTTCCGTCGGCAAGCCGAAAATTCTGCCCAAGGGACTTAACGACCTTTGGAAAATGCAGTGCATAGGTTTTTCCGTATCGGTTGCTACGGCTTTTCATTATATGAAAGACAGGGGAATCAGAATGTGCAATCAGGTAGGCCCTCTTGCACTTAATCTTTCCGGTCATAAGTTAAAAGACGGTAAGCAGTGCAACGGCGCCGGGCAGATTCCTTTAAGATATCTCAGAACCCTTTTGCCGTTTTTCTGTACATCTCCTTTACCGCTGTTATATCCTTCCCTTGAAGAAAAGATGGATACATCGTATCTTCATCTTCGTTTTTGCCTTGAAAATAAAAAAGTCAGTTATCTGGGTTCAATAGTTGTGACCTTGCTTACAACCATGTTTGATTACCTTGAAGAAAACTGGGAAATGATTTGTGACGATATTGAAAAGGGCATTATCAACCCGAATGTTCAGGTTCCGGATGATTTCAGAAAAAAATATGAGAAAAAATTCAAACCCAATCCTAAAAGAGCGAATGAACTTCGCAGGGAGTTCGAAAAAGGTTTTGAAGACCCTATTGCGCCGAGAATATGGCCTAAACTTCAGTGGGCTTACGGTATGATGGGTTCGAACCTTTCTGTTTATGTTGAAAAGCTCCGTAAGGTGATAGGTCCGAATGTTCCCATGCATAATATGGGTTACGCTGCGGCGGAAGGTTTTTTTGCGGCTCCAACAGAGCTTGATGTCAGCGACTATGTTTTACTTCCCTGGTGCCTGTTTTTTGAGTTCCTTCCCGTTGATAATCTTGACGATAAGGCTGATGACAGTCAGAAGCCTTTGCTTATTAACGAGCTTGAAGTGGGTAAAAATTATGAAATGATTGTTTCAAATTTTTCCGGACTTTACAGGTACAAAATGGAAGATGTTGTTCATGTTACAAGAATGTTCAATAATACTCCCCAAATTGAACTTTTATTCAGGCAGAATCTTTCAATGAATGTTGCAAATGAAAAAACAACAACTGATATGATTGATGCCGCAATTCAGAATTCCGTAAAGGAAATGGGCATTGAGTACAGGGGGTTCAGCTTCTATCCTGATTTTTCAACCAAACCGCCGAGATATACTTTACTGATTGAATTAAAAGACGGCCCTCTTGATGAAACCGGAAGGCAGAAATTTATTCGGGTGATTGACAGTCAGCTTGATGAAATCAACGAAAAGTATTATAAATATCGCAGGTGGGGTATGCTTAATACGCCGGAAGTTCTTTTCCTTGAAGAAAAAACTTATGTTGGATTCAGTGAAATGCTTGCGGCAAAGGGTATTGTGCTCAATCAGATTAAGCCTGTAACAGTTATAAATAATAATGAAAGGAAAGATTATTTCCTCTCACATGTTATTGATAAAAATTCTCTGACAGTTAAAACATGGAGAGAAGAAAAAGAGAAGAAAGATGAATAAATTTGTAAAAAGAATTATCGCTTGTTTCTTAAGTATAATAATGCTTTTTTCAGCTATCCCTCTTAATTCTTTTGCTGAAAAGAAAAGCGCAGTGCCGCTTGTTTATGTTAGCGGGCAGGGTGCTCATATAAGCAAAATAAATGAAGACGGTTCAAGAGAAGAAATATATCCTATTAAACTGCCTGAAGATTATATTGAAAATGTCGTTAAAGAAAATATTGATTGCTTTGCCAAAGCTGTTGTTACTCAGCAGTGGGATGAATTCTGCGATGTTCTTTACGGCGCTGTTTCACCGCTTTTCAGTGACCTTAAGCTTGATGAAAAAGGTAATCCCATTGTTAAATCTCAGTTAAACTGGAACTGGGAAAGAGGCAATCCCAAAATGGAAACAATGGATAATCCCTACGGTATTCCCAGGTATGAGTTTTATTATGACTGGCGGCTTGACCCGTATGTATGCGCTGATTCTCTTCATGATTATATTGAAGATGTTTTAGCGGTTACGGGGGCTGAAAAGGTTGCGCTTTTGGGCAGATGTCTTGGTGCGTGTGTCATTTCCGCATATATGGAAAAGTATGACGGGGAATATGTTTCCGACCTTATTTACTACGCAAGTGCACTTAATGGAGCAACTCAGGTTTCAAAATCATTTTGCGGGGAACTTTATATTGATGCAGACGGGGTTGAACGGTATTTGTATGACCTTGATTTGTTCCCTGATGATAATATAAATGAGCTTTTAAGAGCGTTTGTTTCTCTTTATAACACTACTTACGGCCTTGAAATTGCCTGCTGGAGTGTAAACAATGTTTATGAAAAAATATATCTTGACATTATGCCGAGGCTTATGATTGATACTTTCGGAACATTCCCGGGATTCTGGAGCATGGTAAGCGACGAAGATTATAATAAAGCCAAGGAAACTGTTTTCATGGGCGGCAATATGGAAAAATATGCCGATTTAATTGATATAATTGATAATTATCATTATAATATTCAGGTTAAATCAGCGGAGCATCTGCTCAGCTATGCCGAAAGAGGGATAGAAGTTTCCAATATTGTTAAGTACGGTTATCAGACTGTGCCCATAACAGAAAATGCAGATATACTTTCGGATGATGTTTGCGATGTCAGAAGCGCATCAATGGGAGCATATACATCTGATGTTGGAAAGTCATTCAGCAGAATGTATCTGAGAAAGTCTGTTGAATTGGGAACATATAAATATATTTCACCTGATTTTCAGATAGATGCTTCAACCTGTCTTTTCCCTGAAAGAACATGGTTTATTAAAAACCTTGAGCACAAGAATTTCCCTGATGTTGTAAATAATCTTTTCTATGAAATTATTTATAATGATAAATATACTGTTTTCTCAGATCCTGATTATCCTCAGTACCTTGTATATGATAACGGTGACGGTGTTGATAAACTTCATCCGATGACGGTGGAAAATAAAAATACAGATAAAAAATATAAAATATCATTTTTAAGAGCTTTAAGCAAGTTCTTTAAGGCTTTGTTTAATATTGTTAAAAAAGCAATTACAAAACAGGTAATCGGTTAAAGCAAAAACGGAGGATTTTTATGCAGAAAGGAAAAGTAAAGGCAACTGTAATAAAGTGTGTTGCAGCTGTGTTGTGCTGTGCTTTGGTTGCTTACGCAGGTATAGCAAATACAGGTAAAATTTGTGAAAGCAAAACTGCGATAGCAGGGGGCGGCGGCTCTGTCGGAGCAGGAAGCTCAGAAAATGTAAATGATGAAATTGATGCTCAGTTTGCCGATATGGAATCTGAGGAAAGTGAAGAAAATCAGGATGAAATCAATGAAGAAATCAACGGTTCAGCAGGTACTTCATCTTCAGAAACAGCCGGTGAATCAACCGGCGGCTCGGCTTCAGGCAACAGCGGCTCAGCTTCAGGCGGCGGAACCGCATCAAAAAAAATAACACTTACAGGCGGACTCAACAGCACAAAGAAGTCAGAGGTTCTTGAATATTACAAGCTGGTTTCAAAGAAAAATTCAAAGCTTCTGTTTACTAAAACTTTATCTCTTATTTCTCTTAACGGAGGTAAAAGTATTTCACAGAAAGCTATTGATATTTTTCTGCCGATAGCAAAAAAGGCTCTTGCAAAAAATACAGTTACAGATGAACCTTACCCCGGAAAACCCGAAAAAATAACCGTTGCTGACTGGCAGGCGGCAAAGGCTGTTAATGACGGAACATATACAACTGTATATATTAAGGTTGTTCCTCAGACTGACGGAATAAACGGCAGCTTGTTTGAAGGCTCAGCAGGTCGTTCAATGACAGTTCTTGACGGTGTTCAAAGAGCATTGCAGGATATGCCCGGAGTTACCATTGATTTTAACAAAACTAAAATGGAAATAGAATATATTAACCCGGTAATAAAGCTTAAGGTCAATAATTCCACAGGGGAGCTTGTTAAAGGCGAGTGTATATGGTCATACAGAACGCATCCTGTTATCCATTACCTTGAGGGTAAGGCCTTGGCGTTTACCATTCATCTTGAAGATGCTGACGGATATGTTGATTATTCTGTTAAATATTAAAAAAACAGTGCAATGCTCAAACGGCGTTGCACTGAATTTTTTATTCTGTAATAATTTTTAATTTGTGAAGAGCTCTTGTAGATGCCATATAAAAATACGGTTCACTGCCCGGCAAATAAAAATCATTTTCGGAATTGCTGACTATTATTACATTATCGAATTCCAGACCTTTAGTGTAAATAACGGGCATTATTCCGATTTTGTTTGTAAATATTTTTTTCCTGTCATCGTATAAAGTAACATCGGTATCAGTAATAAGCTGATTGTATATGCTTCTTGCAAGAGCTGTTGTTTTTGTAATTATGCAGGTTGAACCGGAAACAGATTTAAGTGAGTTTTTAATTTCACATAAAATGTTATTTGTTTTAACGGTTTCAGGTTCTTCACCGTTTCTGTCAAATGTTTCGTAATCACTTTCGTCAATAAATTTTTTCGCAAAATTGTTTATTTGTTTTGTTGAACGGTAACTTTTTTTGAGATTTATTATTTCAGCTGAATATATTTCGGCAATCTTTTTAATATCCGTGCAGTTAATAAAAGGAATTATTGCCTGCCGTGAATCAGTGAGAACTGTGAATTTTGCTTTCGGATAGAGATATTTGATTATTCTGTGCTGAACCGATGAAAAATCCTGCGCTTCATCAATCAGAACATGGCGCACATTTGTGTGAACTGCAATTTTCCCTTGAATACATTTTATGAAAAGAATAAGAAGAGCGTCTTCAAAATCAACTGATTTTTTATTGAGTTTTGATTTGTAACTTTCAGAAACGGTAATTCCGGTGTTGTGTTTATCTTCAAACGCTTTATATGCTTCGTAAAGGGTTATAGAATCGTTCCCGTCAAGCTCCTTGAAAATCTGTGTTTTTGCCTTTTCTTTTAAATCTTTTCGCATAATCCGCACCTGTTCGGCGGTATCATCTATTATACTTGTTTCGTCGTTGACAATTTGATAAATTTTTTCATAATTATCAGAAAAATATCTTTCGATTTTTTCTTCTGCAAATGTATTCAGCAGGTTTAGCCTTTCGTTAAATCCTCTTATTTTTCTTTTTTGTGTGAGAATATCGGAAAGCTCTTTGCCGTTAAATACGATGTCATCATATATTGTGAATGAAGAAAAATCAAATGTTTTTTCTTTAACATATTTCTGAAGAAATGAAATGAATTTTTCGGAATATTTAATCTCAGCTTCGGCTGTTCTTTTTTTATCGTTTGTTATTACACTTTCGGCAAGGGAATAATAATCGTTATAGCGTATACTGCCGAGGGTTCGTGACATAAGCTTGTAAAAATCAAAGTCTCTTATGGGAGCTTCGCCTAATTCGGGGATAATGTCAGAAACATAGCTTGCGAAAATGTCACTGCCTGTAAACATAACTATTTCAGCGGAAGAAAGGCTGTTTCGGTTGGCATACAGCAGATATGCCAGTCTGTGAAAGCCTACAGATGTTTTGCCCGAACCCGCAGGACCGTAAACAATAAGATTTTTATCATCTGCAAAACGGATTGCCTTGTTTTGCTCTGATTGAATACTGCTGACTATGACCTTTAGCTTATCGGTTGCATTTTCGCTTAAAGCTTTTTGCAGTATATTATCATCAATTTTCAGTTCGCTTTCAAAGCAGGAGCAAAGCTTTCCGTTCCTGAATTTATATTGATATCTTTTATTGATTTTGCCGTGGATTTCACCTGACGGAGCTTCAAAATATCCGTTATTATCATCAAAGTCTTCATAAAAAAGAGATGCAACAGGGGCTCTCCAGTCATAAACATACGGGGCAATTTCTCTTTCATCAAATAAAGATTTAATTCCTATATAAAAGCTTTCCTCATCAAAACCCTGTTCTTCAAAGTCAATTCTTGCAAAGTACGGATTGTTTCTGAGCTTTTTCAGAAAGTAAACTTCCTGCTTTGCATTTTCACTTCGCTGGATTTTTCTTTCAATACTGTAGTGAAGCTCATTAAGATTATTGCCGCCGTATACAGCCGCATAAGGGTTATCAAGAGAAAACTTCTGCCCTTCAGCCATGATTTTATTTTCAAGTTCTACTGAAAGGTTTGTCAGCTTTTCAATTTCATCATCAATAAATTTCTGTACCTTTTCAAGATACCTGATTTCTTCATTGCTGATTTTATCCATTTTATAAGCCCCCTTAAAAACAGAATGTAAAAGTTATTATCTCATAAAACCTAAAAGTTTTCAATATTTACAGCACAACTTTGCGTTATATTTTTCAATAATTTTATCATTATTATTTGTAACTTTTTGATATTGTAAAAAAACAGCGGATATGGTATAATTATTTAAAAAACAAAGTTCGTTTCTTATGCGTTTCATAAATATTTTTCAGAAGGAGTAATTTTATGAGTGGCGAAACACAAAAGCTTTCAAAAAAAGAAAATATTATTCAGGGTGTTAAATTTGCACTGTTTTCCGCTTCAGCAGGCCTTATACAGATTGGTTCGTTTACATTTCTGAATGAGCTTGTTCCCAAATGTTTTCAAAAAGAGCTTCCTTATTGGATTTGTTATTTAATTTCACTTGTTTTATCGGTTTTATGGAATTTTACATTCAACCGTAAATTCACATTCAAGTCCGCAAACAATGTTCCAGTTGCTATGCTTAAAGTAGCAGCTTATTACGCTGTTTTCACTCCGCTTTCCACTTATCTCGGTAATATTGCCGCAGGTGCGGGTATAAATGAATATATAGTAGAAATAACAACAATGCTTATCAATTTTGTTACAGAGTTTATTTATGACAGGTTTGTTGTTTTTCGCAATTCAATTAATACAAACAATTTAGCAAAAAAAGAATAGAATATCGGGTGAATTCTGTGCTTATGCACGGGATTTGCCTTTTGTTTTTAAATGCAGTAAATAAAAAGGGGAATAAATATGGAAAATATTTTTTCATCATCAAAATTTATTACAACTGAATACCGCAACTATTTTGATTCAGCTGTTCTTCCTTGGGGTGAATCAAGAGCAAGGCTTTACCAGCATTCTGACCTTGCCCCGTGGAAAGGACTTCCGATGTTTTCAAAAGATTTTGAAGTTGATGATTTTAACTCGGCAGAACTGTTTTTTACTTCTCTCGGTTGTGTGAATATTTATATTAACGGAAACAAGGCTGATATCGGAGAATTCAGCCCGGGATGGTCCAGCTATGATAAGCGTACAAGATATATGAACTACGACATTTCCGATATGGTGGTTAAAGGTAAAAATCGAATTGTCGCAGTTGTTGCACCCGGTTGGTATTCGGGAAGGATTGCAGGTGGAAAATACGGCAATGATTTCCCTGCGGTAATGCTTTGTGTTAAATGTGATAATAAAACAGTTGTATCTACTGATGACAGCTGGAAATGTCTTGTGGGCGGTCAGATAAGAACTGCAGATATATGGGACGGAGAGTATGTTGACGCACAGGAAACGGGCTTTTCTCAGCTTTCAAAACCGGAAACTGAGCTTGAAGGCTGGAAAAATGCCGATATTTATGATTATAAAGGTGAGGTTACTCCGTTTATCGGCCCGATAATAAAAGTCAGGGAACAGCTTTCTCTGAAGCCTGAAAAAATTACGGTTTATGACGGAATAACATATAATAAAACATATTTCGGCAAAATAAATATATGCAATGAAAACGCAAGGCTTCCGCTTGTTATTGAACCGGGTCAGAAGTTGATAGCAGATTTCGGTCAGGAAACAGTAGGTTGGGTAAAAATAAAAATCAAATCACAAAAGGGTAATTGCATTAAAATGCGTTATGCCGAATTTCTTAATGACAGCGGAAGTCTGTCAAGAGGGAATGACGGTGCCGAAGGTTCTGTTTATACAATAAATCTTCGTTCTGCACTGAGCAAGGCATATTATATTACAAACGGAAACGGAATTGAGGAGTACAGACCGTCATTTACATTTTTCGGATACAGGTATATTGAAATCAGCGCAGAGGAAAGTATGGAAATTATTGACCTTACAGCTGAAATTGTCGGAAATGATAATGTTGAAACAGGAAAAATCCAGACATCAGACCCGCTTGTAAATAAACTTATTTCAAATGCTCTTTGGGGTCAGAGAGGCAACTATTTCAGCGTACCTACCGATTGTCCTCAGCGTGATGAAAGACTCGGATGGACAGGGGATGCCCAGGTGTTCAGCGTAACTGCCGCATATAATGCGGATGTTTACGGATTTTTCCGCAAGTGGATGGAGGATATGCGTGATTCTCAGAGCGAAAGCGGAGGATATGCGGATGTTAATCCAAGAGTCGGATGCTGTTCAAGTGAAGATGCGTGTGCGTGGGCAGATGCAGGTATTATTATCCCTTATAATCTTTATAAGATTTACGGCGACAGTACCATGATTAAAGAGCATTTTGACTCTATGGAAAAATATATATCGGGTCTTGTTGAAAAATACGGATTTTCAGGTCCTGTTCCCCGTTACGGTGACTGGCTTGCATATGACTGGTGCGACAATAAATTTATTTCATCTGCATATTTTGTTCAGGATATTGATATGATGATTTATATGTGTGATGTTGCACAGCGTGAGGACAGAAAGCCCCATTATGTTGAATTAAGAAAAGAAGCTTATAAGTATTTTTGCGATAATTTTATGAAGGACGGTAAGCTGACAGAAAAAACTCAGTGTAATAAAATTATTTCTCTTGCATTTAATCTGCTTGATGATGATTATGCAAAAATCACTGCGGATGAACTTGAAATTCAGATAAAAGAAAACGGTGACAGACTTTCCTGCGGATTTTTAGGGACATATAATCTTTGCCCGACTCTTTCTAAATGCGGTAAAAACAACACTGCGTATAATCTTTTGCTTCAGAGAAATGAGCCTTCGTGGCTTTACAGTGTTGACCAGGGTGCAACAACTATCTGGGAACGGTGGAATTCATATACCAAAGATAAAGGATTTGGCGATGTAGAAATGAATTCATTCAATCATTATGCTTACGGTTCAATAGTTGAGTGGATGTACCGTTTTATGGCAGGTATTGAAGTTATTGAACCCGGATTCAAGAAATTTGCTCTTTGTCCCAAAATTGATTTGAGAACACAGCAGCAGCTTCCTGAAAATCAGAAAAATATCAAATGGGTTAAAGCTGAATATAATTCAGTTTCCGGTATGATAAGAAGCGAATGGAACACTGAAAACGGTCTTATATATAAATGCACTGTTCCCGAAAACACAACTGCCGTCCTTGAGCTTCCCGTTGTTGCAGATACAATTTCAGTAAACGGAAAATCACAGAGTACAGCAGGCGATGTTTTCCGTATGACTCTCGAAGGCGGAGATTATATTTTTATTCAGTGATTGACTTTGCCTTGAAATAATAATTTAAATATGATAATATTGTAAAAAACAGGAGGTATTTTATGAAAAAGTTTATTTCAGTTTTACTTGTTCTGGTTATGATTGTTTCAGTAGTGTGTATCCCTGCCGGTGCAATGGAAAAAATCAGTTACAAAGTAATAAATCCCTACGAAAATGTATATTGGTCGGAAGCAGATACATACAAAGCCTGCCTTCACTGCCACACAAATGCAAGTGACGGTGAATGTGATTTGAACGAATGGCTGGGTCTGTATTATGATGCAGGGTATGATATTCTTGCTGTAACAGACCATGGCGTTATAAATCACGGATGGGATAAAGAAAAAAGAACCAACGGAATTTTTAACGGCTTCAAAAAAGTTGAACCTTTAACTCAGGAACAGTATAACCGTTACACAACAGGTTCAGACAGAGGCGGCAGAGGAATGACAGATATTACAGGCGGTATAGAGTGCAATATGGCTGTTGTTTCCAAAACTCATGTAAACGGTTACTGGACAACTTACGGTCAGGGCGTATGGGGAAAAGAAAACGATTATGAAACAGCTCCCCGTGAAATTGAAAAATCAGGCGGTTACAGTGTAATCAATCACCCCGGTGACTGGGTAAATTCAAATAATTACCCTGAAAGAGCCCATAATCCTTTTTATATTAACTATTTTGCAAATATTTTCACAAAATATAAAACTTGCCTGGGCATGGAAATAATAAATAATACAGATAACTGCACAAGAGCAGACCGTGATCTCTGGGACGAGCTTTTACAGGTAGTTATCCCTCAGGGCAGAAATATCTGGGGCTTTGCCGATGATGATTCTGAATACAGAAGTGAAGTAGGCCGTTCATTTGAGCTTTTCCCACTTAGCAAGAATACAGAACAGAATGTTAAAAATGCAATGATAAACGGTGCATTCTTTGCTGCAAGTAAATATCAGAAAAATACTTCAAGAGAAAATGAAATTGAAGGCGACGGACTTGTTCCGATAGTTACAGGTATTACCGTTAAGGCAAATGAAATAACAGTAAAATGCGATAAAACAAGAGGCTGTGACTCTATTGAATGGATTTCTGACGGAAAAGTTATCAAAACCGAAAATTCAAAATCATGTATGTACACTCTTAATCTTAATGATTATGACGGTAAGCTCGGCTGTTATGTAAGATTTGTTCTCAAAAGTCCTGCTCACGGTGTAACATATTCACAGGCGTTTGAATTGCAGTATAAAGGAAGAGTGGATAAAGAGATTCCTCAGTCACCCATACCTGATAACATATTGGGCAAAACATTCTGGGCGTGGTATCAGAGATTGAGCGTTGCGCTTATTGACCTTATTACAGAAAAAATACTTATGTGGACAAAGGTTATCCCGAAAGTATCATAAGGAGGAATATAAATGGTTGTTTTCAGAGGAGTTGTATGGGCAATCTGGGCATTATGTGAATTGATTCGCAACTTGTTTGTATAATATAAAATACAGTTAATAACGGCAGTAACAAAAACAGTTGCTGCTGTTATTTTTTACACTTGGAGAATATATGCAATAATTTAACATTTATTTTCTGATTCAAAGCAGAATACCTTAAATAAAAAACCGCACCGTGAGGTGCGGAAAAGTGTTGTTGATTAAACTCTGTGTGACGGCTTATTCAACTTTTTTATTATGATTTCCTTCGTTTTTCGGCTCTGCAATCGAAATATTTTTTTTGGTTTCAATATGGTCGTAATATTTCTTAAATCTTACGGCAACCTTAACTGTAGTGTTACAGTTCGGGCATCTGTAAACTGCTCTGAAGAATTGATTTGAATACCGCC
>JAZQPL010000036.1:0-71582 GCA_045628495.1 Acutalibacteraceae bacterium
AAATATCGTATAAAGATTTTCAGCCGAGGCATAGCTAACCATAGTGAGGGTGATGGGTCGTTTTTTAAAAAAATTTATTCAAGCGATTGGTTCCAATTCGGCAGGGGGCGCCAAAAAATTCCGTTCACGATAGTGGGCGGAATTTTTTACTTCTTCACTTTTATTCTCATAATATACTTAAAGATAGTCCTTTTGAATAAGGAGGAAAAAGTAAATGCATACTAACTCAAACAAAAGGTTTACCTTTTTGCAAAAACTTGCATTGATAACACTTGCTCTACTGTTGCTTCTGACGGTTGGATGTACAACGGAAAGCAATCGTGAAACAGTTACTTATGATTACGCTGAAATTCCCCTTGAGAGAAACAATGTTGCACTTCATCTCGACAGAATGTGCCTTGCGGAACAAATGCATGAAAAAAACATTCTGTTTGTGCATGGGCTGACCTATTCATCACACGAATTTGATATAGATTATGATGATTACAGCTTGGTGCGCTATTTTGCCCGTAAGGGCTACACGGTCTGGCGTGTCGACATTGCCGGATACGGTAATTCGGGTGAGGTTGAAGACGGATTTATGCCCGATTCCGATTATGCTGCGCTTGATGTTTGTCAGGCAGTCGAAAAGATACGTCAAACAACAGGAAAGGAAAAAATAGATATACTCGGTTGGAGCTGGGGAACGGTCATAACGTCGCATTTTGCGTATGCTCACCCTGAATATATCAATAAGCTTGTATTGTATGCGCCGATATTTACCGGTTTGGGTTATTCAAAAATAACCGAACCGTTTCATCAAAACGATTGGGAACACGCTGCCGATGATTTTCAAAAAAAGTCGAACGGTACATTTAATTTTGATATAACCGAAAAAGAAATTATTGAAATGTATTGTTCAAGTTGTTGGCATTATGACGGTATGCAAAGTCCCAATGGCGGGAGAAAGGATCTTTGTATAGATGAAAGCGAAATTCTGATAGAACCGGGAAAAATCAAAGTTCCGACTTTTGTGATATGCGGGGACTCTGACCCGTATATGAATTTGAGTGCGGTAAACGACAGTATCGATAATCTTCCTGACGGTTCTGACCTTGAAATCATAAAGGGCGCCAGTCATGTGATGATGTATGAAAGACCATACTATCACACATTCAGAGACAAAGTCATAGCCTTTCTTGAAAAATAATAATCATGGGAATTTGCCCTATATAAAATCAACAAGTTCCGGTTTGTCTAACATTTGAGAAATATGAAAGATGACTATATGCTTTACAGCGACATAAAACCGTTTACTTACAGAGTTGAGAGTTCAATAAATATTTATGTAGATATGATGTTAATTGTTAATAGCTATTTTCAGAAAGGCATGCATAGCTCACAAATAACAGGTGTTCAAAATCAAGGTGTAAAAATATATTTCGACAGTCTTCGACAAGGAGACTGTTTTTTTATTGAATTTATATGATATACTTTTTGTGTTTTATAATGTAAAACTGTTGAATATAGACTTATAATTCAAAAATACAAAAAAACTTATTATTTTTAATAAATTTTTAATAAATTTGTGTTAATATATTACAAATTAAACCGAGAGGAAAACTAAATGAAGATTAAAACAATAGATTTATCATACGATAAAGTAATTGAAAAAAAGCCGCACAAGCATAAACATCCGGTTGCTCCGGCACTGCTTATTCGTATGATGTTAAAAATGATAAGCATATCTGAGTTAAAAAAAACACAGTTTACCTGTAAAAAAACAGGTATGGAAAAGCTCCCCGCAGATCAGCCTGCATTATTTCTTATGAATCATTCATGCTTTACTGATCTTAAAATAGCCTTTTCAGAGCTTTATCCGAGAAAATTCAATATTGTATGCACTTCTGACGGATTTGTAGGAAAAGAAGGCATTATGAGAATGGCAGGATGTATTCCTACAAAAAAATTTATTACAGATGTTGCACTTGTGAAAGATATTATCTATGCTGTAAATAAACTTCATAATTCAATTCTTATGTATCCTGAAGCCAGTTACAGTTTTGACGGAACAGCTACCACATTGCCGGATTCACTCGGTCAACTTGTTAAGAAGCTTAAAATACCTGTTGTTATGATTAAAACAACAGGAGCATTTGCCAGAGATCCGCTGTATAATATGCTTCAGCTTCGAAAAGTTAAAGTAAGTGCTGAAATGAAATATCTTATTTCTCAGGAAGAAATCAACAATAAATCAGTAAACGAAATCAATGATATAATTAAAGCACAGTTTGCTTTTGACAATTTCAGATGGCAGATTGAAAATAATGTTAAGATAACCGAAAATTTTCGTGCTGACGGTCTGAACAGAGTTTTATATAAATGCCCATGCTGCAATAAAGAAGGGAAAATGCTGGGAAAAGGAATCACAATTACATGTACGGAATGTAATGAAGAATGGCAATTAAATGAAAACGGTTCTCTTTCCGGGAAAGTATTTGATCATGTGCCTGACTGGTATAAATGGGAAAGGGAATGTGTCAGGGAAGAGATTGAAAATAACACTTATTTTCTTGATATTCCGGTAGATATTAAAATGCTGGTTGATTCCAAAGCACTTTATTCTGTAGGAAGCGGCAGACTTACTCATTCCAAAGACGGCTTCCGCCTTACAGGATGTGAAGGAAAGCTTGATTACATACATACACCTGCAAAATCATACAGCCTTTATGCGGATTATTATTGGTATGAAATCGGTGATATGATATGTATCGGTGATACAAAAGCACTTTACTACTGTTTCCCTAAAACAGAAGGTGATATTGTTGCCAAAACAAGACTTGCCAGTGAAGAAATTTTTAAGAAAATAAAACGCACTTAAGAATTTTTATAAAATTATATAAACGGCCTGCAACGAAATCAAAAATTCATCGCAGGCCGTTTTTGTATTTTATTCATTTATGATAACAGTAACAGGAAATACATTATTTTTCAACAAGCCGTGACATGGTTTCCATAGCATCCGCAGTTGCTATCATGCAGTTTATCCAGAAATTATGGCCGTTAAGAGTTTTTTCATCCATCCAATGAGTCGGAATCATTCCGTCATCATGCTGAACCCGTGTTATTGTATCAGCAAGCGCCTTTGCCTTGGCAAGATGAAGTTCACCTCTGCCTGCTTTATACATAGAAACGAATGTGTTTATAATATTTGCGGCACTTGCGTCAATAGGCACATACCAGTTGTATTGCTCAAGAGCGCAGGGAACAGGCCAAAGTGAAGTATCATCACTGTCTTTATTCCACGGAGCAGGTCTGCTCCATACAACAAACTGATCTTCAATATATCTCATAAGCTCATCTGCTGTTTTCATTTTGTTTTCATCGTCAGAGTAATATTCCGCATAATATCTTATTAAAGCCGATGGGCCGTAATGAGTAAGATTTGAATAGTTTTGGGAAAGTCCGCTGTCCTCAAACTGACCTTCCCAGTTGTAAGTTAAAAGAGTGTTTTTCTCCACAAATGTAATTGAATTATCTGCAAGTGTCTTCCACTTTTCCTCACCGGTGCGTTCGTAAAGCTTCATAAGAAAAGGTACAATGTTTGTAAGCGGATCACAGGGATTTGAACTTATTGTTTCTCCTGTTTTACTGTCTAATATAAGATTCCAAGTGCCGTTCGGCTGAACATTTTTCAGATAAAACTCGCCGATTTTCAAAGCGGCGTCGAGATATTTCCGCTCGTTGATTTTCTCTTCAAGGAGCAAATAGGCTTTACCGACATAAGACGGATAAAGCATCATAACCGTGTTGCTTCTGCTTCTAACAACATCACCGTAGTCGTGATTTGATGCCGCACATACTTCAAGCTTGTATGTGGGCGGAACACCGTTCATCGGTCCGTTATCATGGGGAGTGATTTTCAGAAGATAGTCTGCACAGTTCTTTGCAATTTTCAACGCATCGTCAGCTTTTTCGGGGATAACTGCCGCAAATTTGAGCATAGCACATATAATTGATGAGTGTGCTTTGCTCGGATAAGCGTTCAGAAGATAATTCGGGTCAGGTTCTCCTTTTTCAAGCCAGTAACGAATAAAGTCAAGGTTCATAATATACTCATAAGCTCGGGACGCACATTCCTTATAAGTGTATTTTGCTTTGGGCAAATCCGTGTTGAACGGCGCAAGCTTGAAAAATGTTCTCGCACCGACTAAAAAACCTTCGCTGTTGTCCTCATTTACTGTTCTGACTGTCAGTTCAACAATTCCTTCGGGTATGTCTTTCCATATATCAGTAAGTAAAGCCGATGGCTTTTCTGCATCAAAAGAATGAATATTTCCGTTTTCATCCTTTGCAAAAAATCTGTATTTCTTACATCCTGATACAGGCTGAAACTGAAACGAAGGGACATACATAAACTGAAAGGCTTCCGGATTCCAGAAGGGCTTTCCGTTTTCTCCGCCGTGGTGTGCAGTTGTTTGAGCACTGCAGCATTCTTTCTGAGCCTGTTTATTTAATTCTTCGTTTGTCATAATGCACCTCAAAGCTTAAATCTTTTATTTCAATACAAGAGTGATACCGGTATTAACAGTTTTATATATTTAAGAAAACTAAAGCAATCACGCCGATACCGACACCGATAATTTGCCGTTTCATATATTTTTCTTTAAACAGTATTGTTGCGGACAAAAACGAAACAACTATTCTCATTCCGGAGCAAACCGGTGAAACAATGGAAAGGGGCAGCAGATTGTTTATGGCAATAGTTAACAGGTTGTTGATTCCGTTTGCAACTCCGGCTGTACCTGCATAAGGAATACCATAGCGCATAATTTCTTTCAGGTGTTTACGGTCCATGATAATACCGCCTAACAGAAGCACTGATGTTGAAACCGCAAGACCGATAATCATAAATTCATTATTGCATTCATTGTTAAATCTGAGCTGTTGTATTTTCTGGATAATGGCAAGCAGTCCGTTGCCTAATGTAACAATCAAAATTGCAATCAACCATTTGACGGAAAATTTCTTATCTGTTTCTTTTTTATTTCCTCTTACAAAAAAGAGGGAAATAAATAATAAAATAAACCCGATACATGTGAATACCGAAACCGGTTCATGAAGGAATATTATTCCGTATAATATGGGAAAAACCAATGAATACGAAATAATCAGCATAGACAGAGTAAATGAACCGCATACAAGAGCAACAAATGTCAGAAAATATGAAATGCAATATATGAATCCGTAAGTAATGGCATAAGGAAGCATATCAGGCGGAAAATTGAACCCGTTTTTATCTGAAACAAAAAAGAAAACCAAAGCAAAAAGAGAAATTATGCCGGTAAAAAACATACCGCCTGCGAAATGTTTGCTGTTATATTTTTTTATTAAAACGCTTTCGCTGATATTTGCAACTGTTTTCAGGATAATTAAAAGATAACCCATATTAGTATAACTCCCAAAATCGAGGTGTAATCAAAGCAATTACCATTCTTTATGCATAGCTTCCTTAAAACGCTCAACCATACTCTCTGACGGTTTATAGTCAGGGTATGCCGTGCAGGGGATTGTAGGAGCAGAACCGTCACTGCCGTAAAACGGAGTGTCATAATCGTTTTCGTATTTTACACGGTCTTCTTCCTTATGAAAATCGGGAATATCGTAAGGTACGCCGTATTGCATAAGGCTTCGGTGACCGAGAATGGCAACAGACGACATTCTTGTTGCCACATATACATCAAGATAAGGCGTCCTGTTTTCCCTGATACAGGTAAAAAATTCATGAAACATAAAGAAATCACTGCCGCCATGACCCGCTTTGAGTGCTATTTCAGCAAGCTCAGGTTCGTATGTTGCCTTATAGAAATTGGATGTTTCCATATTTTCAGGCAGATTCCAGTCATTGTAGTTGAGCATAATCATATCGTCACTGCCACGGATATTTTCAATCTGACCGTTCTGACAGGCAAGACGGTATGAATTTTCGTGAAAGCCCATATGAGCACAACCTGTAACTCTGAATACAGAATTATCATCATTCAAAGTTGTGACAATAGCAGTGTTTTCAGCCGTAAGGTTTGCACTGGCATATCTTTCATCTTTCGGGAAATAAATCGGCATGGCGGTAACACGAACAGGATTTGAGTGTGTAGCCATCATTAACGGTCCGAGAGAATGTGTTATGTAATATGTTGCCGGAAGGAGATTTCTCCAGTGATGCTCACCGTCATAATATCTGCCGATAAATTCCAAATCATCGGGATTAACGGGATGATTATATTCACCCTCGGCAAAAAGGATTTTCCCGAGAGTACCTTCCCGGTATACTTTCTGCATTTCACGGTTAAACACCATGTACGGATAGTTTTCACCCAGCATATAAATTGCTTCGCTTTTCTCGGCAGCTCGAACTAAAGCAACACATTCAGCCATTGTTCCTGCGGCAGTGCATTCACTGATGACATGAATATTCCTGTTCAAAGCTTTTATTGCATAAGGAGCATGTTCGGGAAAATAATTTGCAAGATATAAAGCATCAAAGCCGTGATTGATAAAACTGTCGAAATCTGTATAAAGCGCAACATCGCCCAATTTGTCTTTTGCTTTGTTTAATAACCGTTGGTCTTTATCACAAACTGCAACAATCTCAACATCGTTATAGAGAATACTTTCAAAATTGCCGCTTCCTCGGTTCAACCCGAAAACACCTAATTTAAGATTTTTCATAATTTACCTCCAGTTGATTCTTTTTTGAAGTATATCATATAATTGAAAATACGGTAAATGGAAATAATCCATATATTTATGGAAATAATCTTGAATATTTGTTTATCTGATGATAGAATAAAAAAAGCCTGACAGGAGCATAACATAAGATGATAAAAAATAAAAACATTTGTAAATTTATTTCAGAAAAAACAGAATCCGGCTTACAGACTTCTCGATTTATTTTTGAAACAGAATTGAAACAAGGAGCTTTTGATTATTCAGCTGATACCAACCGAGTGTACTTAATTACTCAAGGAGAAGGCAGTATAATTATATGCGGTAAAGAACATTTCCTTAAAACGGGAAGCATCGTGTTTATTATGGCAGGTATGATATATACTTTACTCAATAAGAAACAACTGTGTTTTATGTATATTGATTACAGCGGTAACCGTGGGGATATTTTAATTAACCGATTTAAAATCAGTGAAAATAATAATGTTTTTGACGGAATGTCGTGGTTGATACCAATATGGAAAGAAAGTCTTGTTAAAGCAAATAAAGCTAATATTGACATTTTAAGTGAAAGTATGTTGCTTTTCGCTTTTTCACAGTTAAATAATGAGAACACTGTGCATGACGCAAGCAGCACGGTGGTAGATTATGTTAACGAACATTTTTCAGATAATTCATTAACTCTTGCAGCTATTTCCGCAGAGTTGGGATATAACACAAAATACCTGTCGCATATGTTTATAAAAAAAACAGGAATCAGTTTTTCAGATTATCTGAAAGAAATTCGTTTAAGACAGGCGGTTTTATTGATAAATCAGGGGATAACATCAGTTAAGAATATTTCCATACTGTGCGGATTTTCAGACCCGTTGTATTTTTCAAAAGTGTTTAAGCAGAAATTCGGTATTTCTCCCCGTGAATATATAAATAAACAAAACAAATAGCATTTTTATTCATAACCGTAATTTTGATATTATATCAAGGTTACGGTTTTATTTTCGCCTTTTTAAAATATAATGTGCGGGTAATAGTAATCCGTAAAATAATAAAGAACCAAATAACCTCCGTATATAATACAGGAGGTTAAAACATGATAAGAAAAAATACACAAGAAGATGCAGAAATCATAAAAGCAGAAGCATATAAAAACCGTATACGCCCGGCAGAAATATTATTTAAGGTAGGTATCAATATACTCAAAGAATAATTTCATAATTGCTGAAAGTGATTCTTTATCTTCACATTCATGATTTGAATTCGGGAAAGAAATAAAAGTATGTTCAACATTAAACTCATTGAGCTTTTCATTAAGGTCAAGAGAATTTTGATAAGAAACAATATTATCAATTTCACCGTGGCCTAAAACAGTAGGTACCGTATTTTCGTTAACATAATTTATGGGGGAATATTTTTTCATTGCGTTTCGTGCAGTATCAAAATTATCAAGGTCAATATCAAATTCGATGCCGTTGCTGATAATATTACGGAAATATTCTACACCAACCGAAGCACCGACACGGTTTTCGACAGAATAGAAAAACGGGTTTTCAAAATCAGTTGGTCCGCAAAGTTCAACTACGCAGACAGGTTTAATCGGAGCAACATCTTTTCTTGTATATGCATAAAGCAAAGAAAGATGACCGCCTGCCGAAATTCCAGTTAAAAGCACTTTGTCAAGATTTACGCCGTATTCGGCACCCTTTGCCTTGATTGCCGCAAGTGCGGCGGTAATGTCATCAAGAACATCGCTGAAGTTTACATTTTCGGAAACATATCGGTAGTTTATGCAGGCGGCGGCAACGCCTTTATCTTCGCTGACCTGAAAAAGGCTTTCAGTATATTCGTCTTTACTACCTTCAACCCAGCCACCGCCGTGAATACAAAGAACAAGACCGAGATTGCCTTTGGCATTTTTCGGAAATACAAGGTCGTATGTCTGTCTTTTTTCTTTCCTGTCGGTGTAATACTGGTTAAGGAATATTCTGTTATCAGGATAATGCCTGATATGCCCTGCAAAAAGAATATTGAAAAAAGAAATAATCGCCATAAAAAACGCTCCGATTTTAGTAAGCATAATCGAATGCCCCTTCAATTTAATCTTTACAATTAAGTATAGACTATTGTGAACATCAAGTCAAGAAATTCAGGTGAAATAAAAGGGGACTTCGCTTTCAGCAGGAAAGTCATAAAGAGGGTGTGTTGCCGACCGTTTGTAATTCTTACAGAACAGAAAGGCTGTTACGAAACTTTTCATTTCGTAACAGCCCTAAGTGTTTATACTGTTAATTACCAGATTTCTTTGCTTTCTGTTTGAGCAACAACTGTTTTAATAAACTCATCAACAGAAACAGCACCGATGTCGCCTTCGCCACGCTTGCGAACTGAAACGGAACCTGCTTCTATATCTTTATCGCCCATAAGAAGCATATACGGAACCTTTTCAAGCTGAGCTTCACGGATTTTATAACCTGTTTTTTCACTTCTTGTATCAATTTCACAGCGAATGCCTGCATCTTCAAGCTTCTTTGCAATTTCATAAGCATAATCGTGATGTCTGTCTGCAATGGGAAGAAGCTTAACCTGAACAGGTGCAAGCCATACGGGGAACGCACCGGCATATTTTTCAATAAGAAGCGCAAGGGTTCTTTCGTAGCAGCCGATTGATGTTCTGTGGATAATATACGGATTTTTCTTTGTACCGTCACGGTCAACATATTCCATGCCGAACTTCTCTGCAAGCATCTGGTCAACCTGAATTGTAATAAGAGTATCTTCTTTGCCGAAAACATTTTTAATCTGAATATCAAGCTTCGGGCCGTAGAATGCCGCTTCACCGATACCGATTTTATAAGGTATTTCAAGGTGATCAAGAATCTTCTGCATTGTGCCCTGGGCTTCATCCCACTGTTCAACAGTGCCGATATATTTTTCGCTGTCTTCCGGGTCCCACTGTGAAAAACGGTAGCTTACATCTTCGTAAAGGCCAAGAGTTTTAAGCATATAAATTGCAAGCTCAAGGCATCCTCTGAATTCGTCTTCAAGCTGTTCGGGAAGGCACATAAGGTGTCCTTCGGAAATAGTAAACTGACGAACACGGATAAGTCCGTGCATTTCACCTGAAGCTTCGTTTCTGAAAAGAGTTGAAGTTTCGTTGTAACGAAGGGGAAGGTCACGGTATGAACGGGCTCTGTTAAGATATGCCTGATACTGGAACGGGCAGGTCATCGGACGAAGAGCAAATACTTCCTCATCTGTTTCTTCGTTGCCCATAACAAACATTCCGTCCTGATAATGGTCCCAGTGACCGGAAATTTTGTAAAGATCGCTTTTTGCCATGTAAGGTGTTTTTGTAAGCTTCCAGCCAAGCTTTTGTTCAGTATCTTCAACAAAACGCTGAAGCAGCTGAATGATTCTTGCGCCTTTGGGAAGAAGAATCGGCAAGCCCTGACCGATATAATCGCAGGTTGTGAAAAGTTCGAGTTCTCTGCCTAATTTATTATGGTCACGCTTTTTGGCTTCCTCAACAGCCGCAAGATATTCTTCAAGGTTTGACTGTTTTGTAAACGCAGTAGCGTAAATTCTCTGAAGCATTTTATTCTTTTCGCTTCCTCTCCAATATGCGCCTGTGCAAGAGGTAAGCTTAAATGCTTTTATTCTGCCTGTATCGGGAATGTGCGGGCCTGCGCAGAGCTCTGTAAATTCGCCCTGTTTGTAAAAGCTGATGTTTTCGCCTTTGTCTGCGTGTTCTTTGATAAGTTCTATTTTATAAATTTCACCTAAATCCTCGTAATATTTGATTGCTTCATCAGGTGTCATTTCAAATTTTTCAATAGGAAGCTTTTCTTTGACAATCTTTTTCATTTCACTTTCGATTTTTTCAAGGTCTTCCTGAGTGAAAGGCTGGTCAACATCAAAATCATAATAAAAACCGTCATCAATGGCAGGGCCGATTGCAAGCTTTGCATTGGGGAAAAGTCTTTTAACAGCCTGAGCCAGCACATGAGATGCACTGTGACGGAAAGTTTTCTTTGCTTCGTCATCATCTTCAAATGAAAGGATTTCAAGTGAGCAATCCTCTGTTACAGGTGTACGAAGGTCTTTATATTCGCCGTTAATTTTGCAGATACACGCAGCTTTATAAAGCCCCATGCTGATGTCTTTGGTTATTTCCAAAGCAGTAGTGTTTTCAGCATATTCCTTAACAGTGCCGCCTTTTAATGTAACTTTAATCATAAAAATTCCTCCTGAGAAATTATAATATTTAAAAATAAAAACTTCACCCCATGCACTGGGATGAAGTTGAAAATCACTCCACGGTTCCACCCGGTTTGCGGTATAAATCCGCCTCTTGAACGCTTTAACGCAGCATACGGCACACCTTATTTCGGCAGCTCTCAGCAGTGGTAACAATTTTTCGGCAATGCGACCGATTTCAGCCGGGACGGACGCTCTCTGATATGCGTGATAAAAATTGCCTTCTGCATCAACGATTTATACTATGATATCACTACAAAATGCAGTTGTCAATAAATATTTATAAAAAAGCCGTTGTTTATTACTTATCTGAATTAAAAGATTGAATCAATATTATTTGAAATATTATAACATTTGTGATATATTATAATAAATCTTTAATACGGAGGGATTTTATGTTTTCAAAAATAATCAGTATTATTATGACTTTGATTGTTTTTCTGAGCTCTTATGTAACAGGGCTTAAATCAGATGTAGTAAAGTACCGTGATATGCCTTACGGTAAAGACCTTGAACGGCAGATACTTGACCTGAACATACCGAAATCAGTAACAGGTGAAGCAAATATGATTATATTCATTCACGGCGGAACATGGTGTGCAGGCAGTAAAGATGATTATGAGCCTTCGCTGGACAGCTTTTCTGAGCAGGGGATTATCAGTGCCGCAATTAACTACCGTTACTGCGGTAAACCAAACAAAGCAAGCGTATATGATATTATGGATGATATTTCCGCCGCATTAAAAAAGATTAAAACTCTTGCCGCACTGAACGGAGTACAGCTTAAAGGCGTTATGCTTGACGGCGGTTCCGCAGGCGCCCATTTATCCCTTATGTACGCATATTCAAGAGCCGAAAGTTCCCCGATAAGTCCTGTTGCCGTTGTAGCAAGAGCACCTGCTACCGATTTTACCGATATGACTTTTTATGACGGTTCTTTACATGATATTGACCCGTACAAGTGGTGCATTCCGAAAAAAGAGTGGTGTGAGCACCTTACATTTATGACAGGCGAAAGAATTACACAGCTTAATCTTAAAAGAAAGAAAGACGCTTTGTACAATATTTCTCCGATAAAATATGTAAACGAAAACAGTGTTCCGACTATTATTGCTCACGGTACAATGGATACTGTTCTGCCGTATGCGAACTCGGTTGCGCTTGATGCAAAGCTTACGGAATTCGGAGTAGAGCATGAATTTATAACTTATGTCGGCGCATGGCACGGTTTGCAGGATTGCCCTCAGGGTGATGCGGAGTTTTCAAAAGTATATCAGGAATATATTCAGAAATATATAAAAAACTGAGGTGCTTGTAAAATGGTATTTAAAAGAATAGTAGCTTTATTTTCTGCTTTTCTCAGTGTATTATTTGCAAACACACCGTTTGCACGCAATTTTGTTGATGATTCTCAGATTGAACATAAATACATAATAATTCAGGATGCAGTCAGTGATAAAAGCGCTCAAATGCTTTTGAATCTCTATGGAGAAAATAATCCCGATAATGAAATTATGTATGCTATGGGTGTTTGCGGTCCTATGCTTCTTAGTGATTCACCTGAGGTTATGTCTCAGAAAACAGAAGAAGCGTTTGAATTTGCAGTTAAATATAATATTCCTGTATGGTTTCAGATTGACGATGTGAATAATCAGAACTTCGCCTATGCGGGCGAATCAGCCATTACCTGTGAAAAATGGTATGAAAATCCGCTCAATGTTGAAAAAACAGGATTTGGTGATGCACCCCTTGCAACATACTGGTTTAATTGGGGCACATGGATGACAACACCGGCGATGCCTTGTTTTAACTCGCCGAGCTATATCACATTTATAAAATCACAGTTGAAAAACGGTTTTCTTCCTGTTTTATCAAAGTGGCTTGGTAAACTTGCAGATTCAGGCAAAGAATACCTTTTTGCTGGGGTCAGCGTTGGCTGGGAAACAAGAATGCCTGATTTTTCTCATGTCCCTGCAGATGCGGTTGACCAGAACGGAAGACAGATTACTGATGAAGAACGGCAGATGTCAGGCTACAGAGCACTTGAAAATCTCGGCTGGAATGAAGAAAAAATTCAATCGGAAGCAAAAAAGCAGCATATCAGCGCAGAAAGGTGCAGATTTAATCTTATAGCTGAAATAGTTCACGATTATACAGAAATGATTGCAAAGGAAATCTATGATACAGGCGTAGAAAAAACAAAGATTTTCACTCATTTTATTATAGATACCAATATAATCACAACAGATAAAAAACTGGATTATAATTCTTCGTATGTATCAACTGCCGTAAATGAATATTCCACACCCGGATTTACAAACAACAGCAATGTTTCATTCAAAAGGCTGAATACGCTTAAATCAAAAATCACAAAAGCCGATTCAACACAACAGCATTACGGAATTGTTGAAGGTTATGCTACAGGACTTAATGAGACTGTAAAGAAAACACAGAAATATTTTAACAGACTGTTTAACAGCGGGGCAATTGTTGTAGCGGTTTACGGAATACATGATACAGACCCGAATTCTGTTTACTATGTTCCCAAAACAGCTGACGCTCCGTTCAACCAGGCGATATATCAGATGATTCATTAAATTATATATCAGCCGGCACAGTAAAACCCGACAGCGATTGCTGTCGGGTTAATTGTTTATGTGTGCATATTATCAGAATATTTCTTTTATCTTTTCAAGATACCCGTATCCGTACAGGTCGTCAGGTTCAAGATAACTTGTTTCTGTCCATTCGTTCCAGCTGTTGACAGTTATCAGGGGAGCAGACATAATATTTTTTTTGAGTGATTCGTCGGCAAAACCTTTAACTTTTTCACACGCAACGGCAAATGCATCAGGTGTATTATTCTTAACAACTCCGGGTATGTATTTTTTGAATCTTACATTATTATCCCAACCGACTGTAATATTCGGATAAAAGGGGATTTTGATTTTCTCAGATGTTTCGGTAATGCTTTTGATATAATCGTCTGTAAGCGTTCTGTAATCTCCGTCAAGCTGTACTGAGCCGCCCCAGTTATAATTTGTTACAGAATCAAATCCGAGAAAACTGTAAACTTCCTCAATGGTTTTTGCGTAGCACGGGTCATTTTCACTGAGCCATGCATATTTTCTTCCCTTCCAGTGAACAGCCTGAAGGTGAAGGTCTTTAAATCCCGCTTCCTTTGTTTTTCTGCGGAAATCTTCAATTCCTTTTTTACATTCTTCGCTTGATGCAAATGAACGGATAAAATTGTCAATATCAAAAATCATATAAACGGGACAGCCGTCAATCATATAGTAATTCTCTTTTTTGAAAAACTTTTCAATCGTTCTGTCGCAGATGTTTGAAAAAATATCAGGCGTTACTGTTCCTTTCCATATTATTTCAGAAACTTCACCTGCGTTACGCTTATCCCACAGATGGTCGGCATTATGATTTGCCCACATGAGATAGAACTTCATATCGGTGTTATTTCTTGCTTTAAGAAACCCGTCATTAAGGCAGTTTTCAAGGAACGGTCTGTTATCAAACCAGTACCAGTCATAAATAAAAACATTTACACCGTAATCCTTGGCGCATTCAATCTGCATTTCCATAACACGGTTGTCTGCCTCATTTACATATCCCCACAGCGGTTTTCTCGGCCAGCGGCATCCGTCATATTCTTTATCTGTCATAGCCTTAACTGTTTGCCATTCACCGTAACCCTCGGGCCAGAAAATTCTTGTGCGTTCTTCGTCACCGGTATATGACGGCCAGATAAATGCGGCAATATCGTATTTGTTCATGGTATTACACATCCTTATAGCAATTTTTTATCAGGTTATTTTCATTCCCATTATTGTAATATCGTCAAACTGATCAATCGTACCAACAAATTTGTCAATATCGTTTTTAAGAAATTCGAGCTGTTCACCGACAGTGGAATCACTGCATTTTTCAAGGCAGTCCAGCAATCTGTCATTACCGTAAAGCTCGTTTTTATAATCAGCCGCCTCAGTTACACCGTCAGTGTAAAAGAACATTTCGTCACCTGCAGATAACTGTATTTCTTCTTGTCTGTACTTAAGGCCGTCCATCCCCGCAAGAACAAAGCCGTGCCTTTGGGAGATAAACTGCGGAGCCTTATCCTTATGTATTATAATGGGCGGATTATGTCCTGCATTTACAAATGTGAGCACACCGCTTTCAGTGTCGTAAACACCTGCCCAACATGTAACAAACAATTCAGCGTCATTGTTTTCGCAAAGCTGTTTATTGGCGTTTGTTATTGCCTGCGCAGGAGAAATCCCAAGCTGGAGCTGGTTTTTCAGTACGGTTTTGGCTATTGTCATAAACAATGCCGCACCTACACCTTTTCCGGAAACATCGGCAATTACAACGCCTACATGAGTTTTATCGATTATAAAATAGTCGTAAAAATCTCCGCCGACCTCTTTGGCAGGGTGATAAACAGCTTGAAGGTCAATGTTTTCGTGTCCGGGGAATGCAGGCATCAAACAGGGAAGCATACTTGTCTGTATTTTAGTTGCAAGGTCAAGTTCAGTTTCAATACGGGATGCTTTCTTTGTTTTTTCCACTTCTATTTCAATCATATCTTTGCCTCTTTGAGCGATATATCTGCAAACCAAGGATACGGCAAGGAATACAATACAGCGGGGAAAGAAATCTTCAAGAAGCATATTTTTTATGTGTTCAATACTGTCATGGGGCACTGATGAAATAACATTTCTCAATTTCTGACCGGCAGTTGCTGTTAATTCAGCATCAGATGTAAAATAATACATATTGATATTTTGTACACCGAAGAATCCGTTGAATACTAACGATAATAAAAATATGATTACGGTGAACATAGCTATTTTTGTTGTATATTTACGGTCAAAATATCTTGTGCTGATGATTACCGGCAAAACCATTATCAGGGTTACATTATGCCCGAGTATGGCAGAAAGAATGGCACACACAACAACAAGGTCGCCCATAAGCGCTCTTTTCATCCACGGTTTTGTTCCGAGGTAAATGTAGTTGGCTATTGTAATAGGAAGTTCAACTGCTAATGTCGCCAGAACTGCCAAGCGCATAACCGTCTTATCAACAGTAAAGACATTTATTTCGTTTAATATCCAGCAGAGAAACAACAGCGCAAATATAATAAACATTGCCGTTCCGGCCATTACATTGGCGGTTATTTCGTTTGCAAGAAAGCTGTTACCGTCGGCAATCGCCTGATTAACAGCATCTTTCATGCGTTTTTTTGCTGATTTTAATGTGGGCATAATATCACTCCCTTGTTTTTTGGTATTTTATCATATATAAATAATTATTTCAACAGATTTAGTAACTCAATTCAATATATTTTTTCGATTCAGAACAAATTGCTGTATCGACACGCAATGACGAATGCTTTTTTACATAAAATAAGATAAGGGATTTTAAGGTTATCTGTAATTCAGATACACCATAAAATCCCTTTTGCTTTTCAGTTAATTGTATTATTTTATACTCCGAGTTTTTCTTTGATTTTTGACAGTCTTTCAAGTGCTTCATAAAGAGTATCATCTTTCTTTGCGAAATGAACTCGAACGATGTTGTTTACATCTTCCATAAAGAATGATGTTCCCGGAACACAGGCAACTCCGACTTTTTCAGCCATCTGTTCGCAGAATTCAACATCTGTCTGACCTTTTTTCAGGAAATCGCTTATATCTGCAAGCACAAAGTATGCACCCTGAGGGTCTGTATAAGTTATTCCTATTGAATCAAGACCTTCAGTGAAAAGCTTTTTCATGTGAGCATAGTGATCACCGAATTCTTTATAGTAGCTGTCGGGCATATCAAGTCCTACACAGGCAGCTTCCATAAGCGGTGAAGCCGCACCTACTGTATTGAAATCATGATACTGTTTGATTCTGTCCATAAGATGCTTGGGTGCTATAGCATATCCCAGTCGCCAGCCGGTAATAGAGTATGTTTTTGAAAGTGAAGAGCAGCTGACTGTACGCTCCCACATACCTGGAAGACTGTTCATATAAATGTGCTTGTGTCCCTCATAGACAATATGCTCGTAAACTTCATCCATAATTGCATATACATCATATTTAATGCACAGGTCGGCAATCAGTTTTAATTCATCATAAGTGAAAACCTTGCCGCTGGGATTTGAGGGGTTGCAGATAAGTATTGCTTTTGCGCCCTGTTTGAAAGCATCTTCCAGCACATCAGGGTCAAAATTGAATGTAGGCGGAACAAGGGGAACAAATACGGGTTCGCAGCTTGCAAAAATTGCCTGCGCACGGTAATTTTCAAAGTAAGGGGAAAACATGATAATTTTATCCCCGGGATTGGTAAGGGCAAAAATTGTATCAACCATTGCTTCTGTTGAACCGATTGTTATAACCATATCGGTATCAGGGTCGAGAGTTCTGCCCATAAATCTTCCTGCTTTTCTTGCAAGTGCCTGGCGGAAATTAGGAGCACCCATAGTAATAGGGTACTGATGAGGACCTATTGCGCTTATTTCTGCAAGACGGTCGGTAATTGCCTTGGGCGGGTCAAAATCCGGGAATCCCTGAGCAAGATTTATAGCATTATTAGCAATGGCAATTCTTGTCATTCTTCTTATTACTGAATCTGTAAACAATTTGTTTTTTTCGCTGAGCGGTTTCATTGATATTTCTCCTCATATAATAAAGTTATTATTCAATTCCCAGTTCATCAGGGCCGGAAACTTTTATGTTTTTTTCTTCAAGTATTTTAACGAATTTATCTGTATCTTCAACTTTGAAAATCATATAAGCATATCCGTTCTCTTTGCCGAATACAGAGTAAACATATTCAATATTTATTGCAGCATCACTTACTGTTTCAAGAACCATGTTAAGTCCGCCTGCAACATCCGGCACTGCAACGGCCACTACAGGTGTGATTGATGTGATGTAATCGTTTTCAATAAGAATTGATGTTGCCTTTTCTGCGTTATCGCAAATAATTCTCAGTACGCCGTAGTCAGCTGTTTCGGCAATATGAATTGCTTTAAGATTTATGTTGTTTTTTGATAAAAGACATAATATTTCGTTAAGCTGACCGGGATGGTTTTCAATAAATAAAGAAATTTGTTTTATTTTCATAACCGGACTCCTTATATTTTTCTCTTGTCAATAATTCGAACAGCTTTGCCTTCGCTTCTTGTTATTGATTTCGGAGCAACAAGGTGAACTTTTGCATAAATACCCAGCATAGTCTTAAGTGCGGCAACAAGCTGTTTTTCCATATTTGTGATTTTTGCAAGACTGTCGGAGAAATTATCCTGTGTCATTTCAACCATAACATCAAGTGTGTCTGTGTTGTTTACACGGTCAACAACAATCTGATAATTTGCCTGATATCCTTCTTCAATAAGAACGGACTCAATCTGTGACGGGAATACATTAACGCCCTTAACAATAAGCATATCATCGCATCTTCCCATCGGTTTGCACATTTTTATAAATGTTCTTCCGCAGGAACACTTTTCTCTTTTTATAACACACAAATCCCTGGTTCTGTATCTTATCATGGGAAAAGCTTCTTTTGAAATTGTTGTAAACACAAGTTCGCCCGGTGTACCTTCAGGCAGAACTTCTCCTGTTTCAGGGTCAACAATTTCTGCAATAAAATGGTCTTCGTTAATATGCATTCCGTTCTGTTCACTGCATTCAAATGCAACGCACGGGCCGCTTATTTCCGTAAGTCCGTAAATATCATACGCTTTAATGCCCAGTTTGTTCTGGATTTCTTTGCGCATATTTTCACTCCACGCTTCAGCGCCGAAAATACCTGCTTTTAGTTTGATTTTGTCTTTAATACCTTTTTCTTCAATACATTCTGAAAGGTAAGCGGCATAAGAAGGCGTACAGCAAAGAACCGTTGTACCTAAATCTTCCATAAACTGAAGCTGTCTGTCTGTGTTGCCGGAGGACATAGGTAAAGTCATACTGCCTAATTTATGACTGCCTCCGTGAATGCCGGCTCCGCCTGTAAAAAGACCGTATCCGTAAGCTATCTGACACACATCGTCTTTTGTTGCGCCTGCTGCTGCAAGAGCTCTCGCACAGCAGTCCTCCCAAAGGTCAATATCGTGCTGAGTGTAGAAAGCAACAACTCTTTTCCCTGTTGTTCCTGATGTTGAATGTACCCTTACAACATCAGATTTAGGCACTGCAAGCAGTCCGTCAGGGTATGTATCACGCAAATCAGCCTTTGACATAAACGGAAGCTTGTAAATATCGTCTGCCGATTTAATGTCAGCGGGAGTAACGCCTTTTTCTTCCATTTTATTTCTGTAAAACGGAACATTATCCCACATATGCTTTATTTGTTTTACAATTCTTTCATCCTGAATTTTTTTTATAGCTTCAGGTGAAGCACATTCTATATCTTTCTGAAAATAATTCAACATTCAATCACCCTGTTATGCCTGCTGACCAAATTCAAAGGCTTTTTTGTTCAGCTCAATAAATTTTTCGGGAACACTCGTTTCAATAGCTTCTATCCATTCTTCCTGAGTGAAATCAAAATATTTTGAAAGTCTGCCTAAAAGCACAAGATTAACCGCTTTCGGAGAGCCTGCTTTAACAGCAAGCGACAACGCATCAAGAGAATCAAGGTTTATTCCGGCTGACTTCATCTTTTCTTCAAGGTTTTCAGGGTATTCAACGGCACCTGTAATAACAGGCATCGGATTAACCTGCTGATTGTTTGTAATTATTGTTCCGCCTTTTTTCAGGTATTCGGTATATCTTGCGGCTTCAAGAAGCTCAAATGAAATAATAATATCCGATTCGCCTTTATCTATGATGGGGGAGTAAACTTTGTCACCGTATCTTACATAAGTAACAACGCTTCCTCCTCGCTGGCTCATACCGTGAACCTCGCTTACTTTAACATCATATCCTTTTTGAAGAAGAATTTTACCGAGGAGCTTGCTGGCAAGGAGTGTTCCCTGACCGCCTACGCCTACAATCATAATATTTTTGGTTTTCATTATGGTCAATCCTCCTTACCTGAATCAAGTGCGCCGAATTTGCACAGCTGAGAGCATACGCCGCAGCCGGTGCAGAGAGTGTTATCTATTTTTACTTTCTTGTTTTCAATGCTTACTGCAGGACAGCCGATTTTCATGCAGGATTTACAGCCGATACACTTGTCTGTATCA
The DNA here is from genome assembly GCA_045628495.1 of Acutalibacteraceae bacterium. Classification (GTDB taxonomy): domain Bacteria; phylum Bacillota; class Clostridia; order Oscillospirales; family Acutalibacteraceae; genus CAG-488. Next base: position 20,156 of record JAZQPL010000036.1, read on the forward strand.
GGAGTAAGGGGACCGGGGTGCTTAACATATTTAAGAAGAGCACAGGGACGCCTTGAAATAATAACAGAAGGTTCGTCTGCGGCTGTTTCTTCTTTTACGGCTTTATCGCATTCGTCAAGATTGTACGGGTCAACAACCCTTACTCTTTTTATTCCGACAGCACGGCAAAGTTCCTCAAGGTTTATCTTATTGCACGGGTCGCCTTTAAGATTGTACCCGGTTGTTGGATTCTGCTGATGTCCTGTCATACCTGTAATTGAGTTATCAAGTATTATAACAGTGGAATTTGATTCGTTATATGCAATATTTATAAGCCCTGTTACGCCTGAGTGCATAAATGTTGAGTCACCTATAACGGCAACTGTTTTGCTGTCACTGCTTGAGTTATTGGCTTTATTAAATCCGTGAAGACCGGAAACCGAAGCTCCCATGCATATTGTTGAGTCAATAGCACCGAGAGGAGCGGCGGCGCCCAATGTATAGCATCCGATATCACCCATAACAGTGAGCTTGTTCTTTTTAAGAGTATAGAAAAGTCCTCTGTGGGGACAACCGGCACACATAACGGGCGGTCTTACGGGAATGTTTTCGTTAATTGTATATCCGTTTTCATGAGCAATGTTGAACTTGTCCGCAATAATATTCTGACTTAATTCATCAATACAGCCGAAAATATTTTTACCGTTAACTGTAACTCCAATAGAGTTACAGTGACTTTCAATAATACCGTCAAGTTCTTCAATAACAGTAACGCTGTCAACACCTGCGGCGAAGTCAATGATTTTTTTAACGGGCATAGGGTTAATCATGCCTAATTTAAGAACCGGATATTTGTCACCGAAGACTTCTTTGGTATATTGATAACAGGTGCTTGAAGTAATGATGCCCAAAGAATTATCAGAACCGGGGTCAATTCTGTTAATGCTGTCTGTTTCCGCAAGAGTTGTAAGTGCCTTTGTTCTTTCTTCAACAACGGGATGACGCTTTTTTGCGTTTGCAGGGGTCATAATGTATTTAGCACCGTTTTTTTCGTAAATTTTCTGCGGTACATCAGCTCTGTCATTGATTTCCGTAACACTTTGTGAATGTGCAATTCTGGTGCACATTTTTATTATAACGGGAGTGTCGTATTTTTCTGAAATTTCATAGGCCTTTTTAACATAATTAAGGCTTTCATCAGCGTCGGCCGGTTCAAGCATGGGGATTTTAGCGGCTATGGCATAGTGGCGTGAATCCTGTTCATTCTGTGATGAATGCATACCCGGGTCATCTGCAACGGCAATAATCATACCTGCGTTAACGCCTGTATATGAAATTGTGAATAACGGGTCTGCCGCAACATTAAGACCTACATGCTTCATACTGCAAAAGCTTCTTTTGCCTGCAAGTGACGCACCGAATGCTGATTCCATAGCAACCTTTTCGTTAGGTGCCCATTCGGCATAAATTTCTTTATATTTTGCGGCAAACTCAGTGATTTCGGTACTGGGTGTGCCGGGATAGCTTGAAACGAAATCACAGCCTGCTTCATACAGACCTCTTGCAAATGCTTCGTTTCCCAGCATGAGTTTTTTCATAAACAATAACCTACCTTTATTTTATCAGCCTGTAATCTGTGATTCAACAAGACGGCCGTGACAGTATTTTTCTCTTAAAACAGGTTTTTCAATTTTACCTGTCGGGTTTCTGGGAACTTTATCAAATATTATCTGATGGGGGCGTTTATACCTGGGAAGTTCCATGCAGAATTCACGGATTTCATCTTCAGTGCATTCAAGTCCCTCTTTGATTTCAATAATTGCGGCAGTAACTTCGCCAAGACGGGGGTGAGGAACGCCGATAACGGCAACATCCTTGATTTTGTCGTTTTTACGCAGATAATCTTCAATCTGAACGGGATAAATATTTTCACCGCCTGAAATAACAACATCTTTTTTACGGTCAACAAGATAAATAAAACCGTCTTCATCTTCCTTTGCCATGTCACCGGTGTAAAGCCAGTCGCCTTTAAGAATTTCATCTGTAGCTTCTTTATTCTTGTAGTAGCAGATCATAAGTCCCGGGCCTTTAACGGCAAGCTCACCGACTTCGCCCTGCTTAACGGTGTTGCCGTTTTCATCTACAATTTTTGTTTCCCAGCCGTATCCTGCTTTACCGATTGCACCTACTTTATGTACATTTTCAATTCCAAGGTGAACACAGCCGGGGCCAAGTGATTCGCTTAATCCGTAATTTGTATCGTATTTATGATTCGGGAAATATTTAAGCCATCTGTGAACAAGACTGGGGGGAACAGGCTGAGCGCCTATATGAAGAAGACGCCACTGCTCAATAAGATGATGATTAAGGTCAATTTTCCCGCTTTCAATAGCGTCAAGAATGTCCTGCGCCCACGGAACAAGAAGCCATACGATAGTACATTTTTCTTCCGTAACGGCTCTGATAATCCATTCGGGTTTTACGCCCCTTAAAAGAACTGCTTTGCTGCCTGAAATAAGACTGCCGAACCAGTGCATTTTAGCACCTGTATGGTAAAGGGGAGGAATGCAAAGGAACACATCGTCTTTTTCCTGCTTATGATGCTGCTGTTCGGTTACGCAGGAATAATACAGTGAGCTGTGTTTATGAAGAATTGCTTTGGGAAAACCTGTTGTTCCCGATGAAAAATATATAGCTGCGTAGTCGTCCTCACTTAACTGAACAGGCGGGCACTGAGATGAACAGTAACAAATAAGCTTCATAAAATCTTCAGAGTAGGAAGGTACATTTTTACCTACAAAAAGCTGAGTTTTTACATTGGAAATATCATCCTGAATAGGGTCCATACGGGATATGAATTCAGGGCCGAAAACGATTACTTCAATATCTGCAAGGTCAATGCAGTATTTGATTTCATCGCTTGAATATCTGAAGTTAAGGGGCACTGCTATACATCCCGCTTTAAGAATACCGAAATAAATTGGGAGCCATTCAAGGCAGTTAAGAAGGAGAATACCTACCTTCGTACCTTTTTTGATATTTCTGCTTAAAAGAAAATTTGCAACTCTGTTCGCTCTTTTGTCAAAGGTTTTCCAATTAATATCTCTGCGGTAAGGCGCTCCCGATTCAGATGTTTCAATAAGACTTGCTTCACGCCATGTAACTGCATTGTCACGCTCTTCCGACGGGTTGATTTCCACAAGTGCCGTTTCGGAACCGAAAAGCCTTGCGTTCCTTTCAAGTAATTCAGTAATAATCATTTTTTACCTCCGAAACCGAATTTACCGGTTGATATTTTTAAGGCAGTCTTACAAAAATATTATTCCGTAATCTGCATACCTGATCTGTGCGGCTATGCCTTAAAACTTTAACACTTTTAATCGCTAAAGTCATTGAAGACCAAAGATAGGTATTATTATAATACTTATCTGTTTTTATTTCAATATTTTTTTACAATCTTTATTATTAAAAATCGAAAAAAAGCACCGAAAAATCGGTGCTTCTCAATTAAAATGCGAACAAGGTAATAAATATTAAAAATAATGACTGGAGGAAGAAATATGAATTAACCGTAATGTTTGTTTTTTCAAATGTTTTTCTGTGGCAGTTATCTGCGTAAATATAGTAGAATGTGAACATTAACATATAAACGATTAACGGTAAATCAAACAGTATCTGGCTGATTATTGATGCCGCTGTCAGTATTGAAAAAACAACAAAAAGTTTATTTCTTACAGGTAAAACAGGGTCAACCGTTCTGTCATAAAGAACCTGTTCAGCCGCAAAGAATACCAAAGATGAAAATGCCGAAAGTTTTGCGGTTGTTTCGTTTCCGAGCATTAAGGGTATTGCGGGAAGTGCAAAAAACATTATTCTTTCAAGAATTTCAAATATCCGTCCGACATCATATTTTTCACTTTTTATCTTATACTGCAATACCGTGAAAAGTGACAGACCGAAGATAATCCATGCAACAGCGGCTCCGTTAAAGCTGACGGGGTTCCAGAATCCTTTTATATTTATTATTTTCAATCTTTCATAAAGCATAGTGCTCTTGGTTATTTCATAATATATTCCGAATCCAAGACCTGTAACTGCGCCCAGGGTGTATTCCATTATTTTCCAGCCGTCAACCCACGGATTGAATTTACCGAAAAAGAATTTTCCGTTTTTCATAGGATGTATCTGTTTTTCATAAAAGAATATTCCGAGACACCAGCCGACGATACCGCTTACAACACCTGTCAGGCTGAAAAATACTGCATATGTGTCACCGTTTATTATGCTTAAAGCAAGCATTACAATAAGCATAAGAAGGTTTCCGCCCCATTCCTCGCGGCTGGTGAGGGAAAAATAAATTTTCGGGAATTTGTTATTTTTCGGGTCATAAGGCTTGTTGAATATGCGTATTCCCGCAAACTGAATAAAAGGTACCGCTAAAAACAAAATGATGATTTCGGCGGCAGAATAGTATTTGCCGGTAAGTGCGCTGAATGTCATACCCATTACTTCTCCGCTTATTCCGAACCATAAAGCGCCCTTGAGAATAAGGCCGAGATATCCTTTGGGTTTATTGTAGTCGGGTCTGCCTCTGTGAAGAATAAAGCCCATTGTCTGAGCGTAAGGCTCAAATCCGCCGTATGCTGTGCCTATTGCGCCTGCGGCGGCAAAAAAATAAAATTTTTCCGCAATATATTCGTTTCCGGAAAAAAGAGCAAGAAAAGTGCCGAGCAGTGCTCCCGGAAGTGCGGCACCTTTTTCACCGCCGATTAAAGCGCCTCTCATGCCCCAGCCGTAGCTGACCGCAATGCTTATTATCAAAACAATAAATATGCTGTTCAAAATAATCACCTCGGGGATAATTTAACAAATCCTGAAGGCTTTGTCAATACAGATTGATTTGTAAATTCATCTGTGATATAATCGTAAAGGGAGATGATATTGATGATAAATGTAACTGTATGGAATGAAAATTCACCTGAAACAACTGCTCAGGATGTGCTTGAAGTATATCCTGAAGGTATGAATGCCGCAATAAAAAGTTTTCTTGACAGGAAAGAGAGCTTTAATGTCAGAATTGCCGACCTTGAAGAGGAGGACTTCGGACTGAAGGATGATATTCTTGAAAATACCGATGTGCTTATCTGGTGGGGCCATGGGAAGCATCATCTTGTTCCCGATGAGCTTGCAGAAAAAATACATAACAGAGTCCTGAGAGGAATGGGCGTGATTTTTCTTCATTCAGCGCATTTTTCAAAACCGTTTATAAAGCTTATGGGCACAACCTGTTCTCTTAAATGGAGAGAGGATGACCGTGAACGAATCTGGACTGTTTTGCCCAATCATCCCATAGCACAGGGGATTCCCGAACATTTTGAGCTTGAAGCAGAAGAAATGTACGGCGAAAGGTTTGATATTCCATGCCCTGATGAGCAGATTTTCTTAGGCTGGTTCTCAGGCGGCGAAGTGTTCCGTTCAGGCAATGTCTGGAACAGAGGACTGGGAAAAGTATTTTATTTTCAGCCCGGTCACGAAACAAACCGAAGCTTTTATAATGAATATGTTCAGAGAATAATTACAAATGCAGTTGAGTATGTTGCACCGTACCGTATTGCAGATGAAATCGATTGTCCTCATGTTAAAGCTTTAGAAAAATGTTGAATATGCACAAAAATTCTTTACAACTTTGTGCAAAATACGAATAGACTTATTGCTTTTTTGTGGTATAATGTAGTTGAACTTAAAACAAAGGAGGCTTTTGAAATGAGAATAGAAACAAAAATTGAAAGCCGTCTGGTGAACGACAGAACAATTTAAGTGAGCGGGTAACCGCATAATGACCATGACGGCATAATAAATCGCAGATTCTCTAATATTAAAAGGAGTTGTAATTATGTCGGAAATGGTAATAAGAAATAAGCTTTCAAAGCAGATTGGTATAATAAGAATTGATAAGAGAGGTAAGCAAACGGCTTATAATAGGAAAGGTGAAAAAATAGGTTGTTTTGATCCTAAAACAAATTATACAAGAGATATGAATAACAGAGTTTTGGGAACAGGCAATATGCTTGCAGGATTGATACTTTCAGCCGCATAAAACCTCATAAACAAAATTGAATAACTTTACATATAACAGGCACTGCGTAACAGCAGTGCCTTTTCGGTTGTTTATTATTTAGAAAAAAGTTTAAAAAATGTCAGAATACTATTCCATTTGTAATAATAATGTGATATCATATTTTCGTATGCATAGATTTGCAAATTTATTCTTAAGGAGAGAACGACAATGGCACATTTTGTATTCTCGGCATTCTGTGATGAATCCGGCGAAACAGATATATGCGGTCAGATAGCCGCATGCAAAGAAAACGGAATTACAAATATGGAACTTCGTGGATTCGGTGATAAATCAATAAATAATTTAACACCGGCTGAAGCGGAAGATATGAAGAAGATTATTGACCAAGCAGGCGGAATTGATGTTTCATCAATAGGCTCAGGTTACGGCAAAATTGAAATAACCGATGATTTTGAGGAACATTTTGAAAAGTTTAAGAATACCGTTCAGGTGGGCAAAATTCTCGGCGCAAAGTATATCAGAATTTTCAGCTTTTATTTTACAAAGGGCGAAAGTTATGATGAATACAGAGATGAAGTTATCCGCCGTGTTCAGCTTATGGCTGATTATGCAAATGAAAACGGTATAATCCCGTGCCATGAAAACGAAAAAGGAATATACGGTGATAGCGGTGAAAGAGTAAAAGACCTGCTTGACAGCGTCAAGGGACTTAAAGCTGTTTTTGACCCTGCAAATTTTGTTCAGTGCAAGGTTGATACTCTCGAGGCTTATGAGCTTGTTAATGAAAAAATCGAATATTTCCATATTAAAGATGCTTTGTATGAAGACGGTTCTGTTGTTCCCGCAGGCGAGGGTGACGGAAATGTTACCGAGCTTCTTAAAAAGTTCGCTCTTAAAGACGGCGTAAAGGTATTGTCACTTGAACCTCATCTTAAAGTTTTTGACGGACTTTCAAATCTTGAAGCTGACGATGAAACAGAGAAAAACATGAAGAAAAATGTGTATGCTTCTCATAAAGAGTCATTTAAGGCGGCAGCCGACGCAATGCATAAGGCTGCTCAGGATGCACAGCCTGTTCGCTTTGGTATTATCGGTATGGGTAACATGGGTTCTGCTCATGCAAGAAATTTCCTCAACGGTCATATTAAAGAAATGAGAATTACAGCCGTTTGCGATATAAACCCCGAAAAGCTTGTATGGGCAAAAGAGGCGTTGCCGTGGGCAAAGCAGTTTGACAATGCATCTGACCTTCTTGACAGCGGTCTTGTAGATGCAGTTGTTATTGCAACTCCGCACTATTTCCACCCGCCGCTTGTTATTGAAGCACTTAATAAGGGCATAAATGTTGTTTCGGAAAAGCCGGCAGGCGTTTATACAAAGCAGGTTCGTGAAATGAACGAGGTTGCTCAGAAAAGCGATAAAGTATTTGCAATGATGTTTAATCAGAGAACAAATTGCGTTTACCGTAAAATAAAAGAAATAGTTGACAGTAAGGAATACGGTGAAATCCGCAGAGTAAGCTGGCTTATTACTGACTGGTACAGAACACAGGCTTACTATAATTCAGGCGGATGGCGTGCAACATGGTCAGGTGAAGGCGGCGGAGTTCTTCTTAATCAGTGCCCGCATCAGCTTGACCTCTGGCAGTGGATATGCGGTATGCCTTCAAAAATCCGTGCTTTCTGCCATGAAGGTAAGTGGCACGATATTGAAGTTGAAGATGATGTTTCTATTTATGCCGAGTATCCTAACGGAGCAACAGGTGTATTTGTAACAACAACAGGTGATTATCCGGGAAGCAACCGCCTTGAAATTACTATGGACAAGGCAAAGCTTGTATGTGAAGACAGTGAGAATATTACTCTTGAAGTGCTTGATACACCTTTAAGTGTTCACTGTGCTCAGTGCGATAAGGGCTTCGGAAAAATCGAAACAAAAATTATTCCCGTCGAAACTGACGGAATTAACGACCAGCATTCAGGGGTTCTTAATGCTTTTGCCGGAAATATTCTTCACGGTACACCTCTTATTGCCAACGGCGTTGAGGGTATAAACGGCCTTATGATTTCAAATGCGGCTCATCTTTCAAGCTGGACAGGCGAAACAGTAACACTTCCTGTTGATGAGGATATTTATTATTCAGAGCTTCAGAAAAAGGTTGCAGGTTCAAAAGGTAAAAAAGAAGTTAAAGAAACTGTTAATGAGGATATGAGCAGTACATATTGATGTGTTTTAGGAGCATATACGATGAATGTTTGTCTTGCCGGCTGCGGCAGTATTTCAAAATGCCATCTTGCCGCAATAGAAAAAATGAAGGAAAACGGGGCAAATCTTGTTGCGGTATGTGATATCGTAAAAGAAAAAGCCGATAAAGCAGCAGAAAAATTCGGCTGTAAAGCATATTATTCTTATAATGAAATGCTTGAAAATGAAGATGCCGATGTTGTTCATATATGTACGCCCCATTATCTTCATGTTGATATGGCAATAAAAGCATTGGCAAAAAATATAAATGTTGTGCTTGAAAAACCGTGTGCAACATCGTCAGAAGAATTGAAACGGCTTGAAGCAGCAGCGGATTGTTCGGATTCTCAGCTTGCAGTTTGTTTCCAAAACAGGTATAATCCGACAACCGTTTTTGCTAAGAATTTTATTTTGTCAGGGGAATACGGCAGTGTCACGGGCGCAAGAGCATTCGTCACATGGAACAGAGATAAAGAATACTACAGTTTAGGTGAATGGCGTGGCACCAGGTCAATGGAATGCGGCGGTGTGTTAATCAATCAGGCGATTCATACTCACGATTTGCTTATGTATCTTATTGGTAAAGATACATATTCGGTGGACGGTAAAATTGCAAATTTTCATTTAAAAAACCACATTGAAGTTGAAGATACTGCCTGTGTTTACTTTACATTTACCGACAGCACAAGAGCGGTTTACTACGCTACGACTGCCGCCGGAGTGAATTCAAGTCCGCTCATTGATATTTATTTTGAAAATGCCGCACTGAGAATAGAAGATGACTGTGTTTTTCTTATTGATAAAAAAAGCGGCAGTCACAAGCTGTTATTTAATAATAAACAGCAGGATTCTGTTTTTGTCGGCAAAAAAGAGTGGGGCGGCGGTCATTTCGTTCTTATTTCTGAATTTTATGATTGTATAAAAAATAAAAAGCATTTTCCCATAGATGTTCGTCAGGCGGGAAGGGCAGTCACTGAGCTTCTTGCCGCTTATGAATCATCAGAAAAAAATGAAACAATTTATTTAAGCAGGTGATAAATATGCAGATGACATTTCGTTGGTTCGGAGCGGATAAAGATACCGTAACACTTGAGCAGATAAAGCAGATTCCGGGTGTAACCGGTATTGTTCCCGCTCTTCATAAGCTTCCTGCCGGTGAGGCATGGCCTCTTGATATGGTTATGGAAATGAAAAAGGAAATCGAAGATGCAGGCTTTACAATGGAATGTATTGAAAGTGTTAATGTACATGAAGACATTAAGCTTGGTCTTCCTACGGCGGAAAAATATATAGAAAATTATAAAATAAGCATCAGAAATCTTGCTGAAGCAGGCGTTAAGGTAATATGCTACAATTTTATGCCTGTTTTTGACTGGACAAGGACCGATTTGGCTATGGATATGGGCGACGGAGCAACTTGCCTTTGCTATAACGGAAAGCAGATTGAAGGCAAAAGTCCGGAAGATATGTTCAGAGAAATTGACGATAATTCCAACGGGTACGCTATGCCGGGCTGGGAAACCGAGCGTATGGGAGAGATTAAAGAGCTTTTTGAAAAATATAAGGGCGTTACATCTGAGGATTTATGGAATAATCTGAAACATTTTCTTGAAGAAATTATTCCTGTCTGCGAAGAATGTGATGTTAAAATGGCTATTCATCCTGACGATCCGCCATGGGACATTTTCGGGCTTCCGAGAATTATAAAAAATATTGAAGATATCAGAAGATTGTTAAAGCTTGTTGATTCACCTTATAACGGACTTACATTCTGTACAGGTTCTCTCGGTGCAAGTGCAGATAATGACCTTCCTGAAATGATAAGAGAAGTGGGAGAAAGAATTTATTTTGCTCATCTTCGCAATGTAAAAATAAGAGAAAGCTGGTTTAACGAAACAGCTCATCTTTCATCAGCAGGAAGCCTTGATATGTACGAAATAGTTAAGGCACTGCAGGAAACCGGATTTGAAGGCTATATCAGACCGGACCACGGCAGGATGTTGTGGGGTGAGGTTGCAAGACCGGGTTACGGACTGTATGACAGAGCACTCGGCGCTGCATACATTAACGGTCTCTGGGAAGCCTGCGAAAAATCAAGATAATTGAAAGGAAGTAATTGTTATGAATATACATGAGAATCTTAAGGGCAAAGTTGCTGTTGTAACAGGCGGCGGCGGTGTTCTTTGCAGCGGTTTTTCAAAAACACTTGCAAAGCAGGGAGTAAAGGTAGCTGTGCTTGACCTTAATGAAGCTGCGGCTCAGAAGGTTGCCGATGAAATAATTGCAGACGGCGGAACCGCCATTGCAGTCGGATGCAATGTTCTTGACCAGGACAGCATGAAAGCCGCAAGAGATATTGTCAATGAAAAATTCGGAACCTGTGACATTCTTCTTAACGGCGCGGGCGGCAATAATCCCAAAGGCACAACAAGTAAAGAAACCCTTGAAAAAATAGACCTTGTTGAAAAGAATGATGATATTAAAACATTCTTTGACCTTGACCCGCAGGGCATATCATTTGTTTTTAATCTTAATTTTCTGGGAACTCTTATTCCTACACAGATTTTTGCAAGAGATATGGCGGAAAAAGAAGACAGCTGCATAATTATGATAACTTCTATGAATGCTTTTCGTCCGCTTACAAAAATCCCCGCATATTCCGCCGCAAAAGCTGCTGTTGCAAACTTTACTCAGTTTATGGCGGTTCATTTTGCAGATATGGGAATCAGAGTTAATGCCATTGCTCCCGGATTTTTCTCAACTCAACAGAATAAAACACTTTTATGGAATGATGACGGCACACCGACTGCAAGAACAGGCAAAATTCTTGCCGCTACTCCGATGAAGCGTTTCGGTGAACCCGAAGAACTTTCAGGTGCGTTGCTGTTCCTTTGCGATAAAGAATATTCAGGCTTTGTTACAGGAACAACTATTGCTGTTGACGGCGGATTTAACGCCTATTCAGGAGTTTAATATATTGTATTATATTTGAAGGAGAAGGACTGATATGAAAAGATTTGTGTCAATCTTAATGGTTCTTGTTCTTATACTCGGACTGTTTTCTTCCTGCGGCAAACAGAATCTTGACGGTTTGTCACTTGAAAAATCAGAGTTTATAAGAAGCGAATCAAACAAAGATTATGAGTATGATGTTTATGAGGATTATACTGTTATCACAGCTTATATCGGTGAGGATTTTCGTGTGTCAATTCCCCGTCGGCTGGGCGGTAAAAAGGTAATGGGACTTGGACCTGAAGCTATCGGTTCAAGTATGCTTGCCATTGAAATTGTTGACATTCCGAAAGGCCTTGTCTTTATTGACCCTTCTGCATTTAAAGGGTGCCACAATATAACTGCGTTTACGGTTGCCCAGGGAAATCCTGTTTATAAAAGTGAAGACGGAATAATGTATACGAAAGACGGTAAATCGGTTATTCATTATCCTTCAGGCAGAGATGAAGCGAAATTCAGCGTACCGTCAGGCGTTGAAATAATCGGAGATTACGCATTTGCAACCTGCGAAAAGCTTACAGATATAACATTGCCATCAGGGGTTACTTCATTGGGAGCACATTCTTTTGACGGCTGTACAAAGCTTGTCAGCGTAAATATTCCGGAAGGTGTTACGGAAATTAAAGATTACTGCTTCTATGAATGTGAAGCATTTGCAAAGCTTAAGCTTCCGTCAACGCTTAAAACTATCGGTTCAAATGCGTTTAATTACTGTATTTCTTTTGCTGATTTGCAGATACCGGATAATGTAACGGATATCGGCGACAGCGCATTTTATAAATGCGAAACCTTACAGAAGGTTACTCTTTCAAAATCACTTAAAACATACGGTTATAAAGTTTTTTCCGGCTGTAAATTACTGACGGAAATAAATGTTGCCCCCGGAAATCAGTATTTCAGGTCTGTAGAAGGAGTTTTATATACTTCTGACGGTAAAACGATAGTTGAGCATCCTTACGGTAAATATTTGAAAAAACTTATTATTCCTTCAAGCGTTACTACCGTTCGTGCTTATGCTTATTTCAGAGATTGCGATAATGTTGACGATAACAGCTTCGACTATATTGAAAAAATTGAATTCAATAAGGTTGAAAAAATAGGCGCTTATGCTTTTGCAAACAGAAAATCCATCAGAGAGGTTAATCTTCCGTCAACACTTAATGAAATCAGCTCTACATCCTTTAATAATTGTAAAGAAATTGAAAAATACACCATTAAGAATTGTAAAAATTACACAGTTCACAAAGGTGTACTGTACACAAAGGATATGAAAACCGTTGTTTCATATCCCATAGGAAGAAAAGATATTTCTTATGAAATTCCCGAAGGGACTGTTAATATCGAGCCTTATGCTTTCAGCTACCTTGACGGACTTGTTGAATTGAAAATTCCCGAATCACTGGAAACAATAGGCGATTACGGATTTTACTATTCGGGCTCCATAACAGGCAAGCTTTCTTTTGGTAAAAACCTTAAATCAATCGGAAAGTATTGTTTTTCACACTGTGCGGGATTTGAAGAAATTACATTTACAGATAATACCATAAAAGAAATTCCTCAGGGTTCATTTGAATGCCTTGACGGAGCTTATGAGTTTATTATTCCCGAAGGGGTAACAAAAATCGGTGAAGATGCGTTCAGGGAAATAAGCTACATTGTATTTATAAGAATACCTGATTCTGTTACTGAAATCTGTGACAGAGCGTTTTATGATATGGATGACCTTCACGAGCTTACCGTTCCGGAAAGTGTTACTGTAATCGGCAAAGAAATTGTTAATATTTTGGATGAATCAAATCCTGATAAAGTAACGCTTAAGGTTCGTTCGGGGTCAGCGGCAGAAAAATACGCTGAGGAAAACAATATACCGTACAAGGTATTATAATAATCGGGAGGATTTTCAATATGAATCTTCAGATAAAGAAAAAAGAAGATTGCACTTATGATATGATTTCTTTAGGCGAAATAATGCTTCGCCTTGACCCGGGTGACGGCAGAATTAAAAATGCCCGTTCATTCAGAGTGTGGGAAGGCGGAGGAGAGTATAATGTTGCAAGAGGACTTCGCCGCTGTTTCGGCTTAAAAACTGCCGCAGTAACTTCACTTGCAGATAATGAAATAGGAAGACTTGTTGAAGATTTTATCCTTCAGGGAGGAGTTGATACTTCTCTTATAAAATGGGTAAAATATGACGGTATTGGCAGAAATGTCAGAAACGGACTTAATTTTACCGAAAAAGGCTTCGGGATAAGAGGTGCCGTAGGAGTTTCGGACAGAGGAAATACCGCCGCATCACAGCTTAAACAAGGAGATATAGACTGGGATTATATTTTCGGAGAGCTGGGAGTCAGATGGTTCCATACGGGAGGCATATTTGCCGCATTATCCGATACAACCGCACGGGTTGTTATTGAAGCTGTTAAATCTGCTAAAAAATACGGAACAGTGGTTTCGTATGACTTAAACTATCGCCCGTCACTGTGGAAAGATATAGGCGGCAAAGAAAGAGCGCAGCAGGTTAATAAAGAGATTGCAAAATATATTGATGTTATGATTGGCAATGAAGAAGATTTTACTGCATGTTTAGGCCTTGAGGTTGAAGGCAACGATGAAAATCTTAAAGAGCTTAATATAGACGGCTACTATAAAATGGTTGAGAATGCTGTGAAAATCTATCCGAATTTCAAAGTAATCGCAACAACTCTTCGTACAGTAAAAACCGCAACTGTTAATGACTGGAGCGCAATTTGCTGGGCTGACGGTAAAATTTATAACGGTCTTTCAATGCCCGGATTGGAAATTTATGACAGAGTCGGCGGAGGAGACAGCTTTGCTTCAGGTCTGATTTACGGTCTTATGGCTACATCTGATGCACAGACTGCCGTAAATTACGGAGTTGCTCACGGAGCGCTTGCAATGACAACACCCGGAGATACTTCAATGGCATCAAAATCAGAGGTTGAACGCATTGTAAACGGTGCGGGAGCGAGAGTTCAGAGATAGGAGAATATAAAATGGATAAAGAACAGGTTCTTACAAGAATACAGGATTGCGGAATTGTAGCCGTAGTCCGTGCTGAAAATACGGAAAAAGCAGAAAAGATTGTTGATGCCTGCATTGAGGGCGGCGTTGCGGCTATAGAGCTTACATTTACAGTTCCTCATGCAGATAAGGTTATTGAACATCTTGCTTCAAAATATAAACCTGAAGAAATAATCTTAGGCGCAGGCACAGTGCTTGATGCCGCAACGGCAAGAATTGCAATGCTCAGCGGTGCGCAGTATATTGTCAGCCCTTATTTTGACCTTGATACAGTCAAAATGTGCAACAGATACAGAACTGCTGTTATGCCCGGGATTATGACAATCCGTGAAGGCGTTATGGCAATGGAAGCAGGCGCAGATATACTTAAGGTTTTCCCCGGTGATTTATTCGGACCGAAAATCATCAAAGATATAAGAGGGCCCATACCTTATGCAAAAATGATGCCTACAGGCGGAGTTAATGCAGATAATGTCGGCGAATGGATTAAGGCTGGCGCCGTTGCAGTCGGTGCAGGCAGTTCGCTTACAGCAGGTGCAAAAACAGGCGATTATGCCCTGATTACCGAAACTGCTAAAAAATTTGTTGCCAACATTAAAGCGGCAAGAGCGGAATTATAATTATTGAAAGGTAATTTAATTTATGTTCGTTGATATAGCGAAAATTAAAATTAAAGCGGGAGACGGCGGTAACGGCGCCGTTTCTTTTCACAGAGAAAAATATGTAGCATCAGGCGGACCTGACGGCGGTGACGGAGGAAAAGGCGGAGATATCGTTTTTAAGGTTGACGATAATCTTGCTACTTTGTCTGATTTTCGATATAAAAGAAAATATAAGGCACAGTCAGGTTTTCCCGGCTCCGGCGGCAGAAGAAACGGAAAAAAAGGCGAAGACCTTGTTATTCTTGTGCCCAGGGGTACTGTTATAAGAGAAGTTAACAGCGGTAAGGTTATGGCGGATATGTCAGATGACGATGTGTTCATTGCGGCAAAAGGCGGCAGAGGCGGATGGGGGAACCCTCATTTTGCCACACCTACCAGACAGACACCGAGATTTGCAAAGAACGGAACTCCCGGTGAGGAATGGGAGGTAAGTCTTGAGCTGAAGCTGCTGGCAGATGTTGGACTTTTAGGTTTCCCGAATGTTGGAAAGTCAACTTTTATTTCAGTTGTCAGTGAAGCAAAGCCGATTATTGCAGATTATCATTTTACAACGCTTACGCCTGTTTTGGGTGTTGTGTCATTAGGCGAGGGCAATTCGTTTGTTATGGCAGATATACCCGGCCTTATCGAAGGGGCAAGTGAAGGCATAGGATTAGGGCACGAATTTCTGCGTCATGTTGAAAGGTGCAGACTGCTTGTTCACATTATTGATGCCGCAGGCAGTGAAGGCAGAGACCCTATTGATGATTTTGAAAAAATCAACAGAGAGCTTGTTAAATTTAATCCGGAGCTTGCCGAACGGGAACAGATTATTGTCGGCAATAAAGTGGATTTAGCTTCTGACGAACAGGTTGAAAGGCTTGAAAAATATTTTGAAGAAAAAGGCTTTCAGTTCTTTACAATGTGCGCTCCTATTGTGGAGGGAACGAAAGAGGTTATTAACGCTGTTGCCGAAAAGCTTTCAAAGCTTCCGCCTGTTAAGAGGTTTGAAAAAGAAGAAATTCCGGCGGAATTTTTTGTGAAAAATAATGACGGTAAATTTACCGTAACTGTTGATGACGGCGTATATTTTGTTGAAGCGGAGTGGCTTTTGAAAATTCTTCAGAGAACAGACCTTGATGATTATGAATCGTTGCAGTATTTTCAGCGTGTGCTTCACTCAAGCGGAATAATTGATGCACTTAAAGAAAAAGGCATAGAAGAAGGGGACACCGTTTCTATTTATGACCTTGAATTTGATTATTTTAACTGACAGGGTGCTTTTATGGAAAGATTTTTATCTGAAAAGAATGTGGAACCTAAGCTGTTGAGTCCGCTGACTTTAGCATTTATCGGAGATACTGTTTACGATTTGCTTGTGAGAGAAGAAATAATATGTGAAGCCAACAGAAGTGCTAACGATTTGCATTCCCTTGCAGTAAAGCAGGTTAAAGCATCAGCACAGGCAGAGGCTGCGGAAAGTATTATGGATTTCTTTACCGAAGATGAGCTTTCTGTTTATAAGCGTGGCAGAAATGCTAAAACCGGTCATATTGCAAAAAATGCAACAACCTCAGATTATCATAAATCTACCGGACTTGAAGCTGTTTTCGGATATTTATATTTATGCGGAAATATGCAAAGAATAAAAGAAATATATATGCTCATCAGGGAGAGAACAAAATGAACGATAAGAAGAGAAAAGTGCTGGATTTTCTTGTTGATAATTTATTTTGGTTAATAGGCTGTATTTCATATTCTGCGGGTGTAACGCTTTTTGCGGTTCCGAATAATATAGCACAAAGCGGAATGACAGGTGTTGCAATAATCATCAATTACCTTATTCACACACCGATAGGCATAACAAACTTTTGTCTTAATGTGCCGCTGTTTATATTAGCATGGATATTTATCGGCAAAAAGTTTACGGTAAAAACCCTGTGGGTTACATCAATGCTTTCTCTGATTATGGATGTAATGACATCGCTGACAAATAAAGGCATTATACCTGTTTATGATAACGGTGACAGACTTCTTGCCTGCATTTTCTGCGGATTGCTGTGCGGATTCGGTTTATCTGTTACTTTTTTAAGAAATGCCACTACCGGCGGAACAGATATTGTTATGCGCCTTATAAAACGCAGACTTCCTCATTTTTCAATGGGCAGGCTGATTATGGTACTTGATGCCGCAGTTGTCATTACTGCCGCAATAGTATTCAGGAGCGTTGAAAGCGCACTGTATGCCGCTATTCTTATTTTTGTAAGCTCCCGTGTTGTTGATCAGATTGTTTACGGCGCAAGTAACGGTAAAACTCTGTTTGTGTTTACTGATAAAGCTCATGAAGTGTCTGATATGATTACATCAAATATGCGAAGAGGAGTATCAATTCTTCCTGTTGAAGGCGGCTATACCGGCAAAAATAAAAATATGCTGATTATTGTTCTGCGTTCTGATGAGGTGGCAAAGGTTCGCCGCCTGATAAAAAAAGCCGACCCGAACACATTCATTGTGATAACAGAGGCAAAAGAAATTTTAGGTGAAGGCTTTAAGCCTCCCATTGCCGATAACGAAAGCCGTTAAAACTGAGATTTTTCAAAAAAATCTTAAAAAACTGTTGCATTTTGAATTATTATGTGTTAGAATACCCTTTGCATGAATGTTACCGAAAGAGGTGAAAACGATGAAAGAAGGAATTCATCCTAAATACGAAACTGCAAGTGTGCGTTGCGCATGTGGTGCAGTTATAGAGACCCGTTCTACAAAAGGCGATATGCGTGTTGATATTTGCTCAAGCTGCCATCCTTTCTTTACTGGTAAGCAGAAGTTGGTTGATACAGGCGGACGAGTTGACAGATTCAAGAGGCGTTTCAATCTTGATAAATAATTAAAATAAAGCGGTGCATTTTCGGCACCGCTGAATTTTTTTATGGGTGATTTTATGGAGTACAGAACTGTCGATAAAGAAGCCTGCGATGAATTTGTTGAAAAACATTCACGGTTTATAGGCTATATTAAGCCTGTTACAACAAAGGAAGAAGCAGTTGATTTTATAAATTCAATAAAATCAAAGCATTGGGATGCTACTCATAATGTTTATGCGTATATTCTGCGTGACGGGCAGACACGCCGTTATTCAGATGATGGCGAACCTCAGGGTACGGCGGGTATTCCCGTCCTTGATGTTCTGCTTAAAGAAAATCTTACAGATTGCGTTGTTGTTGCTACAAGATATTTCGGCGGAATATTGCTCGGCGGCGGCGGACTTGTCCGTGCATACAGCCATACTGCGAAAATCGCAGTTGATGCGGCAGGCATTGCAACTATGAAGCTTTGCGATATATTATTTTGCAAATGCGATTATAATTTTTACGGTAAGCTGAATTCACTTATCCCCGAATACGGCGGAATTGTTGATGACTGTGAGTTTTCGGAAAATGTTGCCGTTAAGTTCAGAATACCTGATGAAAAATACAGTCAGTTCAGCAAAAGTCTTACTGAATCAAGTTTCGGAAAGATTTGCGCAGAAAAAACAGGTGAAATTTTTTGTAAAATATAAAAGTATTTTTGAAGTTTACAGCGTAAAAGATTATCAGTGGGATGTTGAAAGGAGATATTTATGAAAACTGTTCGTGAAATTACATGTGAAAATGAGCATAAAATTCTGTCTCCTTACGCCTGCTTTGCCGATGAAAGCAGAGGAAGACTGTTTAACGAAGATGATTGTGAAATCAGAACCTGCTTTCAAAGAGACAGAGACAGGATAATTCATTCCAATTCATTCAGAAGGCTGAAACATAAAACACAGGTTTTTTTATCTCCTGAAGGGGATTATTACAGAACAAGACTTACTCATACATTAGAAGTTTCTCAGATAGGAAGAACCATTGCTGTTGCACTCAGATTAAATGAGAATCTTACGGAGGCAATAGCGTTAGGTCACGATTTAGGGCATACACCTTTTGGCCATGCAGGCGAAAGAGCGCTCGACTCCGTTTATCCCGACGGATTTAAGCACTATCAGCAAAGTATTCGTGTGATTGATATTATTGAACACGGAGGCACAGGCCTTAATTTAACAGCGGAAGTACGCAACGGTATTGAACGGCATACATCCGGGGAAGACGCCTTTACTCTTGAAGGCAGAATTGTCAGACTTGCGGACAGAATTGCATATATAAATCACGATATTGACGATGCTGTTCACGCAAAAGTTCTCAGCGAAGACGATATTCCCAAGGATATAAAAAGTGTTCTCGGTTTTTCCAAGTCTGACAGAATTAACACCCTTGTAAAATCATGTATTGACAACAGTGAAGATGATATTTGCCTTGATGAGGAAATACAACAGGCATTTGATGAGCTTCACTCTTTTATGTATAAAAATGTTTATACCAATCCAAAGTGCAAAAGCGAAGAATCGAAAGCTATTGATATGATATGCTGGCTTTACGATTATTTTTCGGAGCATCCTTTGGAACTGCCCCGGGAATACACTATGATTTGTATGAAAGAAGGACCGCAGAGAGCCGCACTTGATTACATTGCAGGTATGACTGACCGATATGCAGTTCACACCTTTAATCGTTTGCGTGTTCCCGGCTCGTGGATGGTGTGATTATGGCGTTCAGTGATATTTTTCTTGAAGAACTCCGTGACCGTAACGATATAGAAAGCGTAGTTTCTTCTTATGTTAATCTTAAAAGAAACGGCAGGGTTCTTAAAGGTCTTTGCCCGTTTCATAACGAAAAAACACCCTCCTTTACTGTTTATCCCGATACTCAGTCGTTTTTTTGCTTCGGCTGCGGTGCAGGGGGAGAGGTTATAACATTTGTCAGAAGGATTGAAAATCTTGATTATCTTGAAAGCGTTAAGTTCCTTGCTGACAGGGCGGGAATGCAGCTGCCTGATGACGGATATGATGATTCAATGGCTAAACACCGTCAGAGACTGCTCGCCGCAAACCGTGAGGCCGCAAGGTTTTATCATTCTTATATGATGTCACCTGAGGGCAGAACGGGACTTGATTATTTCCTTAACAGAGGGCTGACTTTAAGCACAATAAATCATTTCGGATTAGGTTTCGCTCCACCCGGCGGATTTGCTTTGATTGATTATATGAAATCAAAAGGATTTACCGTTAACGAGCTTTATGATGCTGATTTGGCAAAACGAAGCGAAAAGAACAATAAAGTATCTTATTATGATAATTTCCGCAACAGAGCCATGACTCCCATTATTGATGTAAGAGGAAATGTTATCGGCTTCGGTGGCAGAGTTCTTGACGATTCGGTTCCGAAATATGTTAACACAGCGGATACTTTAATTTATAAAAAATCTCTTAATGTTTTTGCTCTTAATTTTGCCAAAAAAGGCAATCCGGAATCTATGATTGTTTGCGAAGGGTACATGGATGTTATAGCTTTGCATCAGGCAGGCTTTACAAATGCTGTTGCGTCATTGGGTACAGCTCTTACAAAAGAGCAGGCAGGCCTTATCAGCAGATTTACAGATGAAGTGATACTTTCGTATGATTCTGACGAAGCAGGGCAGAAGGCAACCAGAAAGGCTATTTCAATTTTTGAAAAGACAGGCGTAAAGCTGAGAGTGCTGAAGCTTGAAGGCGGAAAAGACCCTGACGAAATAATAAAAACATACGGAAAAGAACGGTTCAGGGCTTTGATTGACGGGGCATCAAATGATATTGAATACAGATTGTTAAAAATAAGAGATAAATACGACCTTTCAATTCCTGACGGAAGAGTTAAATTTTTGCAAGAAGCAGTGGAAATTCTCGCTTCGTGCAATACTATTGAGCAGGATATTTATTCTTCAAGACTTTCTGATGAGCTTGGTGTAAATAAAGAATCTCTCATGATTGAAATAAAGAATCAAAAGAAAAAGCAATCAAGAATATCTGCTAAAAAAGAGTTTGAGAATATTTCCCGCCAGGCGGTCACCCCCGATGATACCGTTAATCCTCAGCGTAAATATAATGTCAGGGCGGCAAGAGCGGAGGATATCTTACTTTCTTCACTGATGAACAATCCCGAATTTTATTCCAAAATAAGTGAAAAATTAAACAGGGATATTTTTGTTACCGATTTTAATCGGCGGGTATTTGACTGTATTTCAAAAAGGATTGAAGAAAATACAAGCATTGATTTGTCAGTAATATCAGCTGATTTTTCACCTGACGAAATAAGCAGACTTGTAAAATTCCTTGCTATGAAAAAAGAAATAAGCAATACTGTTGACGAATGCAGGGATTGTATTGATGTTTTAATAAAAGAAAACCTTAAAAAATCCGCTGCAGACCCGGCGGATATGACCGATGAAGAATTTTTGAATTATTTCAGGAAAAAATCTTAACGGATGTATAATAAAGGAGAAATAATATGGATAACAACGAAAAAAAGAGCGCCGTAAAAGCCCTGGTTGAAAAGGGAAAAGCAAACGGCAACAAGCTTTCTGCTCAGGATATTGACAATGCCATTATTGAAATGGATTTTGATGTTGAAGAGCTTGACAAGCTTTATGAAACCATTGAAAATCAGAATATTAAAATAATTGATGATTTTGATAATGTTGCCCTTGAAGACCTGGATTTTGATATGGATTTGCCGAAATCATCTGAGCTTAATTCAAATCCGGCGGAAGATAAAAACCAGGGCTCCGATGACCCTGTTAAGGTTTATCTTAAAGAAATAGGCAGAGTTCCGCTTCTTTCTGCAGAAGAAGAAATAGAGCTTGCTACAAGAATTACATCCGAAGGACCGGAAGCCGAAGAAGCTAAAAAACGACTTGCAGAGGCAAACCTTCGCCTTGTTGTCAGCATTGCAAAGCGTTATGTCGGCAGGGGAATGCATTTTCTTGATCTTATTCAGGAAGGAAATCTCGGCTTAATAAAAGCTGTTGATAAGTTTGATTATACAAAGGGATTTAAGTTTTCAACTTACGCAACATGGTGGATTAGACAGGCCATAACAAGAGCTATTGCTGACCAGGCAAGAACAATCCGTATTCCCGTTCACATGGTTGAAACAATCAACAAAGTTAAAAAGACAAACAGTCAGCTCCTTCATAAAAACGGCAGAGATCCGACGGCTGAAGAAATTGCCGCTGAACTTGGTATGACAGTCAGCAAAGTAAGAGAGATTCTTCGTGTTGCTCAGGAACCTGTTTCTCTTGAAACTCCTATCGGTGAGGAAGAAGACAGCCATCTTGGTGATTTTATTCCCGATGACGAGGCTCCTGCACCGGCTGATGCCGCTTCTATTCTTCTTTTGAAAGAACAGCTTGATGAAGTTCTTCAGACTTTGACTCCGAGAGAAGCAAAAGTTCTTTCAATGCGTTTCGGTCTTGAAGGAGGACATCCGCATACTCTTGAAGAAGTGGGAAAATATTTTAATGTTACAAGAGAGCGTATCCGTCAAATAGAAGCAAAAGCATTGCGTAAGCTTCGTCATCCCAGCAGAAGTAAAAAACTTAAAGATTTTCTTGACTGATTTTATAAAAACATCAGGGAGTATAAGCTTGGTTTAGCTTATACTCCCTGAACTTTTTTGTAATAATGATTGCAGGTTATTTCAATAATGAAATCAATTTGATTGCTCCCACAGGGCATCCGGCTTCGCATTTACCGCAGCCTGTACATTTGGAAGCATCAATTTTAGCGCAGAAATTCTCAACCTTGATTGCTTCTGCTTCACAGTTTTTAACGCATTTCATACAGCCGATACAACCTGCCTTACATTCCTTTCGGGTAAGGGCGCCCTTATCTTTATTTGCACAAAGAACGGCGGCTTTTGTTTCATGGAGAGGCAGCATTTTTATCAGTGAATTGGGGCAGGTTTTAACACACTGTTTGCAGGCACGGCACGCAAGAGGATTTATTCTTGCAACACCGTCGCATATATGTATAGCGTTATATTCGCATGCGTTAACGCAATCTCCGTAACCGATACATCCGTATATACATTCTTTCGGACCGCCGAAAAGCTGTTTTGCCATTTTGCAGGATTCTATTCCAAGGTATTCCATTTTCTTGCCGGTGTTTGACTTAATACCCTGGCAAAGAACAACAGCTGCCATGGGTTTTACAACGCCTGCGTCAAGTCCGGTTATTTCAGCTATGGCTTTTGAAGCATCGCTTCCCCCGGGAGCACACAGCGCAGTGTTTTTGGTAATGCCTTTTGAAAGTGCGGCGGCATATCCGTCACATCCCGAAAATCCGCAGGCGCCGCAGTTTGCACCCGGAAGACATTCACGGATTTCTTCGGCTTTTTTATCAACCGGCACTGCCATAACAACAGAAGCTATTGCAAGACCGAGGCCGAGAAGAAGACCTAATCCTGCAACTATTGCAACTGCAATAAGAATATGAGTTATATTCATAACGGCTTCCTCCTTTAAGCGAACATATTCTCAACTATTCCTGCAAATCCCAGGAATGAGAGAGAAGTAAGAGATGCGGCGATAAGAGTAATAGGAAGACCTTTGAGAAATTTCGGAATATCCGCACCTTCAAGTCTTGAACGAACTCCAGCAAACATGACCATTGCAAGCATAAATCCTAATCCTGCGCCGAATGAACAGGTCATGGCTCTGCCGAAGTTTGCAAGTGTTCCGCTGTATCCGTTTGTATCAATGTTAAGAAGAACAACACCTAAAACTGCGCAGTTTGTTGTAATAAGCGGAAGATAAATTCCCAAAGCATTGTAAAGAGACGGAATGTATTTTTTCATTGCAATTTCAACAAGCTGAACAAGTGCGGCAATAACAAGAATAAATACTATCGTTTCAAGGTATTGCAAATCCAATGCTGTAAGCAGATTAAAAATCGGGTAAGTAACAGCTGTGGAAATAAGCATAACAAAAATAACCGCTGCGGACATCCCGACTGCTGTATTTAGCTTTTTGGAAACACCCAGAAACGGACAAATTCCCAAAAATTTTGATAAAATAAAGTTTTGTGTGAGAATGTAGGTAACAAATATTGATAAAAGTTCTTTTGAATAACTCATTTTGCAGCCTCCTCACCTGACGCACAATTCTCTTTTTCTCTGATTGTGCAGCATTTTACCATGGGGCAGTTTTCACAGCCGTGAAGCACAGCCGCAGGCAATCCTTTTTCTTCTGCAAGTTTATTTGCGCATGCCATAAGAAGGCCGAATACAAAGAATCCGCCGGGTGCAAGTACAAATATAAGCATGGGATGTTCATTAAGGAAAGGAATCAAAAGTCCGTTGCCGTTGTTGATTGAGGCAACACCGGAAAGGAATGTTCCGCTTCCGAGGGTTTCACGAACAAGACCCATACAGCAAAGTGCAGCGGTGAATCCCACGCCCATGCCGAGCCCGTCAACAGCTGAGGGAAGAACTTTATTCTTACCTGCAAATGCTTCTGCTCTGCCTAAAATAATGCAGTTAACAACAATTAGCGGAAGATATACGCCAAGCTTGTCGTTAAGCTCAGGAAGGAATGCTTTAACAGCCATCTGAACTATTGTAACAAAAGATGCGATAACAACGATATATGCGGGAATTCTGATTTTTGCCGGTATTACCTTGCGAAGAAGTGAAATAACAATGTTTGAACATACGAGTACGGCAGTTGCGGAAGCTCCCATACCTATTGCGCCTGAAACAGAGGTGGTAACCGCAAGAGTGGGGCAGGTGCCGAGAACCAGTCGCAGAACCGGATTTTCTTTAATAAGTCCTTTTGTGAATTCCTGACCGAGTGTTTTCTTTTCAGCCATTTTCCGCACCTCCTTTTATAACATTTTCATAAATGTCAAGGGCAGTGTTTACACCCTTTGTTGTTGCTTTTGAAGTGATTGTTGCACCTGTGAGTGCTTTGATTTCATTTTCACCGGGAGCGTTTTTGTTAACGGTAATTCCGTTTATCAATCCCTTGAATCCGTCTTTGAATGAATCTTTTGAAGCATTCATTCCCAGTCCGACTGTTTCGTTAAGCTCAAGAAATTCAACGCCTGTAACCTTGCCTTCATTGTCAATACCTGTCATGATGCTGATGTTTCCGCCGTAGCCTGTGGAATTAGTAATGAAAACATAGCCGATGGTTTTTCCGCCTTTATCTTTAGCTTCAACATAGCTGTAAGGAGCTGTTGTGCCGTCATAAGTGTAGTTGCCTTCAACTTTTTCGCTGAATGAAGCGGCATCTTTCATAACAATTTTCTGACTTTCCTGCTCTGTAACAATAGCGTTTTCTTCAATTTTGCCTTTTGTGATTTCATTTGCAAAACCCAAAAGAACCGTTGCAACAAGACAGATTAAAAACAGTGAAATCGTAGGAATTAAAATAGCTTTTTTCATTGTGCTTTTTCCTCCTTTGATTTCTTTTGTTTTTCAGTCCCGAAAGGCTTGGGAGCAGTAAGGTTTTCAATATGAGGAACAAGTATATTCATGAGAACGATTGCGAAGCTTACGCCTTCGGGAAGATTGCCGAAGCATCTTATAAGTGAAGCGACAAGTCCGCAGCCGATTCCGTAAACGATTTTGCCTTTTAAGTTTATCGGTGAAGTTGTATAATCGGTAGCCATAAATATTGCGCCTAAAAGAAGGCCGCCGCTTAAAAGCTGATATGCAGTAAATTCCATATCAAAGCCGCTTTTTATTGCCATAAACACACCAACAGTTCCGATAAATGAAAGAGGAATTGCAGGGGAAATAACTTTTTTAACAACAAGATAAAGTCCGCCCAATATAAGAGCTATTGCGCAAACTTCACCGAGACATCCGCCTCTGTTGCCGATGAGCATATCGGTGATTGAGGGAAGATTTTCGGTTGTAAATTCTTTGCTTTCGTTATACATTGAAGCAAGGGGAGTGGCAGATGTAACAGCATCTGTCTTCCAGCTTAACGGTTTTGCCCATGTAGCCATTTCCGTAGGGAATGAAGTAAGAAGAACTATTCTTGCACCAAGCGCAGGGTTAATAAAGTTCTGACCTATTCCGCCGAAGAACTGTTTGATTACCACTATTGCAAAAACACTGCCTATTGCGGCAACCCACAGGGGAGCGTCAACAGGAAGATTAAATGCAAGCAGAAGTCCTGTAACAACAGCGCTTAAATCGCCTATAGTGTTTGAACGCTTCATTACTTTTCTTGCTATATATTCCGAAAGTACACATACTCCGACGCACACAGCGCTGAGTAAAAATGATTTCGGTCCGAAAATAAATACAGAAGCAATCAGCGCAGGCATAAGAGCAACAATAACATCAAGCATTATGCCGGATGTGGTTCTTGCACTGCGAACATGAGGTGAAGCACTGACGGTAAGTTTATTTTTTATTTCAATCATTTTTTAGCACCTGCCTCTTTCAAAAATGCTTTTGCAGCTTTCATGGTCTGAACAAGCGGTTTCTTGGCAGGACATGAATACGCACAGCTTCCGCATTCCATGCAAACCATGATGCCTGCTTTTTCAATAGCTTCCGCATTTTTTGCTTTAAGACTGCGTTCTATATTAGTCGGCATAAGACTCATGGGGCAAGCAGAAGCACATCTGCCGCAGCGGATACAGTCGCCTTCCTTCTGTATTTCCGTGTCTTCTTTTGTAAAAGCCAGAACAGCATTATTGTTTTTACATATAGGCAGGTCGGTTCCTATAAGCGAAAAGCCCATCATAGGACCGCCGGCAATTATTTTTGCAGGTTCTTCCGAAAATCCGCCGCAAAAATCAATAATTTCACCGATATCTGTTCCGATGGGAACTCTGACATTTTTCGGTTCCTTAATTGCAGAACCGGCAACAGTCAGTGAACGGCTTACAAGCGGCTTACCTGTTTTGATATACCGTGCAAGAAAAGCTATTGATGCAACATTCATAACGATACAGCCTACATCTGCCGGTAATTTTCCGGGCGGAACCTTTCTTCCTGTTGCAGATTGAACCATCATTTTTTCAGCACCCTGAGGATATTTGGATTCAAGTGACATAATCTTAATCGTATCGTCTTTATCATTGTCACTGTCTGCCATCTTTTTAAGTATTTTGAACGCCTCGGGCTTATTGTCTTCCACGGCGATAACAACTTGTTTTAATTTGAGCATATCCTTAATAATGTGAATACCTGAAAAAATATCCCATGAGTTATCAATACATTCACGGTAGTCAACTGTTATGTAAGGTTCGCATTCTGCCGCATTTACAACAAGAGTATCAACATTTTTACCTTCGGGAATATTAAGCTTAACATGAGTCGGGAATCCTGCACCGCCCATGCCCACAAGCCCGGAGGCTCTTACTGCTTTGAGAAAGTCCTGAAGGTTGTCAATTTCCGGAGGTTTTATACCCTCGTAATTGCGCATTTCCCCGTCAGATTCAATAGTAACGCCCTGAACAACTGCACCGGTGGGAAGTTTAACATTTCCTATTGCGGTTACAGTACCTGAAATGCTGGCGTGAATGGGAGCGCTGACAAATTTGTCGCTGTCACCGATAATCTGCCCTACGCAAACGGTATCTCCCACCTTAACCGTGGGAGTACACGGAGCTCCGATATGCTGTTGCATAGGAAGCGTAACCTTTGAGGGAACGGGAATGCGGACAACTTCTTTTTCAGCCGTACTTTTGCAGTGGTCGACTTTAACGCCGCCACGAACTTTGACAACAGCTTTCAAAACGCCGCCGACTTTGATTTTGCTCATTTGTTCAACCCCTTGTCTCTTAAAATAAATCTTGTCTGTTTTTCAAGCACAGGCATAATATATTTTAATATTGTACCTGTTAAGAATCCGGTCACCATTGCGGCAATCAGCAAAAACGGTCCGTATCCTGCAAATAATTCAGGCGTACCCGAAATTACACAAGCAACGCAAAGCTGACCTGTATTATGACAAACGGCACAGATTATTCCGATGCCGATATATCCGAGTTTAATATGTTTTTTGATATTCAGAAGAATATACCCGGCGCAGGCACTGAGAATCCCACCTGCAAGGCTCATAAAAAACGCAGTAATTCCTCTCGTAATCCCTGCAAACATAGCTTTTATCAGAACTATTGAAGCTGTGTACGGTACTCCGAGAGTTGCCGCACTGAACATTACAACAATGTTGGAAAATCCCGGCTTCGCTCCCGGAGGAAAACCCGCCGGTAAAGGAATGAGACCTTCAAGAAAAGAAAGTGCTGCGGCTTGTGCGCTCAGAATTCCTGCAAGCGCAGTCTTTTTTATCAGATTATTTTGTTTCATAGTAAAATTCCAATTCAGTATGTGATAACATCAGGCGCATTTTTGTTTTTGTTTTGTTTCAGAACAATAACTGTTTTTGCCGGCACACAGGCGGCTGTTTCACCGTTTGAATCTATCCATCCTGTATTAACACAGATTTTGTCCGGACAGTCTGCCTGAGAAAATCTGATTTTGCCTTTTTGGGCAATAACGGTTAAGCATGGAGTACATTCAGGCTGAAATACATAAGTGCCTTCGATTTCATTAAGATTTATCGTTTTAACAATTTCACCGTTTACAGAAATCTCCGCTGTCAGCCTGTCCTTATCTGTAAATCTCGGTATAAGCATCGAAATTACTGCAATGCTTATAATAATCAGAATGAGCAGGTCATTTCTTTCAAATAATTTTTTCATTTTATTTTATAATCGCTGTCTGTCAGCTTAAAGTTGTTTTTTAATCCGTCAGTTACTGCAACTGTTTTGTCTTTGAAAATAAATACTGCCTGAACATCATCGTATTTATTAAGGAGGCCGAGAGAGCCTTTATATCCGAGAACAAAGCAGGCGGTTGAAAGTGCGTCACTCAGTAATCCGGAGTCGCAGAGAACCGTAACGCTTTTCAGGTTATTTTTAACGGGATATCCTGTTTTGGGGTCAATAATATGATGATATCTAACTCCGTCTTTTTCAAAAAATCTTTCATAATCTCCGCTTGTAGAAATGCATTTATTCTTGAATTTAAGTGTTCCTGCGGTTTTGGAATCGTCAAAGGGATTAACTACACCCACAGTGGCTGTTTTGCCGTAAACCAGAACACTGCCGCCCACAGAAACAATCCCGCTTTTTATCTTGCGGTTTTCAAGTATTTTTCTTGCTTCGTCACAGGCAATTCCTTTGCCAACGGCGCCCAAATCTATGTACTGATTATCACCTGTTTTAACAGAAAAATCATTGTAAACAATATCTGAATATCCGATAAAGGAAACACCTTTTTTTATGTTTTCATCAGACGGAATAATATTTTTTTCGCTTTCAAAATCCCAAAGATTTGTTACGGCACCGGCGGTAATATCAAATGCTCCCGAAGAGCGTTCACTTATTTCAATACAGTCTCCTATCCACCGTGCAGTGTCTTTTGAAACTGTGGTGAATTTGCCGGGGTTGCTGTTTATTCTGTAAACATCAGAGCTTTTTTCTCTGCGTGACAGGCAGGAAGCTTCAATTCCTGTTATCATTTCACAGATTTCAGATTCGGCGGAACCGGAGTCTTTACCTTTTAATTCGGTGCGGACAACAGTACCCATTGCAACAAAAGTTTTTTCGGTTGTATGCATATTAACAATAAGGTCTGCACATATAATTCCGCAAATGAGAATAACGCATAAAATAAGTGCTTTTGCCTTTTTGGATTTAATAAATATCCGTAATTTATTCATATCTTCACCTATACATTATTTACTCCTGCATATTATACATCTTTTCGGCAAAATATTCAATAGATTTTCCATAAGTTAAATATTTAACGAAATAAGAAAAAAAGCCTGCGAATTTCTTCACAGACTTTATTCACGAGAGCTCATTAACCGCAGCAGTTACCGTTATTGAATAAGCCGCCGTTATTGTCGTTACAGCCGCAGCCACAGCACAAAACGATAATCAAAAGAATGAGTATCCAATTATTGCAGCATCCCATTTTGTATTGCCCTCCTTTCTCTTACACTACATACTATGTGAAAAGAAAAAGTTGGTTACAAAAAAATATTGACACTGTATTTTTTGATGATATAATATTATTGAGTAAGTGTGACAGGAGGAATGCAGATGGACGAAGATTTTTCAAACGAAAAAAACAATAAGTCAGTGATAATAGTTCTGTCTGTTATTGTTCTTGCAGTTGCTGTATTTTTAGCTGTTTTCTTTATTGCGGGCAGGAGCGTAAAAAAGAATAATAAGCAGACTGTTACTGATTCCGCACTTATGAGCACGACTGCTTCTGATGTTTATGCTCCTCAGAAAATATCTTCGGATGAAAAGAATAATTCAGAAGGTACTTTGCCGAAGGGAACCAAATCACTTTTTATTAAAAATTCAGTTGCAACCGACAGATGGGAAGCATCAAGTATAATCTCAAAGGTTACGGCGGAAAAAGTCAGAGTCGAGCTTGATGAATACAAAAACGGTGAAAAAACCGGAACGAAAAAAACACGC
This sequence comes from Acutalibacteraceae bacterium, assembly GCA_045628495.1. GTDB lineage: Bacteria > Bacillota > Clostridia > Oscillospirales > Acutalibacteraceae > CAG-488. The sequence continues at coordinate 50,565 of JAZQPL010000036.1, forward strand.
AATATGTATGTTGCTGTTGTCGAAACGAGACCTGCAAGAGTTGTGCTTACACCTTCAGGTCAGTATACACAGAATAAAATTTCAGATATCATGTCTGTAATTAAAGGGTATAATTCAGAAACAGGGGAGGATATTCTTTTTGCCTGCTCAAACGAAAGCTGCGCAAATGATGCAAGCAATCCGAGCCGCAATGTGTTTTTAATAGGCGAAAACAAACCTATGGCAACTGTTATCAGAAGCAGTCTGCTTGTCCAGCAGGGAGAAACAAGCAAATCGCTTGTAATAAATCAGAGCGGCAAGTGGGAATATCCTGTTAAGGTTTCGTTGTCTTCAAGCGATGAGTTGATAAAATACGGAACAACAAACAGTATTTCATATACTTACCCTGTTATATGGAACGGGAAAAAATATGTTAATACCGACAAAGATAAGGAAGATTTGAAAATCACTTCAAATTATACAATATGTCCTGAGGGAGATGTGAGCGAAGACAGAACGCTGATAGGAAAAATCAATGACAACAAGTATGTTTTTGTTATCAGCGAGGGATTTTCTTCAGGATATCTTGCAGATTATATGCTTAACGATTTAGGTGTTAAGTATGCATACTGGGGAGCGGGGAAATATGCAACCGGAATGTATATAAACGGCTACGGCGTAATTACAAAAAATAATTATGTTGCACACGGGGATTTATTCTGCATCAAGTAATTTACGGGGCTGAGTATGTTTCAGCCCTGCTTTTTTCGGGGTTGAATATTTATGGAAAGACTTGACAAGCTGATTGCCAACAGCGGAACACTTTCAAGAAAAGAAGTTCACAGGCTGATAAAATCAGGCGCAGTAAAAGTAAACGGAATTATAAATAAAGACAGGGGCTTTTGCGTTGACCCTGATAATGTGAGCATAACAATCAACGGTGAAGAGTTTTTGCTGAGAAAATATGTATATATTATGCTGAACAAGCCTGAGGGTGTTGTCAGCGCCGCAAGGGATGACAGGGAAAAAACGGTTATAGACCTTGTGCCGGAAGAATACAGAAAGAAAAATCTTTTTCCTGCCGGCAGACTTGACAGGAATACTACAGGCTTTGTGCTTATTACCGACAACGGTGATTTTGCGCACAGCATTCTTTCACCTAAAAATCATATTGAAAAAACTTATGTGGCAAAACTCCGTGAACCATTAAGTGATGATGCGCTTGAAAAAATTTCAAATGGTATTACACTGGGTGACGGAACAGAATGTCTGCCTGCAAAGGTTGAAGTTATTGAAAACGGTGAAAGCCCTCTTGTCAGAGTTATTATCTGCGAAGGAAAGTATCATCAGATAAAAAGAATGTTTGCCGCAACGGGCAATAGTGTGATTCAACTTAAAAGGGTGAAAATGGGCGGTCTTCATCTTGACGAGAAACTTGCACCCGGTGAATGCAGGCTGATTTCTGAAGATGAAATAAAGCTTATCACCGGTAAGGAAAAGCAGTAATAAATTATGATTATCGGCATACTATATAGTATGTTTGTGATAGCTGATTTTACAAATGAAGAAAAAAGACTGTTTGAAAAATTCAGAAAGCATGATTTTGAATTTACACGGTGCAATGTGCAGGGTTGTGCTCCGTTTTTTATTTTGCGGGGTCACAGGCTTTATTCCGATATGGCCGAAGCTGAAAATATTATTAAACAGTTCGGATTAGCAATATTCAAGGATGATATTGTTCCGGGTGAGCTGGGCAGGTATAAATTCAAACCGAGGGTCCTGCCTGTAAAAATGATAATAAAATCTGTATGTGAAGTTTACAGTGATTGCCCGGAGCTGTCAAAAAACATTACCGTAAGCGTATTTGACCCTTATGCAAAGTTCTGCGATGAAGTGACTGAGCTTTCATGTTGCGTGAGATTTTTAAAAGTAGTTACCAAAAGGACGGATGTTTACGAAAAAATACAGCAAAAAATTTACAGCATGAACGGTGCGGCAATTTATGTAGGCAATAATCAAGCTTCAGCTGACGGAAGCGATATTGCGATAGCTTTAAGTGATGATGAGCTTACCGAACGGGAGATAAAATATGCGTTCGTGTATTATAAAAGTTCATTTGACCGTAATATTTTTCAGGCTCAAAAATATATATTACCGATTTCGGGATATGAAAAAGAAGCAGAAAAAGTCGATTATTTCAGCTTTTTCAGCGCACTATATGAAACCTGCGGGTACAAAATACTGAAAATACCTTCATTTTCAGATGTAAAATCATTCTTTTTGAAAGTAAATACTTGACTTTTAGCAACTATTTATCTATAATATGTTATCGTTGTATCCGTATTGAATGGGTCTTTGTATATACGGATTATAAACGGTTGAAAGGAAGAAAAGAAAATGGCACAGGGAATTTTACTTACCAAAGATGCTTTTGAAAAAAAACATGCCGAGCTGGAAGAGCTCAAGACCAACGGCAGAGATATGATTGCTGAAAAAATTAAGGAAGCCCGTTCCTTTGGTGATCTTTCAGAAAACAGTGAGTATGATGAAGCACTTAATGAACAGGCAAAGCTTGAAGCACGAATAAGTAAACTTGAATCAGAGCTTAAAGATGCCAAAATCCTTGATGAAAGCGCATTGAATAAAGAAATGATTCATCTTGGTTCATGTGTGAAAATTCTTGATACTGAGTATGACGAAGAAGAAGAATATCAGATTCTCAGTGAATCCCAGGCAAACCCCGACGAAGGAATTATTTCAGACCAGTCTGCAGTAGGAAAGGCTCTTATAGGACACAAGGTGGGCGATGTTGTTCCGGTTCCGCTTCCCAACGGAGCATCTGTTACATTTAAGGTTATTGAAATAAAATAATAAAAGTAATCAACAGGTGAGAGCTTATAAGTTTCCGCCTGTTTTTGCTGATTAAAGCAGTGCAGAGGTGTATAAATATGGCAGAAGAAAACAAAAATGTTCCTCAGCAGCAGGACATTAACGAATTAAGAAAAATAAGAATCGAAAAGCTTGAAGCTTTGCAGCAGGCAGGGAAAGACCCGTTCGTTATCACAAAATATAACCAGACACATCATTCGGCAGATATTAAAGCGGATTTTGAAAACCTTGAAGGTAAAACTGTTTGTGTTGCAGGCAGAATGATGTCTAAAAGAGTTATGGGTAAAGCTTCTTTCTGCAATATCCGTGACCTTAAGGGTGATATTCAGTCATATGTTGCAAGAGACTGTATCGGTGAGGAATCTTACAAAGATTTTAAAAAGCTTGATATCGGAGACATTATCGGTATCAAGGGCGATGTTTTCAAAACCAAAACAGGAGAGATTTCAATTCACGCAAATGAAATTGTTCTTCTTTCAAAAAGTCTTCAGATTCTTCCTGAAAAATATCACGGACTTACAAACACCGATTTAAGATACCGTCAGAGATATACTGACCTGATAATGAATCCTGATGTTAAGGATACTTTTATAAAGCGTTCAAAGATAATCAGCTCTATTCGCCGTTATCTTGATAAAGAAGGTTTTATAGAGGTTGAGACTCCCATGCTCGTTTCAAATGCAGGCGGAGCTGCGGCCCGTCCTTTTGAAACCCATTACAATGCTCTTGATGAGGATGTTAAGCTCAGAATTTCCCTTGAACTTTATCTCAAGCGTCTTATTGTCGGAGGCCTTGAAAGAGTGTATGAAATCGGCAGAGTGTTCAGAAACGAGGGCGTTGATACACGCCATAATCCCGAATTTACTCTTATGGAGCTGTACCAGGCATATACTGATTATCACGGAATGATGGATCTTACCGAAAATCTGTTCAGATATCTTGCACTTGAAGTTTGCGGGACAACTGAAATCACATACGGTGATAAGGTAATCGACCTTGGCAAACCCTTTGAGAGACTCACTATGACAGATGCGGTTAAAAAATATGCAGGTGTCGATTTTGATGAAATAAAAGACACTGAAGAAGCAAAGAAAATCGCAGACGAGAAGCATGTTGAATATGAAGAACGCCACACAAAAGGCGATATTCTCAATCTTTTCTTTGAAGAATTCTGCGAAGAAAAACTTATTCAGCCCACATTTATTATGGACCATCCTGTTGATGTTTCACCTCTTACCAAAAGAAAGCCGTCAAGACCGGACCAGGTTGAACGCTTTGAACTTTTCATTAACACATGGGAAATGTGCAACGCTTATTCAGAACTTAATGACCCGATTGACCAGCGTGAACGCTTTAAGGCTCAGGATGCCGCCGCAGATGCAGGCGATGAAGAGGCTAACCATACAGATGAGGACTTCCTTAACGCTCTTGAAATCGGTATGCCACCTACGGGCGGTATCGGTTACGGAATTGACAGACTTACAATGCTCCTGACTGACAGCCCTGCAATCCGTGATGTTATCCTTTTCCCGACAATGAAATCGTTAGATTAACACACTGAAATAATGAATAATACTCCTGCGTCAGAAATAAGAACTGCCGCAGGAGTTTTTGTATTTTGAGCTTCACAATAATAAGAATGGTTTTTTTCTCCAAAAGAGTACGAAATACCAATGATATTTACAAGTATTGAAAAAGCTTTTAATTGAGGGATTATTTTTGTTGATTTTTTTTGTTTATTGTGATACAATATTCAGGATATTATGGGTGATTATGGGAATTTGTGTTTTGTTTCCGTTTTTATATTATTTGTTCGGAGGAATGTATAGTGAAACGGATAGTCTCTGTTTTGTTTTCAGTCATCATTATATTTTGCTTCGGCGGGTGTAAAAAAGATAAAAAAGAAGTTATTGTTGAAGATAATTTTTCGGGTACTGCCGCTGATTTTTTTACTGATGTGGATACTGTCAGGAATTTCACCTGTTATGTTGAATATAACGGTGAGCAGAAAAAGTACAGCGGTGAACCTGCAAAAGAAATTTACAGTATTGTCAGAAAAAGCATGAAAAATGCGGAGGAAACCGGTGAATCTGAAAAGGGAAGCAACCCTGTTAAAATAATTTTTCAGAGCGGTGAACAGAAAGAAGAAAATAATACTTCGCAAAACAACATAAAATACTACGGTGTTGTTGATGTTTACGATAATGACACTGTGGATTTTTCAGGTTCTCCCGATGCAACTGTTTCACTTTGTTATAAAATTGCAAAGGGTACATACAGTTCGATAATTGAAAAAGTTGAGGCAACATCCGAAGTTGATGATGTTCAGCCTGAATGATAATAAAAGAGGAATAAATGATGATTTCCGTTGTTATTGCCGCATATAACGGCAAAAAATATATTGTACAGCAGCTTCAGTCGGTTTTGTCACAATTAGATGACGATGATGAAGTTATTATTTCCGATGACCTCCCGTCAGGAAACACATTCGGTGCGATAAAAGAGCTTGCAGAAACAGACAGGCGTATTGTTTATATTGAAGGTCCGGGAAAGGGTGTTATCAAAAATTTTGAAAATGCCGTAAAAAATGCAAAAGGTGATTATATATTCCTTTGTGACCAGGATGATGTCTGGCTTGACGGTAAGGTTAAGGCGGTTATGAGTGAATTTGAAAAAGGCGCTGTTGTTGTTATGCACGATGCTTATATAACCGATGATGCGCTGAATATTACCGAAGAATCGTTTTTTAAGTTTATGGGTTCTTCTGCAGGTATGATTAAAAATATAATAAAAAATTCATATATAGGCTGCTGTATGGCGTTCAGCAGAAGGCTTGTTCCGTTTATTGTTCCGTTTCCGGATAATATTCCTATGCATGACCAGTGGATAGGACTTATGGGTGAAAAAGCCGGGAAAGTCAGCTTTATTGATAAACAGTATATTTATTACAGACGGCATGACGGTGCAGTTACCGGAGGGAAAACATCCTTACGGCAAAAGCTTCAATGGCGTGCGGGAATAATTAAAGCCATTAAAGGAAAGCAGGTAGATTTATAATGAACCCGAGAGTAACAGGTTGTATTGTAACATACAATAACATGAAAACAATAAAAAAAGCTGTTGATTCATTGCTCCGGAATACAAATCCGGAAGAATTTAAGCTTTATATAGTTGATAACGGTTCTGTTGACGGCACTCCTGAGTTTATAAAAGAGAATTATCCGGAAGTGTGCGTTATTGAAACAAAAACCAATAACGGATTCGGGAAAGGACATAATATTGTTCTTCCTGAGATTGAGTCCGATTATCATATAGTTATTAACCCTGATATTGAATTGAGAGAGAATACGGTTGAAAAAATTGTCAGTTTTATGGACAGTAATAAAGATATCGGCGTTGTTTCTCCTAAGGTTTGTTTCCCTGACGGAAGAGAGCAGATTTTAGGAAAGCGAAATCCCAGACTGAAATATCTTGTTGCCAGCAGAATGAGAAATGAAAGCAACCCGGGCAAGCTGTTGAAGGAATATGCAATGCTTGACTGTGATTTATCCAAAACAACAGACATTGAGAATACAACAGGGTGTTTTATTGTTTTCAGAACAGAAATTTTCAAAAAGCTGAAAGGCTTTGACCCTAAGTTTTTTATGTATTTTGAAGATGCGGATATTTCACGCAGAGCAAATGAAATAACAAGGGTTGTATATTACCCCGAAGCTGTTATTTATCATGAATGGGGCAGAGAGAGCAAAAGAAATACAAAGCTTATGATTATCCACATAAAATCAATGTTCAGATATTTCTTCAAGTGGAAAACAATATGAGGTGAATCAAATGGGTACCAAAGTCAGTTCTTCTGAAAAAAAGAAAAAAATCACATTAAAACAGTATTGTAGAAATGCGTATAAATACCGTTATCTGATGCAGGAAATTATAAGAAAAAATGTTAAACTGCAATACAGGGATTCTTTCCTCGGTATGCTGTGGACTTTTCTTCAGCCGTTGTTTACAATGATTGTTCTCGTATTTATTTTCGGCAACATTTTCGGCAAATCAAATAAAGGCGTTGTGTGTTATCCTATTTATTTGCTTACTGGCCGTTTGCTTTTTGAATTTTTCACTCAGTCAACCAAAAGGGCAATGAGGTCAATCAGAAACAGCGCTTCTGTTTTGAAAAAGGTTTATGTTCCCAAGTATGTTTATCCTGTTTCAAGCGTTATGTCAAATTTTGTTACATTTGCAATATCGCTTACAGTGCTTGTTACGGTTATGGGATATTTCCTTATCAAAAACGCTGTCGCAGGGGGAGAGCTTTATCCGGATTTACATTTATCATGGTATATTTTTCTCAGCGTAGTTCCCATAATTATTCTCTGCGTTTTCTGCCTTGGTGTAGGACTTATTCTTTCCGTGCTCAATGTGTTTTTCAAGGATGTTGAATATATTTACGATGTTATCTGCACAATGCTTTTTTATGCAACACCTGTTATGTACAGGCTGGAATCACTTCATATCGGCGCAGGTGCGGTTGAAACTATATTGAAGCTTAATCCGTTGTACAGTATAATTGAAATGTTCCGTTGCTGCGTGCTTTACTGCCGTGTCTGGGACTGGAATCATTTTATGTACGGCGCAGGAGTATCCCTGATTGTTCTGCTTCTCGGAGTACTTGTTTTTTATAAGAATCAGGACAAATTTATACTTCATATTTAAGGAGGGGTAACAGTGGCTAAAACGGCAGTTAAGGTTAGCAATGTAAGTATTCTTTTTAATCTTAATAAAGAAAAAGTTGACAATATCAAAGAATATTTTGTTAAATTAGTTACAAGGAAGCTTAACTTTACGGAATTCTGGGCTTTGAGAGATATTTCATTTTCGGTAGAAAAAGGCGAAAGGCTTGGTATTTTAGGATTTAACGGTGCCGGCAAAAGCACCTTGCTGAAAACAGTCGCAGGTGTTCTTAAACCTACGAAGGGTTCTGTTGAGGTTCACGGTGTTATAGCTCCGCTGCTTGAGTTGGGTGCAGGATTTGACAGTAACTATTCAGGTAAAGAAAATATTTTTCTTTACGGTGCAACAATGGGATATTCAAGAAAGTTTATCGAAAGCAAATATGATGAAATAGTTGAATTTTCTGAGCTTAAGGATTTTATTGATGTTCCTGTTAAGAATTATTCATCGGGTATGAGAGCAAGGCTGGGTTTTGCAATCGCAACAGCTGTTGAACCTGAGGTTCTTATTCTTGATGAGGTTCTTTCCGTAGGTGATGCAAAGTTCAGAAATAAAAGTGAAAATAAAGTTAAATCAATGTTTGACAAAGGCGTTACGGTGCTTTTTGTTTCACATAATACAGAACAGGTCAGAAGACTTTGCAATAAAGCTATTCTTCTTGATAAAGGCAAGATTATAGCTCAGGGCGAGGTTAATGAAGTTTGTGACATTTATGACAGTCGTGTCAACAGGAAATGAGGTAATATTATGATAATCGGAGCAGTTTTCGCAGGCGGAAAAGGAAGCAGAATGGGGAATACCGAGACACCTAAGCAGTATATGATGCTTGGTAATAAGCCCATCATCGTTCACACAATAGAAAAGTTTTTTATCAATTCCAGAATAGATAAGGTTATTGTTCTGTGCCCTCAGATTTGGGTTGAGCAGACAAAGGATCTTGTAAAGAAGTATATAGGAAATACCGAAAAAATCAGTGTTATCTGCGGCGGCGCAACAAGAAACGATACGCTTATGTGCGCACTTGAGTATGTTAAAGAGAACTACGGCTTTGATGAGGATACAATAATTCTTACTCACGATGCGGTTCGTCCGTTTGTTACTCACAGAATTATTGAAGAAAATATTGACTGCGCAAAGAAAACAGGCGCTTGCGATACTGTAATCTGCGCCACAGATACAATAGTTGAAAGCCTTGACGGAAGCGTTATCAGCAATATTCCCGAAAGGAAGCTTATGTATCAGGGGCAGACCCCTCAGTCATTCAAGGCTGAAAAGCTTTATAAAATCTGCAATTCTCTTACAGATGAAGAAAAAGAGATTCTTACAGATGCCTGCAAGATTTATACTCTTAAAGGCGAACCTGTAAGTCTTGTTCAGGGTGAAGTGTTTAATATTAAAATAACATATCCTTATGACCTTAAAATTGCAAATGCACTTTTGGAAGAAGGGGTTAAAGAAAAATGATTAACGCTGTTTACAGACTTGTTGCCCCCAGGCTGATAGATGTTTGCTATCAGGATATTCCGGTGGGCGGAGACAAGGTTATTATCAGACCGCTGAAGCTTTCAATCTGCAAAGCTGACCAGAGATATTATCAGGGAACAAGAAGCCGTGAAGCTCTCGAAAAGAAGCTCCCCATGGCTTTGATTCATGAATGTGTTGCGAAGGTGGTTTATGACCCCACAGGCACATATAACCCGGGAGATATTGTTGTTCCCATTCCGAATATACCCACTGAAAATGACGATGTTATTGCTGAAAACTATCGTTATTCCAGTTTTTTCAGAGGAAGCGGATATGACGGATTTATGCAGGATTATGTTGCTTATGACCCTGAAAGAATGGTGCTTATCCCCGAGGGAGTAAACCATACTGTTGCAGCTTTTACAGAGCTTATAAGTGTAGGCGTTCACGCTGTTTCAAGATTTGATGATTTTTCACACTCAAGAAAAGAAAAAATCGGTGTATGGGGCGACGGAAATGTTGGCTTTATAGTTGCACTTCTGCTTCATTATATTCACCCGGAATCCGAAATATATGTTATGGGTACAATTCCCGAAAAACTTTCGTATTTCACTTTTGCTCAGGGCGTTTATCATGTTGACGCTCTGCCGGAGGGATTTAATATTGACCATGCCTTTGAATGTGTAGGCGGCGGCGGTTCAAGGAGCGCAGTGAATCAGATTATTGATTATATCAACCCTGAGGGAACGATTTCACTTATGGGCGTTTCTGAGAATTTTGTTGATATAAATACAAGAATGATTCTTGAAAAAGGATTGAGAGTTTACGGCTCAAGCCGAAGCGGAAAAGCTGATTTCCAGCGTACTGTAGATTTGCTTCAGGAGCATCCTGAGCTTTCAAGGTATTTTGAAAATATTGTGGGCGAAGAAATTCCCGTTTCAACAATTAAAGATATTCACGAAGCTTTCAGACTCGATTACAGCCGAAACTTCGGAAAAACTGTTATGGACTGGAATAAATAACGGAGGAATACCGTTGAAAAGATTGTTCTATTTACTGTATGCGGTGGTATTTAATATTTGCCGCATTTTCCCCGTAAAAGAAAACAGAATAACATTTCTTTCCCCTCACAGGGAGAATTTTACCGACAGCCTCGGCGCAGTTCTGAATGAGGCGAAAAGCAGGGGAGGATATGACATTGTAAAAATATCCTCAGCTGATTTGTCAGTCAAAGGCGTGTCTGATATTTTCAGAGCAATAAATTTTTTTACGGTTAAGGCTTACCTTCTTGCAACATCAAAGTATGTTTTTCTTAACGATAACTTTATGCCGATGGGCAGTCTTAACTTCAGCAAAAAAGCTGTTGTTACGCAGCTGTGGCACGCAGAAGGGGTTTTCAAAAAATTCGGCCTTCATATTCCCCAGCCTGAAAAAATCAGAGCAAGAGAAACGGCAGGGGCGAAAAAGCTGACTTATGTTGTTTGTTCATCTGAATATGTTGTTCCGTATTATTCAGAAGCTTTCGGTGTTGATAAAAGCAGGGTTCTGCCTTTGGGAGCACCGAGAGCAGACAGATTTTTTAACTGCATTGATGATAAAACAGCTGTCAGGAAAAAGTTTGATGAGGCGTATCCCGTGTGCACAGGTAAAAAGCTTATTCTTTATGCTCCCACATTCAGGGATGATGAGAGTGATGATAAGAAGCTTCTTCAAAGCATAGATGTTGAAAAGTTCAACAGAATGTCAGGAAAAGATACTGTTCTTCTTGTAAGACTTCACCCTCAGATTCACCGCTGTGAATTTAATCAGGACGGCGCTGTTGATGTTACGGATTATGAAGATGTAGGCGAGCTTATAAAAATCTGCACTGCGATGATTACAGATTATTCATCTGTGTGTATGGATGCGGTGCTGATAAAAAAGCCTGTTTATTTTTATGCATTTGACCTTGAAAAATATGCTTCGGACAGGCAGTTTTATTTTGATTATGAATCTTATGTTCCCGGACCGGTTGCAAAAGATTTTGATACACTGCTTGATATGCTGAAAAACAATTCTGCTCAAAGCAGTGAAATAACTGAAAAAGCCGAAAAATTCAGGAGATTTAATTTTGGAAATCCGGATTCAACTGCGGCAAAAAGAGTTTTTGATACAATAGTTAAATAAGGAATTTACTGTGTTTTGTTTTATGCGGAATACAGAATTTATAAATTCAGATTGCTTTATGAAGGAGTTGACATAATGTCTGAAAATGAAAAAAAGACCGTACCTTCAACCGAAGGTATGGAAAATCATATTGAAACATGGCGTGGACTTATTAAAAACAAGCAAAGAGGAATTTTTGCTTTTGATGAGCTTGCCGAAATCAAATTAAAAACACTGAAAAAGAGAATTTATACCGATTTTGAAAACACTGACCCGTGGCAGATGCGTGAGTGCATTTATAAAGATATCGGCGATTATGAGTATCTTTATGACGGTTGGAAAACACTTGAAGTCGGCGGTTACTGGGGCGGTAACGGAATAAGCTCTTTCTTCAAAAATAAAATTGTTATTCCCGAAAAATTTGCAGGTAAAAAAGTTACCCTTTATGTTTATTTCGGAGGAGACTCTCTTGTAAGCGTAAACGGCGTTCCTTTCCAGGGACTTGACCCCTTCCGCAACGCTGTTGTTCTTACAGACTGCGCAAAAGCAGGAGAAGTTTTCGATATTGATATTGAGTCATATTTTGTATGGCATTCAAATGAAAGCGAGCTTAAAAAGCTTGAATGCTCATTCATCGCCGTAACAGATGATGAAATCAATGAGATTTACTGGGATATTAAGGCTGTATATAATGCATTGTTTATGCCGGGAATGGGTAACGATTATGCCACTCTTATTCGTGAAGCTCTTAAAGAAGCATTTTGCTTTGTTGATTTTGATGATCCCGATTTTGAAAGCTTTAAATCAAAGCTTCGTATCTGCAAAAAAGTACTTTATGACAGAGTTTACAACAATCCCAACTATAAGTGTATGGGCAAGCTTGACCTTATAGGCAATTCACATCTTGATATGGTTTATATGTGGGCATATAAAGAATTTGTCCGTAAAGTCGGCAGAACTCATGCAACAATGCTTCGCCTTATGGAACAGTATCCTGACTTTATTTTCTCTCAGAGTCAGGCCGGAATGTACGAGGAAATGAGAATTCATTATCCTAATATTTTTGAGCAGGTTCAGCAGAGAGTTAAAGAAGGAAGATGGGAATACATCGGAGGAATGTGGGTTGAGCCCGACTGTAATATAATTTCAGGTGAATCATTTGTTCGCCAGTTCCTTCACGGCGTAAGATACGCTGAAAAATGGTTCGGCGTAACACCTAAGACCTGCTGGCTTCCCGATGTTTTCGGCAACAGCTACTGTATGCCTCAGATTATGAAAAAAGCCGGTATGAAGTATTTTGTTACACATAAAATGGGTATCTGGAATGACACAAATCCGTGGCTTTACAATTCATTCTGGTGGGAAGGACCGGACGGAAGCAAAGTATTTGCGACAGTACCTCCCACGCATTTTATCGGTTCTATGGAGCCTGATTCACTTAAAACAAACTGGATTAAATATTCTGAAAAAGATACAATCGGCGAATCAATGTACTGCTACGGCTGGGGAGACGGCGGCGGCGGAGTTGATAACGAAATGCTTGAATATGTTAAACGCTACAAGAATTTCCCCGGACTTCCCGAAACTCAGGCGTGCAAAATTGAAGATTCCCTTGAAAGTATGAGGCAAAAAGCAATTAAATCAGGTGATAAGGTTACTGTCTGGAAAGATGAGCTTTACCTTGAAGAACACCGAGGAGTTCATACAACAAAGGCTGCGCTTAAAAAGGCAAACCGTTATTGCGAAAATCTTTTCAGAGAAGCTGAAATGTATGCTGTTATCGCAGAGGGTTACGGCTATGAATACCCGGTGGAAGAGCTTGCTGATGCATGGAGAAAAATTCTCACAAATCAGTTCCACGATTCATTGCCCGGAACTCATATAACAGAAGTTTTTGCAAAGCTTATGTCGATTTATGACGATGTTATTGCAACAGGTGAAAAAGTTCGTGACGAAGCTCTTAAAGTGATAGCCGAACATATCGGATTTGATGCAAAACTCGGCAAACCCTTTGCACTGTTTAATTCACTGAGTGTTTCTTCAACATCTAAAGTTGAGCTTGATTATAAGGATGTTGAAATACTTGATGAAAACGGCAATAAGGTTCCGGTTCAGGTATATGAAAAGCCAAACGGAGAAAAGAAGCTTGTATTTATTGCAAAAGATATTCCCGCAGTCGGCTATAAGGTTTATTATTCAGTGCCTGCTTCACAGGCTCCGGCTTTGAAAAAGTCAAACGGCAAAATGATTGAAAACGACCGTTTCCGTCTTGTTCTTGACGATAATGCAACTCTTGTTTCAATTTATGATAAAGTGAATGAAAGAGAAGTGCTTTCCGAGGGCGGTAAGGGCAACGAATTCAGACTTTTTGAGGATATGCCCGGCGGATACGATGCATGGGATATTGTTGCAACTTATGTTGACCGTGAATATGAGCTTAAAGACGGTGTTGTAAAAGATATTATTTCAGGTGATGTTTACACAATGATTTCACTTGAAAAAGAAATTCTGAAATCTGTTATTCACCAGAATATTATAATCTATAACGAGCTTGACAGAATTGATTTTGATACTCATGTAAGCTGGCATGAAGATCAGAAGCTTCTTAAGGTTTTCTTTGATGTTGACCTTCAGACAAAGAATTACACAAGAGATATCGCTTATGCAACTATGGAATGCTGCTCTTACAGATATAATCCGTACGATAAAGCAAAGTTTGAGGTTAATGCTCACAACTGGATTGATATGTCAGATGAAGATTACGGTGTTTCTCTTCTTAATGATTGTAAGTACGGTCATGAAGTAAATGAGCACACTATGATTCTTACTCTGCTTAAAGCACCTATTAAACCCGACCCCACATCTGACAGAGGAGATAATTATTTCACATATTCAATTTATCCTCATAAAGATACATGGAAGCGTGCGGATACTCTTACAAGAGGACTTGAAATAAATCATCCTGTTGTATGCACTGAAATTGACGGTGACTCAAACGGAGATAACACAGGCTCATTTATTAACATTGATTGTGATAATATTACGCTTGAAGCAGTTAAAAAATGCGAAGAAGAAGATGCATATATTGTTCGTATGGTTGAAAAAACAGGCAGAACAACAAAAGCAACAGTTACTCTTTTCAAAGACATAACTTATGCTGCTGAGTGTGACCTTATTGAACGCAACGATGAACCTGTTGCTTATTGCGGAAATAAGATTGAATTTACCGCAAAACCCTTTGAAATCAGAAACTTCAAGGTTAAGTTCTGATATAGTTTTATAAACAGAATCGAATATTTAACAAAGAGTCCCTGTTTGATTTTGAGTCGAACAGGGGCTTTACCGTTGGCATATAAAACAAGAGGTGATTTTTTCTGCTCCGTTTATTTTATTGCTCCCGAGGCTTGTGAGTGCATGGTGAAAACACAATTTAAAAGGGTGAAGAACGGTTGACAGTATATTCTCCGATGATATTAGTTGAATCAAAAAACAGCCGATAAAAGAAACAACTAAATCAACAGCTTCAACTGCCGGAAAAAGTGTCTTTGAAACAGCTAACGGAAAATTGAATGAAAAATATGAATTCTCATATTGATTTTAAAAAAACAACTTCCTTAAATCGCAACAGTCAGTTTTGATTTAAGGAAGTTTTTTACAGAAATATATAATTATGTATTTAAGTTACGGCAAACCTCAGCTGTTAAGCTTTTTAAATGCTTCTTTATTGGCTTTATAGAGTGTTTTGAACACTTCAAAGTTTTTATCATAAATTTTCTTATACTTGCTGTTCGGCTTATATGTTTTAACAGCGGGCACATAATCTTTTACTTTGTTAATGCTTTCAATAATGCCAAGACCCACGCCGATAACTGCGGCTGCGCCAACTGCACCGACATCCTGAGGTCTGTTAACTGTTTCAACTGTTCTGCCGGTTATATCTGCAAGAATCTGACAGGTGACTTTTGAAAGTGCTCCGCCGCCTACAAATCTGATAACATTGGATGTTTTAACTTTTTTATCTTCAGCTTCGAGCATCCATCTCTGGTGGAAGCATACACCCTCTATAACAGAACGGAGCATCTGTGATTTTCCTGTATCTATATTCAGGTTAAAGAACATACCTGCCGCATTCGGGTCTTCAAACGGACAGCGGTTGCCGTGCAGCCACGGTGTGAAAATTACTCCGCCTGAGCCGGGTTCAACAGAATCAATTACTTCTGACATATAGTCGTAAAGGCTGGTATATTCTTTTTCTGTTCCTTCGGTGATGTTTTTCTTTTCAATGAACATACCGATTTCATCAAGGCAAAGGTGGTCTCTGACCCATTCAAGGCATTTGCCCGCTGTTTCCATTTCGGCAAAGTAATTAAAGCTTTCCGGGTCAGCGCCTACAATGGCGGCTATCATGGCAGATGTGTCAACAAGCTGTTTATCAACAACTGTACCGACCCATCCTGATGTTCCCGAATAAATGTGTGTATCTCCTACACTTCCGCTGCCTGCGCCTACGCCGATAAGGGAAGCATCTCCTCCGCCGCCGAATACCGGTGTGCCTTCGTTAAGCCCGAGTTCACTTGCGGCTTTTTTGGTAACTTTACCTGCTATATCTGTAGATTTAATAATTTTGGGAAGATGTTCCATATTAACATCAAATATGCTGCAGATAGTTTTGCTCCAGCCTTCCTTGCCTTTTCTTGTGTCATAAAGAAGTGTTGCAAATGCGGAATCCTGCGTCATCGTAAATTCATCAGTACATCTGCTGATAAGGTAATCTTTAACATCGAGCCATCTGTACGCTTTTTTAAAGTTTTCGGGTTCATGGTTTTCAACCCACTTGTATTTATATACAGGGTCCTTAACACTGCACGATACAGCACCGGTAATTAACACTGATTTCAACAGCGGTATAAGATTAGCGCCTGCAATCTGAATACCGTATGCCATGTATTTTTTTAATTCCTCTTTTGCACGCTGGTCCATATAGCTCATAGGTCTGCGTACTGTTTTTCCGTTTTTATCAACAAGAACCAATGCCTGCATCTGTGAGCAGAAAGATATTCCCGCAATTTTATCAGGTGTAATATCAGTTTTGGTAAAAAGCTCATTTGTTGTAGAACACATAGCATCCCACCATTCATCACCGTCTTGTTCAGCACCGCCGTTTTCAACCATATAAAGATTATATGAAGCGTATGCGTTAGTTATCGGCTTTATGGTTTCATCAATTTCAAAAAGACAGGTTTTGAGTCCGGTTGTTCCCACATCGTATGCAATAACATAAGTTCCCATAAGATAACCTCCAAACAAGTTTTTTCTATTATAACACATATTTTCAAAATATGTTAATTTTTTTTTTAATTTTTTCAATTTTTATTTGATTTTCCTAATGTTTATGTTATAATCAGTAGTGTAGATTGGAACTACTATTATGCAAAACGGAGGTTTTATTATGTCAGATAATTTTGCAATTACCAACTATCTGGATGCTGATGCTGTTACAAAAGAGCTTGATGAGCTTATCAAAAAGCCGATTTACAGTATCCGTCCCGGCGCACTTAAAAAATATGAAGATGAATATTACGGCAAAAAGTGCGTAAAATCAAAAGAAATGATTGAAGTTGCCAAGGGAAGAATTCCCGGCGGTGTTCAGCACAACCTTGCTTTTAACTATCCGTTTCCCCTTGTGTTTACAAAAGCATCCGGAAACAGACTTTACGATATTGACGGCAATGAATACTATGACTTTCTGCAGGCAGGCGGTCCTACAATTATAGGCAGCAACCCTCCTCAGATAAGAGAAAAAGTTATTGAACTTCTTAATGATTGCGGTCCTTCAACAGGTCTTTTCCATGAGTTTGAATATAAACTTGCAAATAAGATTTCCGAATGTGTTCCCTCAGTTGAAATGTTCCGTATGCTTGGTTCGGGAACAGAGGCATGTATGTGCGCTGTTCGTGTAGCAAGACTTGCAACAGGTAAAAAGAACATTCTTAAAATGGGCGGTGCGTACCATGGCTGGTCTGACCAGATGGCATACGGTATGCGTGTTCCCGGAACAAAGAATCTTCAGTCAAGAGGCGTTCCGATGTTTGTTTTTAAGCATACTGACGAATTTTTCCCCAACGACCTTGAAGACCTTGAAAGAAAGCTTAAAAAGAATCAGCTTATCGGCGGCACTGCCGGTGTGTTCATTGAACCTGTAGGCCCTGAAAGCGGCACCCGTCCGTTGAGCAAGCAGTTTGTTAAGGGTGCAGAAGCACTTTGCCGCAAATACGGCGCACTTCTTATATTTGATGAAGTAGTTACCGGCTTCAGAATAGGTCTTTCAGGTGCACAGGGCTATTTCGGAGTTGACCCTGATATTACTATTTTCGGTAAAATTATTGCCGGCGGATATCCCGGAGCAGGCGGTATAGGCGGTCATAAGGATGTTATGGCTCATTTGGGCGCAGGCCTTGATTCTTCAGGCAAAAAGGTTAAAAAGGCAATGTGCGGCGGCACAATGGCTGCTACACCTATTTCATGCTGTGCAGGTTACTACACTCTTTGCGAAATTGAAAAAACCAATGCTTGTGAAAAAGCGGGTAAAATGGGCGACAGGCTTATTGAAGGAATACAGAAATCAATCAAAAAGCACAATCTTCCGTTTGTTGCATTTAACCAGGGCTCAATATGCCACCTTGATACTGTAGGAACCATGCATTTCGCTATTGACTGGACAAAACCGTGGCAGATTCCTGAAATCCTTAACCAGACAAGTGCCCGTCAGAAAGAGATGGAGCACATGGGTGCTGCTTATATGGCAGAAGGTATGGTTACACTTGCAGGCAGCAGACTTTACACAAGTGCTGCTTACACTGAAGAAGAAATTGACGATGCTATTTCACGCTTTGACAGAATATTTGAAAAGTGCGGCAGAATCGGCTGATTAGGAGATGAATTTATGTCATACACTGAAAGCGAAGCACGCAGTCTTGTTATAGAAGCAGGGAAAAGGTTGCTTGAAACAGGACTCATTGCCCGAACATGGGGAAATGTCAGTGCAAGAATTTCAGATACACAGTTTGTTATAACACCAAGCGGAAAACCGTATGATACACTTAATCCCGAGGAGCTTGTTGTTGTAAATATTGACGATTGTTCTTATGAAGGGGATATTAAACCTTCAAGTGAAAAGGGCATTCATGCGGATGCATATAAGCACCGTGCAGATGTTAATTTTGTAATACATACTCATCAGGTGAGAGCTTCTGTTGTAGGAGCATCGGGCATTCCGATTTCAACTGTTCCTCAGAAATACGCAGGTGTTTTAGGTTCTTTTGTTCCTGTTGCGGATTACGGTATGCCGTCTACAGGTACATTAAGAAAAGCGGTTGAACAGGTTTATATTGATTTTGAAGGTAGTAAAGCTTTTTTGATGGAACATCACGGGGCAGTGTGCCTTGGTGAAAGCTATGAGGATGCGTTTAATGTTTCCGAAACACTTGAAAAGCTGTGTAAGGATGTTATTCATAAAGCGTACAGAGTTTTCCAGGGAACAGCGGATTACTCAAGAAAAGATATGATTCAAACATATATCAAAGCTAACGGAGTAGGTCAGCTTCCCGAGTATGTTACTGATTTCGGCGAGAGCGAAAGAAACGGAAATGTATTCACTGTTACATATAAAAACGGCAACAGCTTTACCGTTGATATTAAAACAGGTTTATCTGATTCTGAGGAAGAACTTCCGAAAACCGCAATGGTTCACGCAGAGATTTACAAATCTTCAGATGTTACATGCATCAGACATTGCACAAATATAAATGTTGTAGGCTACAGCGTCCTCGGGGCTTCAATTAAACCGAGACTTGATGATTTTGCTCAGATTGCAGGCGTTAAAATCAAGTGTGTTTTATGGAACGGTTCAAGAAATTCCGCAAAAGAGATTGCACAGGCGGGTAAGGGTAAAAATGTTATTCTTATCAAAGGTCTGGGAGCTGTTTGCACAGGAAACAAAAAAAGCGACCTCGAAGCAGTTGAGCTGGTTCTTTCAAAAGAATGTCAGACTCAGTTCGGAGCAACATTTTTCGGTGCAGGCGACCCGTTAAGTGCCGTTGACTGCAATATTATGCGTATGATATATGTAAATAAATACTCAAAGAAAGCAGAATAATCAATAAAGCGGCGGCTCAGATTGTTTTTCATTCTGAGCCGCTTTATACAGGAGATAAAATGAAAATTAAAGCAGCTACATATAATATCTTACATTGTGAAGATTATTTAAAAGAAAAAATTGATTTTGAAGCATTTGCAGAGGTTGTGAGAAAACTTGATGCCGATGTTATAGGTCTTAATGAGGTCCACGGTAAGGGAAAGCTTCCCGAGTACGAGGAACAGGCTGAAATATTAGGAAAACTTACAGGGTACAATTACTTTTTTGCAAAAGCAACTGAGATTGACGGTCCTAATCCTTTCGGCAATGCAGTGCTGACCAGATTACCTGTAAAGGAATTTTCGGTTATTCCGATTCCTGACCCGGTTGAAAAGAAATACGATAACCTGTATGAAACAAGATGTATTCTTAAAATGATTACGGATACTGACCCTCAGTTTACAATTCTTATTACCCATTTCGGACTTAATCCGGATGAAATTGAAAACGCTGTAAATGTTGTAATAGAAAATATTACCGATGAAAACTGCATTTTCATGGGCGATCTTAATTCAGAAAGCGATAATCCCTTGATGGCGGAAATTCAAAGCAGAATGAATGATTCGGCAGTAATAAAAGAAATACCTGACTGCACATTTATTGCTGATAATCCTTATAAAAGAATTGATTATATTTTCACTTCAAAAAATATTAAGGTTCTTTCTTACAGTGTACCTGAAATCGTTCTTTCAGACCACAGACCTGTTATTACGGAACTTGAAGTATAATAAAATATTTATAAAAAACAAATCCGAAGCATCCGCATGAATACGGTTGTTTCGGATTTTTAATTTATGAATTTTTCTTCGTCTTTGTTTTCGCCGCTTACAAGTGCGGGTTTCTTTTTCTTCATAATAAAATACATACCAATTGCGCCGGCTGCAAGGCAAGCTGCCGAGCAAGCCACACACAAAATAACCGTCATATTACCATCGGAAAGTGTGGAGCCGGCAGCAGGGTTGGTGTCAGCAGGGGGAATTTCCGCTGCTTCTTGCACTTTGCCGCAAATATCACATTTCTCGTACTTGTGGGTGCAGTCAATTTGGCAAATTGTACATTTGCCGGTGGCGGCATCCCATTTGTGCTCGCAGTGATTACCGCATACCGAGCAAACGCTGTTGTTCCAATCGTGATTTCCGTTGACCTCACATTCGTATGTGCCGCATAAAACGCATTTGCCGTCTGCAAAGTAATGATCGAGTTCAGAAACAGTGCCATTGCCCGGCAATGGTCCATTAATCGTTCCGCCGCTGCATCCAAACACATTGACCGTGCCCCTGTTATTATTTTCCTCTAATCGGGGGAAGATGTCCAGAGTGCCGCACACATTAAGCGTTCCTGAATTAGTAAAAATTTTTTTTACCGCAACCGTTACATCTTTGGCAATGGTCAAAGTAATATTTTCATCTATTTCTAATATTCCTATATCACAATCGCTGCTGATGATATAATTTCCGGGGGTGTTAAGAGAAAGGTCGTCCCCGTATATATCAAGGTCAACTTCCACAGGTTCGCCCTCTGCACTTGCGGTCACGGTAAACACGGTCAGTATGGTGGCAAGCAAAACCACCGTCAAAAGTAAACTTACAAATTTTTTCATAAAAATCGCTCCTTTATAT
>JAZQPL010000037.1:0-44192 GCA_045628495.1 Acutalibacteraceae bacterium
CATTGCAACGGTCGCCGAGGATGAAAGACTTTGCAAAGCAAAGGATTTATCCCTTGCTCTCCGCCATAAAACCGATGTGTAGTATCAATAATGTTTATAATTATTCAGAACAGCTGTTAATCTGTCAATAAAAAAGTGAATATTTTTCACAAGCAAACACCGCAGAAGTTAGTTCATTTTCAGAACACTTCTGCGGTATTGTATTTGCAAGAGATTGCAGAATTGCACATTACCGATTTGATTTTTTCGATTGTCTTATTCGGATATTGTTTAATATTGAAAAACCCCGCCTCAAAATGATTTGAAGCGGGTAACTTTATGCAAATACTGTTTTTATGAAGTTAATTAAGTTATTCAAGAAAGCATAGATGTCAACAATAAATTTTAATTAAGATTTATTTATTTTTTGAAAACAACCCAATTGTGTGAAAACGGGAAAGATATGCCGAAAAGATTAACAGATTTTCCGCTTTCATCTCTGTACCATGAATAATTCCATCCGGCTCCCATTTCCATATACAGGGCATCCTTAACTCCTAATTTTTGAACCGAACTGATAAAATCTCTCAAATACATCATTTTACTGCATTCTACAATACAAACACGACCGTTTATCTCGGTTAAAGCTCGATAAATACGGTATTCATCACCGCCGATAAAAATAGCTTGGTGGTTCGAAACAACTGAATATTGACGAAAGCCGTATCCTCCCGCTTCGGCAGCATCATTTAAAAGCTTTTCTGATTCTTCATAAGTGCCGAAATGACCTTTACCGTTAAAAAACGCAAAGGCTCCGAATCCTTCGTCAGGTAACTTTGCACCGTTATAATATTTGCCGTTCTTTACATAATCACCTACAATATTTGAATAAGAAAAGCCCAATTCATATTTATCGGCAAAGGCACAACCTCCGCAGAATGTAATATCTTCCTCCGATGTTGACGGTCTTGAGCCAAAAGTAAATTCAACTTTTTCATATTGCGGAAAAATAATATATAATCCGTCAGTTTGATAAACATAAGCATTTTCAGCAGACATAACATCTTTCATATTTATATCGCTTATTTCACCTGCTGCATCAACCTTTATCGGCTGGTGAAACTGTGATAACATCAGAAGAAAACAAAAGGCAGCAAGGAACAGTGAACTTAAGGAGCAAACAAAAAGACATTTTGTTCCGATTTTTATCCACTTTTTATTATTTTTATTATAATTGTGAAGGTGAAAAATCAATCCTGTCAGGCAAAAAATGCCCGCCATGATACAAGCTATATAAAAAAATACAGAATAATCTTTTGTCAACAACAGCATTGTTATTCCGAAAATGCATAACAAAAATGCTATCAGATACCAAACTGCCAGTTTAACATCTTTTTCACTTCCACGGTTCATTTTGTTGTCTGTTCTGTCAACAGCTAACCTCATTTCACAACAGGCAACAGCACAAACTAACAGCATATCGCAAAAGAAGCCAAGGCAGTAAATAACTGTGTTCTGAATTGAACCGCCGACAATTATGTACTCTATAATCAGGCTTGCCATAACAAAAAACAAAACAATTGTCAGAAGTTGATTAACTACTATCTTAGTTTGGTTATTCCCCACAGATGTATTCATTGAAAAATGATTTATAGCCATTATAATTATAATACAAAAAGCCATTATGCCGCTTGATATTATCAGACAACCTGCTAATCCGTAATTAAGAATTGTTTCCGAATCGTATGACATCAGATATTCCACCGATAATCCATAGCGAAAAAACAAATACATAATCAACGCAACAACAAGACCGTTGAGGTTAATTAAATCTCCTCTGATATACGCTGTTAAAACACCTATGGATAAAGCAAATCCGGCGAAAAACAAGCAAAATGGTAATAAGGCTATTTCCTGAATAAAAAAATAAAAAAAGGTATTAACGGGAAGCAAAACAAGTGTACCTATTATCGTTATATAAAAAGTCTTTTCATAAAAAAATAACTGTTTCAATTTATCAATCATTTCAACACTCCCTTAATAAACAATTTTTACGAATAAAACGCAAAACAACTATTACTTTTGATAATTATGCATAGTCGCCGCTGCCTATAAATAAGTGAAGTCAGTATATCATATTTTTCTTGTAAAATCAACAATTTCCATTGTCAAAAGTGTATTTGAATTACAATATAGCTTCATGTTGCCGAATCGCAGGAGGATTTGTCGACTGTGCGAATATTAAGGCTTTGAATTAAACCGGAACACCAACGGATAAACTGTCATAAATAACATCGGAGCAGAAGCATACATTAAGAAATGCAAGCAGATATAATGTTAATTCATCTTATAAACATTACGGCTCCGATTTTTATTGTCTCATTTGGTATTTTTATTTGACATCTTCCCTGCCGAGTGTTAATATTCAATTGATACAAAACTGAAAGAAGTGATTTTATGCGTATTGCAACCACAACAGGAGATTTCAAAGCCTACTGCGAAAATTACGCCGAAATAATCAGAGCATTTGAGGGTACGGGATTTAAGCATATTGATTATTCTTTTTACAGATTGAATTATCCGGGTTCCCCGTTTATGGGTAATGACTGGGTTAAAGAAGTAGCCGCCGCCGCAAAGGAAGCCGAAAAGCTCGGGTTTGATTTTGTACAGGCACATTCGCCGAGAAACGACTTTTTCTCAGATGACCCCGAAACCGTTATAAAAGGTAATATAAGAGCCATTGAAGCCTGCGCCTATCTGGGCATTGACAGAATAGTTGTTCACTCAGGCAGAAACGAAAAATTTCAGGCTCCTAACAACATGGCGGCATACCGTGAAGCGGTAAAGGGATTTTATGAAGCTCTTTATCCTGCCATGGAAAAATACAATGTCCGGGTACTTGCCGAAAACTATACTCCATCGTACAAAAATGAATGTTCATTTTTCAGCGGTGAAGACCTTGCATCTTTTATTGATATGTGTGATAATCCCTTGCTGGGTGTATGCTGGGATGTAGGTCACGGCAACCTGCTTAACCCCACAGGCCAATATGAAGATTTAACAACTCTCGGCAATCGTCTGTGCGCCGTTCATATTCAGGATAATTTCGGTACCAATGATAATCATCTCTGCCCGTATATGGGAAATCTCGATATTGATGCCGTTATGAGAGGACTTAAAGACAGCGGATTTATTGACAGAAACGGTGTTTTCACCTTCGAATGTGATAATATCGTTTCCCCTGCAAATTCAAAGGGTGAATACAAAAGCAACCCGGTTATTCCGTCATTCAGAGTGAAAAAAGCAGCAATCACTCTCATGTATGAGATAGGCTGTGATATTCTTACTAAATACGGCTGCAGTGTTGAATGAAATTGCTTTACTCAGACAAAAGAGAGCAGAATTCAAATCAGATATCATCTTAAAAAGCAAGAGACAAAAAACTGCCTCTTGCTTTTTATTATTAAACAAACTTATCAATATTCATAAATCAAAGTTGTTTTTCCTGTTTTTAAATCTTTCTCAAACAGATAGCTTTTTACTCTGTCGTAGGAATATCTCCAGCCCATATCATTTGCGCTGTTATGGTGTCCTTTTTTCATGCTATAAAAGATTTTATCTCCTGTTTTTTCAATATATTCTTCTTCCAAAACGACCCCGTCTTCTTCATAATAATCCAGCTGACTCTGAGTAGTTGAATAATAATCATCTTTTTCTACAACATTTTTAACAGAATCCGATGAATAATCATAATATCCTATTATTCCGTCAATGATACTCCAGAATTCAGACCCGTGGGGAGTAAACTGATATTTATACTCATAGGGAGCTTCGCTGACATTTCCCGATTTGTCAACAATAAAATATGAATTGCTGACTTCTTTAACTGTGCTTCCTCCGGTTCCGTCAAGTTTCGCTTTTACTATTTTGCCGCCCTGGAACATTTGACCTGTACCGGCAATACTTCCGTAAGAATAATAAATATAATCCCCTTGAATGTAAGGACTGTATATGGCAGAGGTAGAACTTGCGATTACCATACCGTCACCGTATAACCCGGTTTCTGTTGTATAAATATTCTTTTTATCTGTTCCGTCAAAATTAACAGAATTAAGTATAGTTTTGCCATTTCTGGCTTCAGATGATTCAATATATTCCTGATAAAAGATTCTGTCTTCAGACATGATTATCAGTCTTGCATCGTTTATTTTAGTTTTCAGGTTACCTGTTCCGGTGTAAACAACTATTGCATAATCATTTTTTGCGATAATATAGTTTCCGTCTTCAGATGATGCGATAACCTGACCTTTGCCGTGGGATTTAACATCTGAACCGTCATATTTGCATGAAAAAAGCTCATAATCAAGGGCATAATCTCCGTTTACTTTATTAAAGAATATTCTTTCTTTTGATGCGGCGATTTCGCCTGTGCCGTCAATCTCCAAAATAACTTTTTCTTTTCCCGACATATCTCTGCAAACAAGATGGTTAACAGCACCGCCTATAGGTGTATAATTCTGATTGATTGCGCTGTTCCGGAAGCTGTTCGCATTATATTTCCAATAATAAATATTGTTGCCGATTTGAATTACATTGCCGAAACTCTTTACCAGACTTTTGCTATCTGATTTTTCATTTATGCTGATATTTGTACCGTCTGCTGATACGATTTTTCCGTCTTCCATGTGGACATTCTGATATTTACCTGAAATGCCCGGCTCAGTATATTCATCTTTATTTTCAACGCCGTAAATATAGGATGCGCTTGAGTTATTCTCTTTATCTTCACATTCAACAGAAATATATTTTTTGCTGTCTTCTTCAAGAATACCGTTGATTTTTCCGTCGATATCATCTTTTACGCATTCATCTGCACTGTTGCTGATAAACCAGACTTCAGCGTGTGAAATGTTTTCGCCGTCATTTTTACCTACAACTGCAAATGATTCGAAGATATTATCCCCGTTAAAATCATCATAAAAGAATTCTATAATGTGCTTATCAGTTGCTTTTTTCAGTTTGTTTTTAAGATAACTCTTATTGAAAAACTTCGGATAAACAAAGAAATATCCAACTCCGCCGCCTGCAAGAACAGCAATAATAAGAATAATTGCAATAATCACCTTAATCGGTGTTTTTTTCTTTCCTTTTTTCACTTTTTTCAAAGGCTTGACTGCAGGCTGTCCGTAATTAAATGCATAATCAGCTTTAATTGCCGTTCCGCACATGGGGCAGAATTTTGCCGTATCCGATAACCTCATATTGCATTTTGAACATATCTTTGACATAGTTTTCCTCCTTACATTTACCTGAAATGTACTGTATATACAATATACTACTACAAGCATCCTTTTTTGTAAAATAAAATTTCCGTTTTAATTGATAATTAAAAAAACTTGTTAAAGAGAAAATAATTTCATAATTAGCATATTGATATATTTTAATACTGGTGATATAATATGGTATCAATATTACAGGAGGAAATACTATGATAAAAAAATTACTGTCAATTTTACTTTCTTTTGCTTTAATTGTTATTGTTGCTGTACCCGCTTTTGCCGCAAGTGATACTGTTGATTATAAAATCAGCAATCCTTATGCATCAGTTGCAAATCTTCTCTCCGACCCCTCCGCACATTATAAAACAAACCTTCATACCCATTCAACTTTAAGTGACGCAAACACCGATTACGCTGACATGATAAAAGGCTATTATGAAAATAATTTTGATATTCTTGCCTTTGCCGACCACGGCGTTATCGGTAAATACTGGAATGAAGACCCTACCATTCTCCCGATTTATCTTTACCAGAGAATAATCGGTAATAAGGTAACAAAACTTACCGATGAAGAATACAAAGCCATAACTGAAGGGACTTATGCTTTCAGCAAAGAATCCGGCAGAACAGAAGGAAGAGGACTTCAATGCGTTCCCTCCGGAATTGAGCTTAATATGGTTACTATGACCAAAAGCCATGTAAACGGCTATTTCTGCGATTTCGGTGAAAACGATATCGGATTTGAAAACGGCTATGAATACGCTGTTAAAAATGTTGAAAAAGCCGGCGGAATTTCCGTTATCAATCATCCCGGTGACTGGCTCGGTTCTGCCAAACATCCCGAAATAGCAAGAGACATTAAAAATGTACGATATTTCGGAGATATTTTTAACAAATATAAATCTTGTCTGGGAATGGAAATTCTTAACCTCGTTGATTCTGTTACTTCATCTGACCGTATCCTTTGGGATGAGCTTCTGCAATATGTTATTCCCCGTGGTGAGCGCACAGTATGGGGATTCGGTAACAGTGATGCCCATGAACTCAGCGATATTGATTCATCATATATGGATTTTATCCTTCCGGAATACAGCCTTGAAAATGTTAAGAAAACAATGGAACAGGGCAGCTTTTTTGCTGTCGGCCGCAGAGCAAGGAAAGAAATGCCGGACGGATTTAAAGGCAAAGGCCCTATTCCTCAGGTAACGGGAATTTCTGTTGACGATGAAAATGACATTATCACAATTACCGCCAAAAACAGTGACAAGGTTCAGTGGATTGCAAACGGAAATATTATTAAAGAATCAACTGTAAAAACTGACGGTGGCGAAATTATTTCTACAATCAAGCTTAGAGAACACAGTGACGATATTACCTGTTATGTCCGTTTCCAGCTCTTGGGCGAAGGCGGAATATGCTTCTCGCAGCCCTTCACCTGCGATGACGGAAATATGTCACGCTTTATAATTGAGGATAATCGTTCAAAATCACAGATTTTCTTTGACAAGCTCTGGAGAGATATCAAAAGTCTCAGACTTTATGTTGTATTTCAGGAGCTTTACAGAGTAATTGAACGGGAGCTTACTCGATAAACCAATAAAATAATACAGAGCAAAACAACACGCCCTCTGATTGGGCGTGTTGTTTTTTTATAATAATAAATACTTTTTCTAAAAATATACAGGATTATATAAGCTTATTTCTTTTATATATTTCTATTGAAGTTGAACAGATAATTATGCAAACAATCATCAAAGCCAATCCCTCTGCACTTTTGAGAACATCTCTTAAAAACACATCGGAAAACATAAATGATGATGCTGTGCTTACTGCGCCACGGCTGATTTCAAGGAACATTATAAACAGCAAATATAATCTGAACTCCGCTTTATTGCAGTATTCAAGAATTTCCGTCAATGCAATCACGGCAATTAAAAGAATAAGAAAATCCGTTCCGTTTTTATAAATCCAGAAACATGATGCAACTGCCGCCGGAGTGTATTTCAAGAAAATATTTTTATCCGCCGCTCCGCTTTTTTTAAGCTTCAAGGTGAAAATAACCGTAAACAAAACACCTGCCGCAACATTCAGCCCCAACACAACCATAGAATCAACACCCAAGAACTTTAACGATGATAAAATTCCGAGATACTGCTCATCAGATGAAGTTGACGCTTCACTCATTTCTTTAAGAAGAGTGAGAGGATTCACTCCCGTCACTGCCGACGAAACTGCCCAGCCGGCAACACATACAACGCCAGCTGAAACAAGCGGCTTTATTTTTTTATCCAAAAGCCATACTATGCAGAATATAGCGGAAATCTGGGGCTTCATAAGTGCAAATCCCATTATTATTCCCGCAATTACAGGTCTATCATCAACAAGAAGAAGAGCGCAAATAATCATCAGCGAAACTGCGCCGCCGCAGTTACCGAAATACATTGAATACATAAAACTGAAATGAGAAACCGCACAGAAAGCAATAATAAAAATATTCTTTTTATCATTGCATTTTTTGTTTATAAGGTAAATCCCCAACGCCAAAAAAACAGTCTGAAATAATATCAGATAAATCTTGGAAGCAGTCAACGGTAAATAACCGGGGTAAAAAACTGCTCCGAAAACAAGTGCCCAGGGAACTGTTGAAAATTTCGGCGGAATTTTACCTATAAAATCACTAACCGCATCTTTGCCTATATAAAGATACGGGTCTTTGCCGCTGAGAGCATATCCTACAATAGCACGGTGCCCTTTCAAATCACGGCAATCAAACCATTTTCCGTCTTTAATCGCACTGAGATAGAAAAAAATCGCCCATGTTGCAACAAAGCAAAATCCCACAGCAGTTAAAAGTGTTATGTTATCTTTTCTTTTTAACCTCTCGTTTAATAGCATAATGCTCCCCCGTTATTTAATTGAAATAAGGATATCCGACTGAAAAAGCTCTTTGAGCACAGGAATTTCAATAAACATGAGTACAACAACTATTACGATAAATGCCAGCATATAAATCATAAGGCCCTTTTCTTTATAAAGCTTTTCAGGCTTCTGAACAGACGAATCAGTTTTATAGCTGAGGTTGAAATATACTATAAAAAGACCGCAGAGGAACGGAATTGCAATAAGTAACTCTATTCTGTATTTTACCATAAATATTCCGCAGAAAAAAACCGAGAGAAGCGCATAAAAAATCGCAGATGAAAGCAAAGAATTTTCCGTGTAGTATTTGAATGACTTTCTGTAAAGCGAAGCCTGATTTTTGTCGCCGATCATTCTGTATTCAGCATACCGTTTTATAGCCATAAGGAAAGCTCCGCCCATCCAGTATCCGAAAATAATACTTACAGGGGGAATAAATTTATCAGTAACGGCAAACCAGCCGATAAGCAATCTTATAGCATTATTGATTGACTCGGAAAGAACATCAACAAAAGCAATCTCTTTAAGTCGAAACGGTCTTACATTATAAAGAATACCCATAACAAACAGCCAGATTTCCATACCGAAAACATATTTACCGGAAAACCAGCCTGTAACAAATCCTACAGCGGCAAAAATAAAATACTCAAGCAGAATATAACCTGTTTTCAACCCTTCCGCTACAACAGGCCTGTCTTTTTTAGTGGGGTGATATTTATCAAAATCCGCATCAAGCCATTCGTTAATAACATAGTTGGCAGATGCAATACAGCAGGTTGAAATCATCATAAGAATAAATCTTATAACAAAATCCCTGATATCTTCAATATCTTTAATCATAAAAAAGGCGAAAATAACACCGGGCAGTACAAACAGCTGCTTTATCCAGTGATTTATACGACAAATTTTAAGATAATTTCTGAAATTTGATTTGCTCATATTAAAAATCCCCGATTATCATATATTCCCTAATATTAAAGCATTTTAATAATTATTTGTCAATACAAACAAAATTTAATTATGTTGCTTCATGTTTTCCAAAGCCTGATTATAATAATTTCACAGAATTATATATACTTTTTTATAAAAAAGGGACTTTTTACAGTCCCTTTGTCTGCATTGAATAATCAGTTCGTATATTTTTTCCAATGTCCGCTGAAATAGAAGAACAGCATTGCCGTCATTCTGACAAACCGGTCGGCATTAAGGCACCATAATATTGTCAATTATAGAAGAAAGCTGATTAAATATACATTCAGTAACAGTCGGAAACAATATAGAATAAAACTGCCTTTTATTTACCTGATTCACACAGATACGCCTCTTTTAACAACAGAAAACATCTTATAAATTTCTTTCAGAATTTTATGGCCTTTTGCGATTGTTTTTCAGGACAAAAAAGCCGAAAGCCTTTTAATTAAGACTTTCGGCGTGGCGCGCTGCAAGGGATTCGAACCCCTGACCTTTTGGTTCGTAGGCTTTCTGCGCCGGGTAGCCTGAATACCTTGATATTATTACACTTTTACAAGAAATAAGCAACAGATTTTTCTAAATTTTTTCTAAAATTAAGCGTTTTTGGTGCTTTTTGAGCTTATTTCACGCATTTTTTCACCAAGACGTTTAACATCATCAGTAGTATCTATTTTCCTGAAATCAACATAATACTTATCGGTAGTTGATGATTCAGCGTGTCCCATGAGAGCTGTTGTCTTTCTAACAGGAGTGTTAATTGATGCAAGCATTGTAGCGTATGTATGGCGCAAATCATACTGTGTAAATTTGTCGATAGTTAACTTCCTGTCCTCGTCATTTCTTGTAGGGTCAAACCGATTTTTCTTGTGATTATAGTAAATATCGATATCTTCAAGATAAATTCTCCATCTGCTCGCTAAGGCGGAGGCTGATAACAGACCTCCGGTTCTGTCTGTAAAAATCAAATCTGATTTTTTGTGGGCCTTCATTTCTTTTGCGACCCACTCATCAAGCGGATACGGAATCGCAACCGTTCTTTTTCTGAACTCTGTTTTCGTTTTGCCATCACGAACAACTGTACATTTTGATGAGCTTAACACCGCTGTTTTGCTGATAGTAACATAGTACGCTTCTTTTTCTTTATCATATGTTATATCACTCCACAGAAGCGGTACAGTCTCCTCGGGCATTAATCCACATAAAAGCATAAAAAGAGCATATGGTCGCATACGGTTATTAAAATTGATAATACGGTTTATTTCTTCCTCAGTTAAGGCTCTGTGTCCGGTGCCTTTGCGTTCTGTTTTTGTTTTTACAGAAATGTCTTCAGCGTAATTATATGGGAAAATCATTTCCTTTTTGGCTTGTTTAAAAACCATACGAAGAACGGAAATCATATTATCAATATAATCTTGTGAAGGATAATGACCGGTTGTTTTTAGTTTTTCATCGGCAAAGCTTTGAACACAGCTTTCTAAAAGTGCCGGAGTACAATCAAGTAATTTTGTTTTTCCGATTCTCTTAATAATTTCAACTGCACCATATTTATATGGTATTGCAGTACACTCTTGCACAGTTTTTGACTTCTTATCATACCAGTCAAAAATGTAATCTCCCAAAGTAGTTTCTGAATAGTCTTGCTTTCCGGTCTTTAATAACTTTTTGTATTCATCAACTTTTCTTTCCAGTTCGTCTGCGTCATTTGCTGTTATTAGTTTGCCCTTTACCATTTGCTTGTAGTATTTTTTACCGTTTGAGTAAAATGCGTGTCTTTCTTTCATAAAAAATAACATATCCTTTTTAATTATTGACACTTGTAAAAGTAAGTTTTTCGTTACTCTTTTTTTCAAAGTGCCTCACTGTAAATATGTTATTTGAGAAAGTTGCGAGTTTTTGTGATGTGTTTTTTATAGATTGTATGAAAAAGCCGCCATGCCGTTGTGACACAGCGGTAAAATTTCAAAGCAAGAATCTTTGCGTTTTCGCCTCTGGCATTACCATACAACCACCATCATATAGTTCTATTACCCATATAACGGGAAGCTGTTGAATTTGCTCCATTCCGATTTCTGTAACTACCTGAATAACCCTGTCCCGTTCAAGCTCCGACAACTTGTATGATACTTCATCAACACACGAAAAAGTGTCGACCGGCGGCTGATTGTAACATTTAACACCGCATTCACTTTTTTCGAGCAAAATAGCTTTTTTAGCGCTATCCCATAGCTTGATTCCGATTGCGCAGACGACCACACCGGGCTTGATTGGTTTTGAGGTCTTACAATTCAATCGATAAAGAATACCGTTATAGTAAGCGAAATACTGTTCTTTTTTATCCATAGAATATAACCTTTCTTTTTAAAATCTTTTTGACATAAGTCTCACAGATAATATGAAATATATTTGTTTGTTTAATTTTGACAATAACGGCATACTAAATCAAGACGAAACTAAAAGAGTGCTCAAGTTGCAACTAAAGACATAAAAAACGCCTCCGTAGCATTTACCACGGAGGCGTTCATCACTATTAAAGAACAACAAATATTGATTTAATGATTGAAATAAATTTTATAATAAATGTAAAAATCTTCTGAATAAGGCTCTGATTCACTATTTTATCAGCAGTTGAATCTGTTGTTTTTTCAGCTGATGGAGTTTCTGTTGTTGTACTATCAGTTGAATTATCTTTATCAGCTGTCTGCTCATCTGAAGTTGTAATGTTTTCGCTGATTACTTCTTCTGCAGGACTCTGGTCAATAAGGCTGAGATACTCAACGTATGCTGAATCTGTCATCAGCTCTGCTTCACTCTTTGATTGGTCAACGCCTGCGAGGATAATTCCTGCCTGCTCGAGAAGAGCAACGTCAGCTTCATCTATAACATCATCGTGATTACAGTCAGCCGCCATATATACCGCTTCGCCAACCTGTTCTCTTGAAAGAAGTCCGTTTGCAAGACAATTAACTATTATAGAATCTGTTCCGTCATACCAAGCGTCACCGTTTGTATCACCAAAAACAACTATTTCATATTCAACTGTCTGCCCATCTGGATATGTCAATACAACCTTTGAACCTGTGCCCATGCTGTTGCCGTCAGACGGTGTTGTCGTAACTGTTACACCATTTTCGACAAGGTTATTTGCCGTAAAGCTGTCAACAGTCATTCCTGCGCTTAAGCCGTAAATCGTACCATCTTCAATTACGCAGTTACTTATTGTTTTTGCCAGAGTCTTTGTTTCTTTTGTTCCGCACTTTCCGCAGATTCTCTCACTTGTTCCGTCAGAAATTGTGGTTGGGTATGTTGTAATATTCCACTCACCCCATGTATGAGCCGCAGGAACAATTGTTACATTATCCTGTGTCTGGCATACTATGCAGTAATCAAATTCCATACCGTTCGC
Source organism: Acutalibacteraceae bacterium (assembly GCA_045628495.1). Taxonomy (GTDB): domain Bacteria; phylum Bacillota; class Clostridia; order Oscillospirales; family Acutalibacteraceae; genus CAG-488. The sequence goes on from JAZQPL010000037.1 coordinate 12,553, forward strand.
TGTACATGATGAAGGAATTGTCAGATGCGTATAATTATGTCCTTTTGCTTTATCAACAGTGTGATTCAGCTTCTCTCCGCATTTTGAGCAGAGGTCATATTCCTCACCGTCAACTGTGCATGTTTTTGTTACAGATACATGAGTAGTATCGTGACCCGTTGCCGGAGTTATCACCTCATTGAATTTCTGTCCGCATTCAGAACATACATCATATTCACTGCCGTCTTCAGTACAGGTTGCTTCAACAATAGAATGTGTCAGATTATGGCTGAGCTTCTGCGTTTCAACAATATTAAACATCTGACCGCATACTTCACAGATATCATAATCTTCACCGATTTCCGTGCAGGTGGCGTCTGTATGAATATGAGTAAGCCTGTGCTCAAGAGCGGGAATAACACTGACATTTACCTGTGCTCCGCAATCAATGCAAATATCAAATTCAGAACCTGCTCCGGAACAACTCGCAGGGATAACTGCATGAGTAAGATTATGCGGCAGTTTTTCAATAACAGATACATTTATAATTTCTCCACACTCTGTGCATAAATCATACTCCTGACCCTCTTTAGTACAGGTCGATGATTCAACAATATGTGAATAACTATGTGGGGCCAAATCTGTTTCTCTTGTTTCAGTCACATCACAGCGTGAGCAATATCTTGTTTCGATGCCGTTCTTCGTACATGTTGCAGGAATTGTAACAACCCATTCACCGAAGTCGTGGTTGAGAGCATTTACATATGAATCAATATAGCTCTCACCGCATGAGCATGTATATGTTGTATATCCCTGTTCTGTGCAGGTAGGTACAGTAACAACAGAAACATAACTGTGAGGTAATTTCGGAATGATGGATTCATTTGCGACTTCACCACATTCGGTACATAAATCATATTCTGTTCCTTCTTCTGTACATGTTGAAGGAACAACAACATGTTTATATAAGTGTTCAGAAACAGTTACAGGTACCTGTGCTGTATATTCTGTTCCTTCAAAAACAAATGAAACAGTTACGCTAGTTTCGCCGACTTCACTAAAATCATACGAAACATTGTAATCAGTTATGGGTGTATCAATTTTTATACCGACAGCATAAACGGTCATGCCGTTTGGATTGAATTCAGAGTCCTTATGATAAACTTTTTTGCTTGGCTGATTTCCAACTCTTATTCCTGTTACACTTCCAGAAACGATATAATTACAATGAATAGTTACACTGCTCGGAATACTACTGCTTCCTTTTGATACACGATTCCATTGCGTGTTTGTTCCTGTATAATAAATATCTGTCAGATTCATATTATAAAATGCATAGCTGCCAATATTTTTAACGCCATATTCAATCACAAGTTCTTTAAATTTTGTTCTACTGATATACCAAGGTGTGTTTTTATAATTTGTTGCGGTATAATTCTGCATTGTACCTGTTCCTGCGGTTAATGTTACTTTTTCTATACCGTAGCAGTTATAAAATGTGGCAGAACTACTTATTTGGGCAGAACACGGCATTGTTATTTCTTTTAGCCCTGTACAATTATAAAACGCATAACTGCCAATGCTTGTGACACTATCGGGAATAACTAAAGCTGTTACAAGTTCATCATTCATATAAAGTTTTTGTGCATAATATAGTGGATTGCTGTCAGAAGATGAAAAAGATATTTTACACCAAGCAGCTATATCGTTTATATTTACTTTTGTTAAGCCTGTACATCCGGAAAAAGCAGAACTACCAACACTTATAACACTAGTGGGGATTGATACGCTTGTAAGACTACTACATTTTTCAAATGCACAATCCCTAATACTTGTAACACTATTGGGTATTACTACGCTTGTTAAGCCTGTACATCCGGAAAATGCAAAACTACTTATGCTCTTTACACTATCTGGAATAACTAAATTTGTTACAAGTTCATCATTCATATAAAGTTTTTGTGCATAATATAGTGGATTGCTGTCAGAAGATGAAAAAGATATTTTACACCATTTAGATATATCTGAAATATTTACGCTTGTTAAGCCTGTACATCCGGAAAACGCATAACTACCTATACTCGTTACGCTATTTGGAATTGTTACGCTTGTAAGTCCGGTACATCCAGAAAATGCACAACTGCTTATGCTCTTTACCCCATCTTCTATTATCAATTCTTTAAAATTTGCTCTACTGATATACCATGGAGTATATTGATAATATGTTGTACTGCTGCCTGAAGAAGATGAGATATTCTGCATTGCACCGGTTCCTGCAGTTAATGTTACCTTTTCTATATTTGTGCAATTATAAAAAGTATCGGAACTATTATATGTTTTAGCAGAACACGGCATTGTTATTTCCTTGAGTCCTGTACAATTGTAAAAAGCAGAATCGCCGATGCTTGTTACGCTGTCCGGGATTGTTACGCTTGTAAGTCCGCTGCAGTTGTAAAACGCATAATTGCCAATGCTTTTGACACTGTTTCCTATTGTTACGCTTGTAAGTCTGGTGCAGTTGTAAAACGCATAATTGCCAATACTTGTAACGCTGTCCGGAATTGTTACATTTGTAAGACCCTTACATCCTCTAAAAGCATCAGCGCCGATACTTGTGACACTGTTGCCGATTATTACACTTGTCAATCCTGTGCAGCTGTAAAACGCATAATCGCCTATGCTTGTAACGCTGTCGGGAATTGTTATGCTTGTAAGTCCGGTGCAGTTGTAAAACGCATCTGAGCCTATGCTTGTGACACTGTCGGGAACAACTAAATCCGTTACAAGTTCTCCATTAATATAAAAATTATCAGCATAACTTAACGGATTAGAGTAATCACCAGAAAAAGATATTTTACACCATTTAGATATATCTGAAATATTTACACTTGTTAATCCGTAGCAGTTTTTAAACGCATAATTGCCTATGCTTGTGACGCTGTCGGGAATTGTTATGCTTGTAAGTCCGGTGCAGTTGTAAAACGCATCTGAGCCTATGCTTGTGACACTGTTGCCGATTGTTACGCTTGCAAGTCCGGTGCAGTTGTAAAACGCATCATTGCCTATGCTTGTGACGCTGTCGGGAATTGTTATGCTTGTAAGTCTGGTGCAGTTTTCAAACGCATAATTGCCTATGCTTGTGACGCTGTCCGGAATTACAATACTGCCTGTAATAGCAGTTGAACAGGCCAAAACAGTCGTTTTATTACTATTGTTATATACTATTCCATCTTCAACATATCCATTTAGTACTTTTGCACCCCATGGAGAACCGCTTGCCGTTCCATTATAATTTATATTATTTACACAGAAAAACGCGCCAACGCCAATACTTGTTACACTGTTAGGAATTGTGATGCTTGTAAGTCCGCTACAGTTGTAAAACGCATCATTGCCTATGCTTGTGACGCTGTCCGGAATTACAATACTGCCTGTAATAGCAGTTGAACAGGCCAAAACAGCCGTTTTATTACTATTGTTATATACTATTCCATCTTCAACATATCCATTTTGTAATTTCGCACCCCACGGTGAACCGGAAACTCCTCCTTGATATGTTATGTTTAAAACATCCCCAAATGCGAATTGTCCTATTCTTGAAACACTATTTGGAATTGTAGCATTTATTAAACTGGTACAGCCAAAAAATGCATAATCATCTATTGTTTTTAAACCGTAATCGATTGTTGCGTATGTTAATCCAGTGCAATCACTAAACGCTCCTATCCCTATACTTGAGACGCTTCCGGGTATCGTTACACTTGTTAAGCTTGTACATCCGGAAAACGCATAACCACCTATATTCGTTACGCTGTTTGGAATTACCAATTCAGTAATCAATTCATCATTCAAATATAAATTATGTAAAAATATTAATGGATTGCTTTGCATCTCACTATAAAAATCAATTTGACACCACGCAGCAATATCTTTTATATTTACTTTTGTAAACTCATCACCATATATCCAAAAAGCACTTTCGCCAATGTATTTCACTCCGCTGCCAATGTTTATACTTTTTAAGCCACTATCCCTAAATGCGAAATCGCCAATACTTGTAACGCTGTCCGGAATTGTTACATTTGTAAGACCCTTACATCCTCTAAAAGCATCAGCGCCGATACTTGTGACACTGTTGCCGATTATTACACTTGTCAATCCTGTCTTCCAATTCCTTTAAAAAATCCATAATATCTCAACTTCTTTCAAAAAGCTAATTAGAATCATCAGATAAATCTATTATACTATAGATTTTCATATTTTCAATACTCAAGTATCTACTGCCAGTTGATTATCTCACTTTGATAATAATTCTTCTATGAATTTATTGAGGATTGGCTTATTCATTATGTGGATTCTGCTCTGAATCATCAGTTATGTGTTCAAATTTTTGAAACTAATTCAGTTTTTGAATATAAGAATATCATAGTATATACGATGTATGCAAAAAATGAAAACTATGTTTTAATGACATTATTCAGCGGTAAATCTTTAGAAACAAATTCTGTCCTTTTAAAGGCAAACTACCCAATGAATGATAAAAATCTTCAGCGTTTTCTATTAGAAAATCCTGTAGAACTAAAAATTGCTAAAGCTGCTGAAAATAAATCCGGGAAATACTATAAGGCCATTTAATGCCTTTCATAAACTATTACCGAATATATTATAAATTAACCAGTCTGCCCGTTTATCGGACAGGCTGGTTTGCTTTTAAATCTTCATTCCAGTCTTTGTTTACAGGAACTATTCGCTCCATATCGGCACAGTGTTTTGAATAGAATTCGTTGCCGGCTTCATCATTATCCACAGCAATTACGCAAGTGTCATACTCACCGGTGATTCTTTCAAGCGCAGAAGCCTTTAATCCGCCCATTGAAACATAAGCTGCAGAAGATTCACCGAGTACTGCTCGAAGTGAAATTGCATCTATCGCGCTTTCACATATATACGCATTTTTCTTCTTTCGTGTAGGATATTTCCAGTATCCGTCCGATTCGGAGCCTGCTGAAATTTGCTTGAATGGCTTATCCCCATATGTAGATGTCCCGCGTAATTCGGCAAAATTACAAACGCACGAATTAAACACGCAGTTTCCGCGTTTGTCCTGATAAAGAATTTTATCTTCAATCATATCGTCGATTATGTATGTCGGAATCTTCCTTGTTTCGGAGAGATACGCGTATACTCTCGCATATGAACCTGTGCACTTTTCAGGAAGTTTAAAATCCTTTGGTTCTCTACTTGTTTCTTTCTCTGCGGTTATGTGTTTTTCAGGCACGAAAACTTTATCACACATAATATCCTCATAATCAGGAGCATATGGTAATAATGCTCTGACGGCACTGACAAAATCATAGCCCAAATATTGTTCGAGATAATCCACGGCATTACCGTGTTCTTCAGTACTGTGACGATACCATCCAAAATCATCTGTTATAATGAGGCTGTCATGAGCTCTGCTTTGTGCTCTGTTGATGCCGATGTTCTTAATCGTTTCAGGATAATTATCTACAAGGAATGCCCTTAAATTTGCTCGGCGGGCACATTTGATTATATCTCTTCCAACACGCATATGTATCACCTCGCTTAAAATGGTAAATCATCGGAATTATCATCTTCAGAATTACTGTTTTCTTTAAAAAATTTACGTTCAGCCTTGGCGACTTCCCTTTTAAATATGGAATCACTTATTAGTCTCGTTTTCCCCTTACGCTTTGTCCCGGTTTCACAATTACCATCATAGTAAAGGTCTCTTATATAATGCTGTTTTGCCGCATCGCCCTTGAACATGATATCAGGATTGATTACATAAACACCGTTGCGGACACGACGGATAAAATTTCCTTCGATTAAAATTTTTAAAGCCTCTATCACCGTCTTTTTGCTAATACAGGTATTTTCTACAATGCTGTCAACCGTGCCTAAAAATGTATTGTTGGATTCCTGCATATTATCGCAGATATAAATCATTACATCGAGTTTAGGACTGTTGAAGCCGGATAAAACTTTTAAAAGCTCTAATTTGTACACCTTGAAGAAATTTGCACCATAAGTCATTTCTTTTGTTTCTACTATTTTTTTGACTTCGCCGTTTTCATCGATAATCATCTTGTCGGTTTCAGTAGATAATGTTTGAGTTGCCGGATTATAGATTTTTTTCATTGTTACACATTCTTTCATTTAAATATTGAGTTTTATTCCTCACTATAAATATGTTGTTTCAAAAATATGGGCTGAAAAAAGTGTAAAATGACTCACGGAACAATAATAAAAGGTGTATGGAACTACACAGAAAAGTGTAGGATCATACACCTTTTATAATGGCTGCAACCGTTGATACTCAAGGGATTGACGGTATTTTTGCATGAAATCGCTCTATTCTTCTTATAAAGGCGTTTAATGCTTTTAATAAACTGGGTTCCAACCAGAAAACCTTATAAATGGTTATTCTGGTCGGAGCCTACGGGTTCAAGAAAAAAGAACGGATTGGCATCTGAACCGACAATCCGGATAACAGAACAAATACAAAAGAATACCCAAAACAGCATAATCTGTAGTATTGTTTATTTAACCTTTTTATTTTTTATCTGTTTATTTATTACGCCTGCATACAAGCAAAAATAATAATTTCAATAAATATAATGTTCACCTACTACACAAATCCTATTATGTCCTAAAGCTTTTGAAGCCTCAAGCATTGCTTTTTTATCAAGTCTTTTGCCCTTATTATAGTTTCTACAAACATAAACATCACTCTGATATTTATGTCCTGTTCCTTTATTAGTTTTATCAAAAGGAATTGAATCTATTGGTCGTGCGTATATATTATAAATGGCTGTTGCATACTGTCCACGATAGCTATGAACGTCCATGCCATTCGGAATTTTCGGAAAAACTTTATTATCGCCGGCGGCAGTCATAATACTCTTTATACGCTCAACATCACCGATTATCGGAACCAAACGAGGGCGGCCGCCCTTACTACCCACAGTTATATCTAAACAAAGTCTACCGCGCTCGTCAGTTGTAAGCATTGTGCCGCGCAGGGCTGCTAATTCTGCTCGACGCAATCCTGTACATTGGCAGAAATACACAATGTCGGAATGATTAGATTCTGAAAAATGTTTGTCTCGCACCTTGATTCCGCGAGAGCGAGTGATTTTATCCATCGTGCGCGACGGTGTTTTTATTTTTAGTTCAGTCATCGAAACGCCATATAATTTTGCAATTGCCGATAAATCTAATTTCAAAGTATATGCAGATAGATGTCTGCGGCTGTCAATCCATTCCGATATATATGGATAGCATTGCTCTAATGTTTTGCAATGATAGTGTTGCTTACAATAATTCACAAAATACGAACACTCTTTCATATAAGTTTTAAGGGTGCTGTAGCTATAAATATATTTGTTGCTTATGCCTGCAATCTTATCAGTATGTTTGCTGCAGCCGATTTTCAACTTGCTTTCCAATACCTCTTGAACCTGACGAATAAGAGATTTTTTGTTTTTGTGACTCATTTTTTCATCTCCGATACGATTTATATGGTTAAGGAAAATCATACCCACATTTGTTCCCTACAAGGAGTAGCACCGCTTATGGTTGCGGTTTTACCTCAAAATCACCCACTCATCCGTTTACTCATACATTTTGTATGCGTAACCGTATGAGGCTTTCTTCCGCCGAATCAATCAATGATTTTGATGTTGAGGCTCACCAAATCAGTATATAGCCGAGGGGAGGAAATGCCTCGGCTATGTCGCAAGGTCACCTACTGTGACCGAAGGCAATACACTATTGTGTAATCGGTAAATTCAAAACCCGTCGCCTAATTTAATTTCATATTATCATCTTATACATATATAGTATGGCAGAAAACTCTAAAGTAAAGAAACGCCCCTCAAATATTCAGCAAAAACTGAATCATCAGAAGGACGTTTCTTTCAATCAGATATTATCGAATACTTTCGATGGCTTCATATGCCGTTTTAGTTCCAAACGCGACATCAGCAATACAATTACAAAAATGCTCGCAGCAGTTATCCGCTATGCTAAATGCACGATAGCATTGTTCTTTCGTAATTTTGCTCGGATTGATATCAACGGTGTTATCATACCAAATTGAAGATTCTGAAGTTAAAACAAATCTACCGAAGTATATTTTATTGGTATTGATAAAGTTTAGAAGTTTTAGCATCTCAACTTCATTCTTTGCCTTTACTCCAGCAGAGGACGAAATGTAAATTTTATCAGATAAAATGTCAGCAACGCATATTATTAAATCCGCTCTGGAATCAACACCCGTTTTAAAAGTAACTTGAACCCTGTTTCCCTCGCGTTCATATAACCAACCTATTTCATCAAAAATTTCACATATTCTGTCGGTGGCAGATTGTTTTTCCCTTACATTTGTTTTTAGATTTTCATGCATAATATAATCTCCTTTATATTTATTGAACATTAAAAGTTCTACAGATAATATGTAAGATAAGTCTATTCTTAAGTATCACAATAAAAAATCACATACAGTAAAGCCGTCAGTTTTACAACTGACGGCTTTGCGCTTAATTAGTGCTGTATCCTTTTGTCTCACACCATTTGTCGAAAGTAGATTTCATCACAATGATGTTCTTGGTGCAGGGAATAGTGGGAATATTTTCGGTTTTGATGATTTTGCGAACTGTAGCTTCAGACACCTGTAACATCTCCGCAATCTGTGCTGTGGTGTATGTTATAGGTTTCATTTTTTCCGGTTCTGCAGGTGTTCCGAAATCATGTCCCGTCTGTTTTTTGAATAATTCTCGTAATTCTGATGCCATATTGTGTTGGCTCCTTTCAAATAAGTTTACACCTAAAATATATTAGATGAACTTTTCAGAGCCAAAAGGCAGTGTTTTTGAGGAAATATTTTTTCTAAAATTTTTCTAAATTTTGCTGATTTTTAGAAAAATATGGTGTTTTTCAATAAAAAAAGCCCTCAAAAACGAGGGCAAAAAAGGCATAAAAAAATGCCGAAAACCTTGATAAATAAGGCTTTCGGCGTGGCGCGCTGCAAGGGATTCGAACCCCTGACCTTTTGGTTCGTAGTTGGTATTATCATCTTTCCCGAGATTTCACGAAGAGTAAAAAACGTTGAAATATAGCCATTTTCTGACAGCGTATGTTTCACGAGCTTTCACAGGAGCAAACAACATTTCACCATAATAAACAACAAATAAACAACAAAAAATAAAAACCGCCCTGCTCTCTCAAACAGAACGGTTTTCACCCGGTTTTTGTCTTTTGGCCGCCCAATCGACAGTTTTTATTATAAAACTATCGTATGTGTTTGTCAAGCCTATACAATGCGAGATAATCCCGTACAGCCTTTTAACGCAAAAAGCAATAAAGAAATATATCAATATTAAAATACGCTCAAAACGGCTCACAGGCAGTATTATAAGCATATTATTTTTTATTCTTTCTCGCGCTTTATTGTTTCATCTATGGCGCGATTGATAAAGCCGTTCAGACTTTCGCCGCGCTTTTCGGCGTGGCTTTTGATAATATCTTTATTCCCTTTCGGCACTACCAAAGAAACACGCTCATAGTTTTCAGCGTTATATTTATTCTTTGCTTTTGTGCTTGCTTTTCCTGCCATAATCTCAGCCCCTTTCATTGTAGCAGTAAAATAAAAAATACTCTTTCCCTATTGTAGTTATTATAGCACTTTTGTCTATACTTACACAAGTATAAATTTTAATAAATATACTTGTGTAAGTTTGTGTATTTTGCATATTGATATATACTTGCGCAAGTATTACAATGATATATAGTTAAGAGCCGGAGCAAGTGAACAAACCCGGCAGCTTAACGAATATAATAATAAGGGAGTAACAAAAATGACAGCTGAAACCATAAAAAAAAGAATAACGGCGGCGAACGTTCCGCTTGATACTGTTTTCGTCAAAACTATTTCTGAACCGGTAGATGATGAAACAGCTGAAAGACAGTTACAGTTATATATCAATGACGAGCCTTTCAGAAACTTCATTATTGCAATTGATAAAATATATTCACGCTCTGAAACGGAGTTTGACAACTTATCAAACGAGCTTGAAAACGTTTATTCATCATCACATAAAGAACGGTAAAAAACCCATTATACGGTTTAACTCGAACGGGCTCAAAAAGTAAAAAAAACGCTTTTTACAATTCCAACACGAATGCATTATACGAAACAACACGAATAGCATTATACGAAACAAACAAAACGGCTATATATTACGCGGTAAAACGTTGATATATAGCCGTTTTTTATTACTGAAAATATTACCATATAATTCTCATAAGGTAATAAATCTTACCATTCAAAAAGTAATAAATCTTACCATTCAAAAAGCAATAAATCAGTAACTATTCACCGAACAATTGAAACAGTTTTTCACTTATCAGCTCAACGGAACTTGCTTGATTATTTTTGAAGCTCTGAACGCCGTTTGCTCGATATGCTCGCCGTGATATGATTTCGTCTTTGAAAGGTTCTAAACTTTTAGTTGTGTTGTTATAATTCCATAATCTGAGCAAGCCCATTTTTTCAAATGTTCGGGCTTGATACATTGAACAGCCGATTATTTCGCATACTTCCAAAAGTGAACGGTTATTGTAATACCGTTCTGTTAAAGCCTGTATCTGCTCTTTTGTCAGAACCTTATTCATTATATTTTCAAGAACGCCGTGCAGCTGTTCCCGAAAAATGACATTTTCACTATTTGAATAAGCAAGCTCGGCGGCCTCATCTTTCAAGTTATCCCCTATTGTCAAGGCTTCATCTTCTGCGCCCGTTATCGGCTCGGAAAATGACGTACAAGCGTTTAAAGGCTCTTCGGCGATATTTTCCCCTATTCGCAAAAGAGAGCGCAAACAGCGTTTAAATTGAAAATCTGCGTATGTTGTGAATTTGTATTCTTTTTCCGGGTCATAGGCATAAACCATATTCAGCATAATAATAAAACATTCCTGCTTTAAATCTTCATCAGTTACGCCGCAACAGATAAAGCGGTTATAATATTTTGTGTAATACTTATACGCCAAGGTATAAAGCAATTTGTTTACACGTTCCCACAAATACGGTATATATTCCCTGTTCCCGTCTTTGATAAGCTCCGCCGCCTTTTCGTTTGATAATTCATCTGTTGACAAAACAATCACCCTTTTATAAAATACTTATGCGGTATAGGTGCGTTCGTCTTTGGCGGCGCGCTTTTTTATTTAATCAATCAGAGTTTTCAGCTGCTTTCTTTTCCCAATACCGTTCACGGTATTCTTTTGCCCGTGTTTGGTTCTTACGTTTCCAATCTCTTTGGTATTGGTTAATCTGTTCGCGGTGAGTTCTCCGGTATTTTTTCATATATTCCCGGTAATACTTTTTCTTTGCTTCTTTCGCCTCATCTGTCATAAAATCACCTCTTTATTCAGCTGATACGCTCATTTCGCTGCATAAGCCGTCAAAGTGTTCCGCCTGTTCAAGAATATTGTGTTCACACATCAATTGAGAATAAGTATCCATTGGCACAGTAAGCGTTAAACCGTTCACATAATCCGGTTGGCCGGGTCTTTTTTCAAACATAAACATATTTTGCGCTGTTTCCTGCATTTCATCAACAGCAGATAATAACTCTTCACAAGAATACAAATACCCCATTGTCATAGGATAAAGTGTTTTTCCCTGCGTATCTGTTAACGGTACGTTTTCGCCTATCTGATGTTGAATAACGCGCCTAAACTGTTTCATTGTTTCAATATCGGTAATAAATTCACCGAGAATGTGCGCGGCTGTTTCATCAGTTAAGTTCAAGCCCTCAGCTCGCAAAAATTGCAGAGCGTTGTTTATTCTGATTGAATAATCAGTTGATTTGTCAGTTTTGTTTAAAGTGTCATAAACTGTTTTCCTTAAATCTGACAGCGTTCCGTTTATCCGTTTGTTAAGTGTATCCGCTTTCGTGGAAAATGCGCTGTTTGCTGCTTCATAATTCTTTTTAAGTAATGAAGCGTTATAGTCTGCTGTATAATTTTCCCGCTGCGCTTTAAATAATTCGTTCGCCTTTGCAAAACTTTCCTCATGCTCGGCGTTTGCTCTGTGATACTCATTAAGAATATCCTCAATTGTTTTTCTTACATTTGATTGAATTTTCATAAACTTTTCTCCTTATATAAATATTTATAGCTTATACTTAAATCGACCCCCGACCCCCATTCGTGGGGGTGCCCGGAGCAAACAAGATTTGCTCCGCGCCGATATTCTTTTTTATTTCTTCTGTATCTATTTCTGTTTCTATTTCTGTTTCTGTATCTATTTCTGTTTCTGTAAGCACCCCTATAGCCTCCCTATAGGGGTGCTATTTTCCCAACGCTTTTGAGCACCTTTTTCACCTGCTTTAACGCTTCTTTCGTAGTCGGAAAAAGCCTCGTCAATATATGAGCGCATAGCACAAAACACAATGTTTGATAATTGGTCAAGCTCGGGCACTTCTTTGTTGTCAAAATATGAAAACGCTGCTTTTAGTCCTCTACCAACGTTTACGTCGGGAATTGCGTCTATTGTTGCCTTACTACTTAAAAAGCATTTAAACCACGTTGCACGTCCTTTATTCATTATTTGCCATTGCCTCCCCAATGCTTATTTGTTCGTTTTCTGCATTACGCATTTTTTCAAGTTCTTTTCTTGCCGTTCTGAGAGTGTAAAACGTGCTTTTGGCCATTGCTTCTGCTCGGTGTATGTATTTTTCAAGCTCGGCAATTGTCTCGGGTAAATAATAACCGTTTTCATCAGCGCAGATAGTGTTACCGTCTCGCCGTATTCGCTCGATAATCAAGCGCAGCGCGCGGCTATTAAGCCCGGTTAATAGTTCAAGCTCTTTCAGATGAACGGCGTTTGCTCTGCCATACTTGAAACAGGCCAAAATATCCCGGTAAAGTTCTGTTTGACTTCTTTTTTCCGTTTGGCGTGGTTCGTTATTGTTCATAGTACACCCCCTTTTTAGCCGCTTATACGGTGTATTTTGCCACGTTCCGCCGAGCTTGTGGCGGAGCTGTTTCCGCCGCCGAGATATTCAAGCAGAGTGTTGAAGTTTATCAGCACCGCCGTTCCAATGTGAGTAACAGGAATTTCATTGTTATTCACCATACGGCGCAAGGCTCTAAGCGTAAACGCTGTTTCCGGGTCAATCTTTTTCAGCTCTTTTATTGCTTCCGGCAGCGTTCGCATTTTCGGGATTTCTGCCATTTTCACACCTCCGCCGCAAGCTCGTCAATAATTTTTAAAATGCGCTGCTGCTCTTCAGTTTCAAGCTCCCGGCGGAGTTTTCTGCTGAAATTACCGTCATTTATTCCGAGCTTTTCAGCAATGCGCCATAATGCAACGCCTTTTTCCTTTGCCGCTTCTCTGATTTTCTGATTTGCGTTTGACATAAATAAACCTCTTTTCTTTGAAAATTGTTGTTGACTTCTTTGGTTATATGTGATTTAATATTATTATGAATTGCAACAACAGCAATTCACTGTAATGAATTTTATCATAAATAATGGTGAAATGATTGATATTCACAACAAAATATTAAAGTGAATATAATATATAGATATTCATTTTAATGAATAAGGAGGGTAAAAAATGATTTATAAAACAATGGGTCAGAAAATATCCGACCTCTTAATTGACAAAGATATTACACAAAAAGAGCTTGCAGCCTATTGTGATTGTGCTGAGGGAACAATCAGCGACATTATAAAAGATAAGAACAAAGGTTTTGATTATAGAACATTAAGAAGCATAGCCAATTGTTTAGGTGTTTCACTTGATTATCTTGTAGGGAATACAGAGGTCGGTACACTTGACGCCGATATAAGAAAAATCTGTGAATACACCGGATTAAGTGAAAAAGCGGTTAAAAATCTCAACCATTTTTCACCATATACTCAATATCAACTGAGTTTTGATAATATTTCCCTTTGTTATACCGCAGGAATTATCTCCGTAATAAACGCTTTTTTGGAAAATGAAGATTTATCACCATTCAACGGAATTTATTTTTATAAAGAAGCTATTTCAAAAGCGTTAGATAAAATTGAAGCTGCTGCAAATGGTCAGTATATTTCAGACAGTAGTTATTCACTATATCAAGAAGCGGTTTTTCATTTATTTACAGCAAATGAAAATTTTACGGAAACAATAAAAAAAATTGTTCCAGAGCGTGAAATATATGAAAGAATAAGATTAGAATACAGTACAATTGTTGATAATATGCTTTCAAAAGGTGGTACAGATAATGGCAACAATTCAGAAACGGAATAACTCATATCTTATATCAGTATCGGCCGGTTATGATATGAACGGCCGACAAATCCGTAAAACTATGACTTGGAACCCCGACAGCAGTTTAACGCCTCGCAAGCTCGAAAAAGAATTACAGCGGCAAGCTCATTTGTTTGAGGAACAAGTGAAAAATGGTATCTATACTGACGGTAATATTAAATTTGCCGATTTCGCCGCCCGGTGGTTCACAGATTACGCAGAAAAGCAGTTGAAGCCGAAAACAGTTGAGCATTACCGGGCATTACTCCCCCGAGTGAATGACGGTATAGGTCATATAAAGCTCGATAAATTACAGCCAATGCATTTAATAAAGCTCTTTGACGAGCTTGAAAGAGCTGATATAAGAGCCGATAATAAATACAGTTGCAAGCTCGATTTTAAAGAATTATTGAAGAGCCGACAGCTGACAAAGGTTAAACTTGCCGAGCTTGCGGCCGTGAGTGTTGCAACCCTTGACAGCGTAACAAGCGGAAAGAACGTATCACATAATAGCGCGGTTAGAATTGCGCAAGCGTTAAATATGAAGCTGTCAGAGCTGTTTTCTGAAATAAGCAAGGGCAGACTTTCGCCGAAAACAATACGTTTGTATTACGTCTTTATTTCTTCCGTATTAAGTACGGCGGTTGAATGGCAGTTAATATATTCAAACCCCTGCGACCGCGTGAAGCCGCCAAAATTGGAAAGAAAAGAACCCGATATATTAGACAATGAGCAAGCCGTTGAGCTTTTGCAGAAGCTCACAGAAGCAGACACCCAACACCAAACAATGATAACAATTGCATTGCTTTTAGGCGTTCGGCGTGGTGAGCTTCTCGGCCTTAAATGGGATAATATAAACTTTGACAAAGGCGTTATAACTATACGGAATAATTTGCAATATCTTCCCAAAATGGGAGTATATGACAGCAGCACAAAAACAAGCTCGTCTGAAAGAGCTATGAAAGCCCCCGAGCTTATTATTGAAGCTCTGAGAAAACAGAAAATATATCAACTTGAATTAAAAGTAAAAAACGGTGATAGGTGGATTGAAACAGGATACGTATTCACAAATAACAACGGCGAACCCGTACACCCGGACAGCCTCACAAAATGGTTTAAGAAATTTTTGAAAGCAAACGGATTTTCTGAGAATATAAGACTTCACAGCTTGCGCCATACTTGCGCCTCTCTGATGATTAGTGAGGGAATACCGGTAACAACTGTTGCAAAACGCTTAGGCCATTCAACCGCCGCAACCACAACAAGCATTTACGCTCACGCCATACAATCAGCTGATGAAGCGGCAGCAGAGCGCATAGAAAGTATATTAAACCCGGACAAAGCAAAACAGGCATAAAAAAGGCGGCTCACTTTTGACGGTGAGCCGTTATATTTTTATATTCTCACGAGCTTGCAAGCTCGTTTTTTATCTTTCATAAACAACAAAAATTAAATTTTTTGAGGCAATAAACAACAAATAAACAACAAAACGCCAAAATCGGCGAATTTTCGGGAGCTGAAAAAGACATAAAAAAAGCCGAAAGCCCTTGATAAATAAGGCTTTCGGCGTGGCGCGCTGCAAGGGATTCGAACCCCTGACCTTTTGGTTCGTAGCCAAACACTCTATCCAGCTGAGCTAGCAGCGCAACTCTTTATTGCCAAAGTATAATAACACAAATCAACAAAAAAATCAACCATTATTTTAAAAAAATTAAAAATTTTTTGTCAAATAAAAAATCCCGGCATATTATACAAACAGATGTACAAAATAATATTTGCGGAGATTGACTGCAGCGGCGTTTGCCCTGAAAGCTGTGGTCCGCCTGAGGGCAAATGTCCGCTTAATATAAGCAGCCCCGCAAAAGCGGAGCTGCTGTGGTATTTTATAAAGGTTTATTCTATTACGCTGGTGTTGGGATTATCCCAGTCAAACTTATACTCTTCTGATACTTCAAGGTTAAACTTGAGAGGAGCTGTGCCAACATCTGCAAAGTTATGCTGACCTGTGATTTCTGTTGCAACAACAACAGTTTTATCAAGATGAAGCTCTGTAATTTTGTCTGTTTCTTTTGAAATAACAGCGCTTACAGTACCTGATTTATACTGAGAATCGTAATCTTCAACAGTGAAGAACTCAGAAGCCTTTTTCATCTCTGCAAGAATATCTTCTTTAGAAGCAATCTTGTACACTTTACCGAAAACACTGTCATCCTGAGTGGGATTTGATTCTTCCCAAATAGTGAATACTACAGTATAAGAACGAGATGTTTCGTTATCAATATCCAGAATATTAGCTGACTTTATATCTTTAATATCAAACATTTTGTCAGGCATAACCTTGCTGTTATCTTCGCCGTATTCAACAATAACGCCTTTGTCTTTATATGCGCCGTCAGTTATAAGCTTGGAAATAGTTTTGAAAGCTTCTTTAACATGGCTGTTTTCACTGTCAGGTGAAGTAGCTTTGCCTGATGCACCGTACTCAACCTTAGGCTTGCCTGTTTTAACCATTTCAACTGATTTGCAGAAATAATTAAATATTTCTTCTTTAGTCTGAGGAATTGCGGATGCACGCTTAATAACTTCCTCCTCCATATTTTCGGAGCATGAGCAAAGCGACATTGTCATAATTGCAACAAGCACAAGTGAGATAATTCTGATAATGTTTTTCTTCATAAGTACAACTCCTTAAAAACGGGAAATTAAACTATTTTTTACATTATATCATAAATCTGTACAAATTAACAATACTTTTTTGAAAAATTTTTGATTAAAACTTAAATTATTATTCGCTTAAACCTTTTTCGTCAAAGAGGAATGTTGTTTCAAGGGCAATTTTAACACCTGCTTCAACAGTTTTAAGGTCAAGATTTTCCTCTGTATCAAGTCTTGTATGATAATAACGGGCTGGTGTGGGATCCATTGCGCTGAATGATGCGGCAGGTATTCCGGCCTGTGACATTGCAGCGGCATCAGTTGAGCCTAAATCAATGGTTTTGACTACAACATCGTCAAACCCGGCGTTAACCGAACCCTGTTTAAGAAGATTAACAACTCTGGAATCGTTTTTAACAGTACCTGTCATATCTTTTTCAAATATTGATTTAAAATCAAAATCACGAATTGTATCAAAAGCTACATAAGCGGTTTCAATTCCGCTTTCTTTGATTTCCTTTGCGTGCGCCTTTGCGTATGCTTTTGAGCCTCGAAGTCCTGCTTCTTCCCCTGCGGCAAGAAGAACCTGAACTTCCGTATTTTCAAATCTGATATTGTTGTCAAAAAGGAATTTTATAACTGCGATTGATGTAAAACAGCCTGTAAGGTCATCATTTGCGCCTGTTACAGGACGCTTATAGTTATAAAAGAAGAATGTTGCAATATCAAGCGGTATCATAACAAGCATAATAATGCAGAAAACTTTTGAAGCAGTATCTGCACCTGCCGAAAGAGCGAAATCAAAGCTGAAGCCTTTTCCTGTTGCCAGTGAATAAACGGGAGCGCTTATTCCCAGAGTCAAGCTGATAAATGTGGCAATAATTATTGTCATAACACCCGGTCTTCCGCAATGATATGTGTAAGTCCATTCATAAGCCGAATCTGTGTGACCTGAAAGAATAATTCTTCTTTTTGTTTCACCGGCGGCTTTTCTGGTTCCTATAACATTTGCCGTATCTTTTTTCTTGAAGAAAACATCAAGAGTTTGCTTGTAAAAAATAAATTCACTTACAACAAAGAAAATAATTGCGGCAATCATTACAAGAGTAATAATCGCAAAACCAAGCATATATGCAATCGTAGACAGAATAAGTAAAGTAGACCCGATGGGAATAAATGACAAAAATGCCTTATCACTTGCTTTAAGCGGTTCAACAGCAGTTTCGTCACAGAATTTATCAAGGTCAGCCTTAAAGTACTCCCTTGCTTTTGCATCTGCTTCACTGCCGACAATTCTCGGCCCGCAGGTTTTGCAAACATTCTTTACACTTTTAACTGTGTAATTTGCGTATTCACGCACCCGTGCAGGGTACTTTTCAATAGATTCATTTGCCTTCATTAAAATTCAAGCCCTTTCATAGTAATAGTTACTTTTTTTCGCCTTCTCTGAATCCTTTGCCTGTAACAACCGTTTTTACAGTAAGAAACAGAATTTTTATATCAAATAAAAGATTATGCTTTTTAACATATTCTTCGTCCAGCAGAACTTTTTCTTCGTCGGTAATTTCATCTCTGCCGTTAACCTGAGCCCAGCCTGTTATGCCCGGCATAACAGAATACACATTATGCTTCTCTCTCAGCTTTCTGATTTCTTTTTCACCGGGAATAAGCGGTCTCGGCCCTACAAGACTCATTGTTCCGTTGATAAGATTGAAAAGCTGAGGAATTTCATCTATGCTGGTAACTCTTAATATTTTGCCTACAGAGGTTATTTTTTTGTTTGCATCCTTAAGGGATTTTGTAGCAATGTCCCCTGTACCGTTTTTCATTGTACGGAATTTATATATGCGAAATTCTTTATTGTCCTTTCCCACTCTTGTCTGCTTAAAAAACACAGGCGTTCCGTCATAAATCAATATGCAGACAGAAATAAACAAAAACAGCGGCGAAAGAATAATTACGCCTAAAATACCGATTATAAAATCAATTATTCTTTTCAACAGTTCACTTCCTTAACTGAAGTAGTCTTACTATAATACATCATATTGAAACAAATATCAAGAAATTTATGTTATATTGTTCCACAAAATGTAATCATCAACAAGTAACGCTCTTACGGGTGCTCCGTCAACCGGACCGATTTTAACCGGTGGAGCTACAAGATAGTAATTACCGGGTTCAACATCTTTTAAATCAAGTCCCTCCAGAATAGCAACGCCGTTTCTCAAAAACGCTTTGTGCGGGGCTGTCTGATCCCCTGCTCTTCCCACGGAATCAGCATCTGTTCCGATAAGGCATATTCCCAAATCAACAGCCTCGTACGCCGCAGAATCCATAAATCTTGCAAGTCCGTTGCCTTTTATTAAAATTCTCTTGCTGTTTTTAGGAAAATATTTGTTTACATATTCGCCGGATATAACACCCTGAGGAACTTCAATAACCGTACAAGAGCCGATATATTTTGTTAAATCAGCATCTTCGATAGTTTCTCCTCCGTCAATAAAATGACAGGGCGCATCTGCGTGTGTACCCGTATGAACGCAGGAGTAAAGAGCTGTAAGATTGCATCCGCCGTTTTCGATTGTCCTGACTGTTTCAACCTTTGTTTTCGGGTCGCCCGGATATTCAACAGTATTTGTCAAAGTTCTCGATATATCAATTATTTTCATAAACCCACCTCTGAAAATTACTGATTATTTATTTCTTTAAGAGACTCCATTTTCAGGTATGCGTTAATAAATCCGTCAAGCTCACCGTCCATAACGGCGTTAATATTTCCGATTTCAAAATTCGTTCTGTGATCCTTTACCATTGTATACGGCATAAATACATAAGAACGAATCTGACTGCCCCAGCCGATTTCCTTCTGGTCACCTTTAATATCTTCGATTTTGTCAAGATGTTCTCTTTCTTTAATTTCTATCAGCTTTGATTTAAGCATACGCATTGCAACCTCACGGTTCTGGTGCTGGCTTCTTTCAACCTGACAGGAAACAACAATATTTGTAGGAATATGAATAAGTCTTACGGCAGATGAAGTTTTGTTAACCTTCTGTCCGCCTGCTCCTGATGCTCTGTAAACTTCCATTCTGATATCCTCGGGCCTTATATCCACCTCAATGGTATCATCAATTTCAGGCATAACCTCAAGAGATGCAAAAGAAGTATGTCTTCTTCCGGAAGCGTCAAACGGTGAAACTCTGACAAGGCGGTGAACCCCTGCCTCACTTTTCATATAGCCGTAGGCATTTTCACCTTCGATAAGAAGCGTTGCGGATTTCAGTCCGGCTTCATCACCGTCAAGAAAATCAATCATGCTAACTTTGAATCCGTGCTTTTCGCCCCAGTGAGTGTACATTCTGACAAGCATCTCAGCCCAGTCCTGAGCTTCTGTTCCTCCTGCTCCCGCATGGAAAGTAAGAACTGCGTTTTTATCGTCATACTCACCTGAAAGCAAGGTGCATAATGTTTGTTTATCAAGCTCCTCAATAAATGCGTCAACACTGTTTGAACATTCTTCAAACATTCCCTCGTCTTCTTCTTCATCGGAAAGTTCAATCATCATAAGTCCGTCATCAAAGCTTGATTTAAGGTCTTCGTATGATTTAATTTTATTTTTAAGAGTAGCTATTCTCTGAAGAACTTTCTGGGAATTGGCAAGGTCACCCCAGAAATCGTCTTTAGTTGTCTGTTCCTCCAGCTTTGCCTGTTCAGCTTTCATCTCATCAAGTCCGAGAGCCTCTCTGAGCTCATTGAGCTTATCTTCATATCCAAGTAATTTAAGTCTTAATTCTTCAAACTGTAACATATTCAACCTCTCAAATGTACAAAATTACTCTATTATATTGAATTATACAAGAAAATCATCATAAAGTAAAGAAACTTTTTCCATAAACATTGAAAAAATTATAAAATTGTATATAATATTTACAGATATTGTGATATAATACAGATTAAAGAATTTTATTTGGAGATAATTTAATGAACTACGAAAATCAGAATTGTCCTGTATGTAATAACAGCTTTACTGAAAATGATGATATAGTTGTTTGCCCTGAATGCGGAACACCTCATCACAGAGAATGCTGGAATCTTTCAGGCAGATGCGCAAATGAACAGCTTCATTCTCAGGGCTTTGAATGGAAAAAGAGTGAACTGCCTGTTAATGAAGCTCCTGAAGAACAGCAGAAACAATCAAAGCCCGATGAAAACAATGTTTTCACAATTCCCAATCCTCTTAAGCAGACGCCTGACGAAAATATGTATGAAAATATTTGTATGAACGGTGTTCCCGCAGACAGAGAAGATATAATTGACGGAATAAGAGTCGGTGATGCCGCACTTTTCATTCAGCAAAGCGCAAGAAACTACATCCGCAAATATAAAAAAAAGTCAGGTGTGAAATTTAACTGGGCAGCTTTATTTTTTGCTCCCGCATGGTTCTTTTACAGGAAGCTGTATAAAGCAGGGGCAATATTCCTGGCGGCAGTTGTTGCAATTTCACTTTTCACATATCCTGTTGCGGCTGAGCTTTCCGAACAAAATAATCAGATATCAGAATATATTTCCGCAAGTGAAGAAAACGGTGAAGCATTATCCTACAGCAAAGTTGCTCAGCTGATGAATGAAGATGAAAAATTTGTTGCACTTTCTGCATCATATTTAAAAAACTCACTGATAATAATATCAGCAAAGGTTATTCCCAATATTATTGCCGCATTTATAGCTGATAAGCTGTATTGGAAAAAAATCAAGAAAGATATTTCGGCAACAAAAGAGCTTAAAGAAGATTCCGGAACAGAAAAAATGATAATCATGCA
This sequence comes from Acutalibacteraceae bacterium, assembly GCA_045628495.1. Lineage (GTDB taxonomy): Bacteria > Bacillota > Clostridia > Oscillospirales > Acutalibacteraceae > CAG-488. Next base: position 34,336 of record JAZQPL010000037.1, read on the forward strand.
AAAAGGCGGTGTATCACTTATAATAGGAGCGGTAATATTTATCGCTTATGACTATATTGTACCCGCACTGCTGTCCGCATCTGACTTTATAATGAACATTTTTAAATAAACGGAGGCAATTACTTATGAAAATCAAAAAAGCGGTTATCCCTGCAGCAGGTCTCGGAACAAGAGTTCTCCCTGCATCAAAATCAGTACCTAAGGAAATGCTTAACATTGTTGACAAGCCTGCAATTCAATACATTGTTGAAGAGGCTGCAGCAGCAGGTATTGAGGACATTCTTATTATCACAAACAGAGGCAAGGGCGTTATTGAAGACCACTTTGACCACAGCTACGAGCTTGAAGACCAGCTTTCCAGAAATCCTTCAAAAAAAGATATTTATGATGTCGTAAAAGCCACCGCTGACATCGCAAATGTTTATTTTATCCGTCAGAAGGAAACAAAAGGTCTCGGCCATGCTATTATGAAAGCAAAATCTTTTGTAGGCAATGAGCCGTTTGCCATTCTTTACGGTGACGATGTTATTGTAAACTATGAAAACAACCCTGTTACAAAACAGCTTGTTGAAACATACGAAAAATACGGAAAAGGTGTTGTAGGCGTTAAAGAAGTTCCCCGTAAGGATGTTTCAAAATACTGTTCACTTGATGTTACACCCATAAATGATATTCTTATGGATGTTCATAAAATCATCGAAAAGCCCACAGAAGATCAGATTATGTCCTGCTATTCTATCCTCGGCAGAGTTATTGCTCCCCCTTGCGTATTTGATTACCTTGAGGAAGACCTGAAAAATACTCCCGAAGGAACAGAGCTTTATTTTACAGATACTCTTACACGCCTTGCCAAAGAAGGCAGACTTCTTGCTCAGGATTTTGACGGCATCCGTTACGATATGGGCAACAAACTGGGAATTATGAAAGCAAACTGCGAGGTTGCTCTCCGTCACCCTGAAATCGGCGAAGAATTCAAGGCATACCTTAAAGAACTTGTAAAAGGAATCTGACATACATAAGGATAAAAAACAGCAAAGATGTAACAAAAGGATTTTGAGGCAATATCTGATTAAAGATAACAGCCTTAAAATCCTTGCTTTTAATACAGTTTAAGGTTGTGACAGAATGAATAAAAGAAAATCGGGAGTTTTAATGCATATCACTTCCCTGCCGGGTAAATACGGTATCGGAGGATTCGGAAAATCATCAACGGAATTTATTGATTTGCTTAAAGATACCGGCTTTTCAATCTGGCAGGTTCTTCCGTTTCACCCTGTTGATGAAGTTAATTCACCTTACAAAAGTGAAAGTGCATTTGCAGGCAATTTGCTTTTCATCGACCCTGAAACGATTTATAATGACGGTTTAATTACCAAAGACGAACTTGATGCCTGCATTTATAACGGTTCTCCTTATACGGCCGACTATGAATTCGCCGCTGAAACAAAATTAACATTATTGAAAAAATGCTTTTCACGGTTTTCGGATAATGATGCAATTAAAAAATTTACCGATGAAAATTTCTGGGCGGAGGATTACGCTCTTTTCAAAACAATTAAAGAAATAAATAACAATACTCCCTGGTGGGAATGGCCGGAAGAAGAAAGAAACTATTCAATATGCAAAAAAAATCAGAGCAAATATTCTGAACAAATGAAATTTCATATTTTCTGCCAGTATCTTTTTTTCAGGCAATGGAAAGAAATCAAGCTTTACGCAAATATAAATAACATCAGAATATTAGGAGATATGCCTGTTTATGTTTCTATGGACAGCGCAGATGTATGGAGCAACACCCGTCAATTCAGAATTGATGAAAAAACTTTTGTACCCGATGAAGTTGCAGGTGTTCCGCCAGATTATTTTTCAGAAGACGGTCAGCTTTGGGGAAATCCTCTTTACGACTGGAACGCAATGGAGTCAGACGGCTTCAGCTGGTGGAAAAAAAGGCTTGAATTTGAGTTAAAGCTTTATGATACGGTAAGGATTGACCACTTCAGAGGGCTTGCATCTTACTGGGCTGTTCCGTTCGGTGCAGAAACCGCAAAAGAAGGAGAATGGAAACAAGGCCCCGGAATGAAGCTTTTTAATGCTGTTAAGGATATTTACAAAGAAGGGGAAATAATCGCAGAGGATTTAGGCGCATTCGGTGACGATGTTGTAAAGCTTCTTGAAGACACAGGCTTTCCCGGTATAAGAGTTATACAGTTTGCCTTCGGTTCAGACAGCAGTAATGAACACCTCCCCCACAATTATAAAAATAACACCGTGGTATATCCCGGAACTCATGACAACAACACCCTTTTAGGATGGCTTTATGAGCTTAGTGAAAATGAAAGGAACTACGCTCTTGATTACTGCGGATTTTCAAACGAAAACTGGGGCGAGGGGGGCTACCGTGCGCCTGCGTGCAGAAAAATAATCGAAACTGTCTGGCGGTCAAACGCTGACACGGCGATTATTGCATTTCAGGATATGTGCGGCTTCGGCAGTGATGCAAGAATGAATATTCCCGGTGTTCCCGAGCTTAACTGGAGAGTCAGAACAACAAAAGAAACACTTAATAATATTGACAAGGAATATTTCAGAAAAATAAACGGTATATTCGGAAGAAGTTAAAATGAATTTTGAAATAATAAATAAGGACTGTATCAGCTCAACAAATGACTTTGTTAAAAGCAATATAAACATTTTTAACGACAGAACTGTTGTTACTGCAAAAGAACAAACAAAAGGCAAAGGAAGAATGAACAGAGCGTTTTTTTCTTATGACGGTGGACTGTATTTTTCAATTCTTCTGAAAAAGCCCGATGCTTTGCCGGATAAACTGACCGCCGTTGCCGCCGTTGCCGTGATGAAAGGAATATATAAAACCTTCAGCATAAAAACTCATGTTAAATGGGTTAACGATATTATGTATCAGGGGAAAAAAGTCTGCGGTATTCTTTGTGAAGGTTCATTTAACGGCAATAAATTAGATTACGGTATAATCGGCGTGGGAATAAATCTTTCAGATACGGATTTTCCTGATGATATTAAAGATATTGCCGGAACTCTTCACCGCAGTTCATCAGATAAAGACATTCTGTTGCAAAACATTCTCAATACATTCTTTGCTGAAATTGAAAGCTCGGAATATCTTGATTACTATAAAAAAAATTGCATTACACTTAACAAAAATATTGAAATTATAAAACCGGGCTGTCGACCCGTACCGGCGTTTGCAGTTGACATTACCCCACACAATAATTTAATTGTAGAATATTCCGACGGCAAAACCGACACAGTATTTTGCGGAGAAGTTTCAATAAAATAAGAAGAAACAGCGTACCCACTGCTTATCAGGCAGGGAGTACGCTGTCAGTTTTTACTGATTATCAACCTTAATAAATATCAGCTTCTGACTGTTTTTTAACTCAATTATCAGAACATCTTCACTTTCAGTGCTTGCATATAATTCATCACCGTTTTGAAATTCAATATATCTTTTATCAACATCGTTATAGTATCCGTCAAAATCAACAGCTCTTCCGAGGTGTTTTCCTTTTGTATAAGCATCAGAATTTGCGCCGTCTTTTTGAAGATATACATATCCGTTATAATTAACCGCACCTATAAATCTGCAACAATCTCCCGTTTCCGAACCTGTTACAGAATATTTGTTTTCAGTTGTTTTTTCAGAAGGCTTTTCTGTGATTGTTTCATTAACTTCATTTTCACTTTCGGTTAAGCCGTTCTGTTCTTTTTTATTTTCCGTTATTGTTTTTTTATTTGCAGTTTTTGTTTTTTTATCTGAAATCACTATGTTATGTGTTTCAGTTTCTGCAATCAAATTATTTGATTGACGGTTTTCCTGTTTAACTGAAATCTGTTTTGACTTTCTGCCGTTAAACACACCGATGCTCAAAACAGTCACCGCCGCAACGCACAAAACCGAAGCAATTATTTTCATAAAAGTTTTTTTCTGATTCTGTTTTATTTTATTATGTTTTTCAACACGCTCAATAACATTACTTGCCATTTCTTCATAAGTCTTCATATTTAAAGCCCTCCTTCAACAGTTCTTTTTTTAGTGCTTGCTTTGCCCTATAGGTAAGAGTTTCCACACTGTGCAAATTCTTTTTCATTATTTTTGAAATTTCCTTACCGGAAAAGCCTTCAAGGTACGATAACCACAGCACCTGCCGATACTCATCTTTTAATTTCCCCATTGCTTTGTGAACAATTATTTTTCGTTCTTCTTTCAGATATGACGCTTCAAGCAGTTCCTCATCATTTATATCTGATTTATCTGTACGGTTTTGAATTTCTTTTGAATGTTTTCTTAAATAATCAAATGTAATATTTCTGCCGATTGCGTATATCCATGTCTTAAACGATGATTTTCCTGAAAATAACGGCCTTTTTATTACAAGTTTTACAAAAGTATCTTCCGTCAATTCTTCTGCCACATAAATATTTTTAACATAACCGTTAATATATAAAATCAAACCGTCTTTGTAATCCCTGACTATTTCGGCAATGCCATCGTTATCGCCATCAAGAAAACGGCGGTAGCTGATTTCACCGTTATCCATTAACATCCTCCTTTCTCAGGAGATTTTCCCTTTCATTTATTAGACGAATAAAAAGCAGAAAATCTCACAGTAAAAATAAAAAGGATTTTGAGGAAATATCTTACATAAAGATAAAAACCTGAAAATCCTTTTTATTGAGTTTTGTTTATCAAACTGTTCTGTCTGTGTTATAAAGTAACCCCGTCTTTTAATATTGCAATTTCTTTGTATCCGTTTGTTTCGTTCAGAGTTTTTTCTTTACCCGAAGCAATGGATATTATTTTTTCGGAAAGCTCCTCGCAAAGTAAATCAAGACTTTCTCCGTCAACAGCTCTGCCGGCGTTAAAATCAATCCAGTTCCTTTTTTTATTGTAAACTGGTGTATTGGACGATATTTTAACAGTAGGCACCGGTGCTCCCAAAGGTGTGCCTCTGCCTGTGGTGAATAATATTATATTCGCTCCGCTTGCCGTCAGATTTGTAACTGAAACGATATCGTTGCCCGGTCCGTATAAAAGGCTGAGACCGTTTTTTCTGCACCGCTGTGCATAATCAAGAACATCTGTAACCTGAGCCTTTCCGCCTTTCTGAATACAGCCCAGCGATTTTTCCTCAAGAGTGGTAATTCCGCCGGCCTTATTTCCCGGAGACGGATTTTCATATATCACCTGATTGTGACGAATAAAATAATTTTTAAAATCATTTATCATTTTAACTGTTTTTTCAAAAACCGTTCTGTTTTCCGCCCTGTTCATAAGCAGGTTTTCCGCTCCGAACATTTCGGGAACCTCTGTTAAAATAACTTTTGAACCGTATGAAACAAATCTTTCTGTTATTTTCCCGCAAAGGGGATTTGCGCTGACTCCGGAAAAAGCATCGCTTCCCCCGCACTTAAATCCTATAGTAAGCTTAGATAAACTAACTTTTTCTCTTTTTTCTTCAGATGCTTTAATACACAGTTCTTTGATAATTTCAAGAGCTGAAGCAGTTTCGTCTTCTTCATTCTGAGCAGTAAGCGTTTTAATTCTTGATTTATCATACTCACCAAGCTCAGGAAGAAAAACATCAAAATTATTATTTTCGCACCCTAAACTTAATAACAGAACCCCCGAAGCATTGGGATTAAACGCAAGACCTTTGAGAACTTTCTGAGTATTTTTCTGGTCATCACCAAGCTGTGAACAACCGTAGGGATGGGTGAAAACAAAAATCCCGTCACACAAATCACCGTATAACTCATTCGCCTTTTTGTATATTATTTCAGCCGTTTTGTTTACACAGCCAACTGTAGGAATTATCCATATTTCATTTCTTATTCCTACCGTACCGTCATTTCTCACATAGCCGTAAAAAAATTTTTCTTCATTTCCCGGAGCTATACTTTCCGAAGGTGAATATTCATATCGGGAAATGTCACTCAGATTTGTTTCAACATTATGAGTATGAACCCATTCGCCCTTTTTTATGTCTGAAGAAGCATGTCCTATTGGAAATCCGTATTTGATAATATTCTCTCCGCAGTGAATATCCTCAAGGGCAATTTTATGCCCCGAAGGAATTTCTTCCTGCGCAGTAATCCCCATAACATTACTGTCTTTGCAGATTTTTTCAAGGCAAAGGGCAACATTGTCATCATTATGAATTTTCAGAACATTCATTTTATCAACTTCTCTACGGCATATTTTACACCGTTATTTTTTATTTCATCAACATAATCGGAAACAAGCTGTTCCATTCCGCATATTTCTGTAAGGTCCCGACCCCAGAAATCAACATTTGAAAGTATCTGTTTTACTGTATTTTCACTGTGCCACGCTTTATTCATAAATTCAAGAACAGATAAATCGTCACGGATTTCATATTTTTCACCGTTTCTTTGTCCGTAATATTTACCGTTTTCAAATTCGCCGTTATAAAAACACATAAGAGCTGCCAGTCCAAATGTTAAAACAGCAGGCAATTCCCCGTTTGTTTTATAATAATCAAGTAATGTACACAAACAGCGTGCTTTATACTTTGAAACTGAATTAAGCGAAATATCAAGCAGTCTGTGTTTTATAAAAGGATTGTCAAATCTTTCAATAACCGCATTTGCAAAATCCGCAAGCTCTTTTTCAGGAAGATTTATTGTAGGTATTATTTCTTCAAACATTGCTTTTTTAATATATTTTCTGAACAATCCGTCGTTCATCATCTGCAAAACAATGTCATACCCGCACTGATAAGCGGCAAGAACACTCACAGTATGCGCACCGTTAAGTATTCTGACTTTTCTTGTTTTATACTCAGTAATATCTTTTGAAAAAATAATATTAAAGCCTGTTTTATCAACAGGGAATCTGTTTGCCCATACAGGGTCGCACTCAATCGCCCAGAAAAGGAACAGCTCGCAGGTATCAAGGCAATTATCTTTGTATCCGAATTTTTCACACAGCGCATCCGCTTCATCACGGGGATATCCCGTAACAATTCTGTCAACAAGGGTGTTCGCAAAGCAGCAGGCAGAATCAATCCACTGAATAAACTCACACGGCAGCTGCCACTCTTCTGCATATTTCAGAACTGTTTTTTTAAGATTATCTCCGTTTTTTTCAATCAGTTCAACAGGGCATATAAGCAATCCCCTGTTAATGTCACCGTTAAATTTTTTGAATCTTTCATAAAGTAAAGCTGTCAATTTTGCAGGATAAGAAAAAGGCGGTTTATCAGTTATTCTGTCACCTTCATGGTAAGAAATACCTGCTTCCGTTGTGTTGGAAATAATAACCTCCAGAGTATCAAGGCAGGCATATTCCACAGCCTTTTCGTAATCAGTATACGGATTCACGCACTCTTTAACGCTTGTAACAACCTGCACATTTTCTGTAACCTGACCGTTTTCTTTGCCTCGCATAATTACTGTATAAACGCAGTCCTGCTGATTAAGTAAATCCGCAAGTCCTTTTTCAATAGGCTGGCATATTGCAACACTGCCGTTGAAAATACCTTTGCGATTCATTGATTCAACAATCCAGTCCGCAAACGCTCTCAAAAAATTTCCTTCGCCAAACTGAAGCACCTTTACAGGCAAATCCCTGAATGTTTTATCTTTTACTGAGTTTATCATTATTTATCAAACCCTCGTTTCAAGAATTTCTGCTGACCCGTCAACGATAAATTCGCCACTGTTTGCAGGAATAAATATACTTTCTCCTTTTTTGAAGTCCAGTGTTTTTTCCCCACAGCTGACAGTACACTCCCCGTCAAGACAAAGCAACGAAACAAATGATGTTTTATCAGCATTTGATGAAAAAGCTCCCTCAACTTTCAGATTAAACATTTTAAATAAACCGCAGGATACAAGCTCTGTCCTTATGGCATTCTCATAATTTTCAACATTTCTTTTGCTCGCATCCGGAATTTCAGGCGGGCAAAGCTTTGTTACATCAGCCGCTTTATCTACATGAAGCGGACGGGGCTTTCCGTCTGCTCCCAATCTGCCGTAATCATAAATTCTGTATGTTGTGTTTGAATTTTGCTGAACCTCTGCAAGCATAATGCCTTTGCAGATTGCGTGCATTGTGCCTGATTCGATAAAGAAAAGGTCACCTTTTTTCACTTTGACTCTATTAACAATATCAAGCATTTTTTCACTTTTAGCCGCTTCTTTGAATTCTTCAACACTGACTTCACGGTTAAACCCGAGAATAAGCTCGGCATCGTCATCGCAGTCAAGAATATACCATGCTTCTGTTTTGCCGTATTCACCCTCAACTCTCATAGCATATTCATCATCCGGATGAACCTGAATTGAAAGGTTGTTTTTAGCGTCAATCAACTTAATAAGTATTGGAAAAAACTCAAATTTCTGCCCGTTTGTTCCGCAGATTGATTTGTCGCTTTCATAAATTTCCTGTAAAGTTTTGCCTTTAAACTCACCCTCCGAAACAACTCCCGGACCTGCCTTATGGCACGAAAGAACCCATGCCTCAGCAGCCGGGTTTTTATCCGTTTTAATACCGTATTCATCAATAAGACGGGTTCCGCCCCAGATATAATCGGCAATATGCGGTGTAAGTTTAACCATTTCCATAATATTATCCTCCGAAAACTATTTTCTCATTTTTTTAAGCATCGCAATTTCTTCTGCATACCCCGATAACTCATTGGGCGTTTCAAGGTAAAACGGAAGATTGCTCAGGTATTTATTATTTATTATTTTTTCAAATGACTCGATACCTAAATATCCTTTACCGATTTTTTCATGTCTGTCCTTATGCGCTCCTGCAGGATTCATACTGTCGTTAAGATGAACAGCTTTAAGCTTTTCTACACCTATTATTTTATCAAACTCTTCAAGAACGCAATCGGGATTTTCTTTTATATCATATCCTCCGTCATGAACATGGCAGGTATCAAGACATACTCCGATTTTTTCTTTACATTCAACACCGCTGATAATACTGCTGATTTCTTCAAATGTTCTGCCCACTTCACTGCCCTTGCCTGCCATTGTTTCAAGAAGAATAACAACAGACTGTCGGGGATTTATAATCTTATTGAGCAGTTGAATAATCTGAGCAATACCTGTATCAGCGCCCTGCCCGGTATGACTTCCCGGGTGAAAGTTATACATACACTTTCCCAGAAGGCTGAGCCTTTTCATATCATCTTCCATTGTCTGCAATGCGAAATTTCTTGTTTCAGGGTTAGAAGAGCACGGATTGAGTGTATACGGTGCATGGGCAAGAAAATCTGTAATATCGTTTTCTGTGCAGAATTCAAGAAATTTTTTCACATCGTTTTCATCAATCTCTTTTGCCTTGCTTCCTCTGGGATTCCTTGTAAAAAACTGCAATGTGTTTGCGCCGATTGACACAGCTTCTTTTCCCATATTATAAAATCCCCCGGAAACAGACAGATGACATCCGATTCTGAACATAACAACCTCCGTCAAAAAACGGGTTGCCGCATAAAATGCGACAACCCCGCAATCAAGCTCAAATAATTACCACTTGAAATTATCCATAGTAACAACGCTTGTAGCTTCTGCAACACCTGATGAACCCATAACGCCTGAAATGTCGATGTGGAAATCAAACTTTGCTGCGAACTTTGTGATGTTACCTGATTTTGTAACTGTCATTGTGATAATAGCGTTGCTGTAATTTTCTTTAATTGAAGCTTTTCCGCAACCGGGAACTTCTGAAATAGCTGAATAAATGTTTTCAGCTGTTTTATGGTCCCAATAATCCTTGTCTCTCTGACCGTTTGAAACACCTGATTTATCAAGTGCAGTCTTTGAATCCTTAGTTACTTTAC
>JAZQPL010000038.1:0-21670 GCA_045628495.1 Acutalibacteraceae bacterium
CAGACCTATTACTGATACTGCAAGTTTTACTGCATATACCGAGAACTTGTTTAGCGATGATGAACAGATTGAACTTGCACGCTTTGTTGATGATATGCACAGAAAAGGTGCAAAAGTCGTTATTAGTAATTCCGATCCGAAGAACTCAAATACAGAAGATGATTTCTTTGATAACATTTATTCGGCTCATAAAATCAAACGAGTAGAAGCAACCCGAATGATTAACTGTAACAGTGAAGCAAGAGGCAAAATTAAAGAATTGCTTATTTCAAACTATTAAAGGAGAATTCATATGGAAATCAGAGAAGGAAGTCAATTTATTGAAAAAGGAACCAAGAAAGCCATTATCGAATTTGTCTTTACGGACTATATAATTTATGTGTTTCAAGGGAGTTTATCCCAATTTGATATTGTGATTAAATATAAAAAGGACGGTAAACGAATTCGTACACCCAAGCATATTCATTGGGTGGTAGATATTTTAATGAAAATGCAGGGAAATGAAGAACTAACAAAAAAATATCTGTTAGCAATTCAGAGCTGTTGGAATTCTTGCGTTCCACTTACAAACAATGATTATACTACTTTAAAATGCTTAATTGAAGACGGAGAAAATGATATTGAAATAGAACAGTATTTCGACCTTAATTCATTTGGAGAATATGATGTTGAATTTCTTTATGTTTTGATGGAACTATTGGCAGTACAAGAGAAAACAAATAGAGCTGATGCTTATATGTTTGGAAATATAATTGAGGAATTACTTGAAGCAGACAGAGATATTTTTAAAATAATCTCTACTGCAGGTTTTGGCGGAAGAAGGTAAAAAATGGGAAACAGAGATTATAATACATGGTTATCAGGCTTTCGTGACAGTATCGCAGACTATGGTTATTACATAGATTTTGATAAGGTCCACAGAAATGTGGATGGTATTAAGGTTGAACTTAACATCTTAAATTCTCTCATTGGCTCTAAAAATATCGAAGTCGATTTTGAGAATTTGATGAGAAAATATCCCGAAGTATTAAGGTGTATTCCTTTACTTTTGGCAGTCAGAACTGATGAAGTATACTGTCAGGATAAAAATGGAGGTTATTTATTTCAATTTGATTTCGGCAAGTATCCGCCAAATAGTTACGCTTATTATGAAAAGTATAAATATTTTATGCGTGAAACCGGGTTATTTGATTTGTTGGAAAATCACATTATCAATAATCTTGTTGACTATGCAACCGGAGTTGAAACCGGTCTTGATTCTAACGGCAGAAAAAACCGTGGTGGTCATTTGATGGAGAATTTGGTTGAGAGCTTTATTCAAAAAGCAGGTTTTGAAAAAGGTGTTAATTACTTCAAAGAAATGTATATCCACCAAATTACAGATAAATGGAATATAGATTTATCCGCTATTTCCAATCAAGGCAAGATGGAAAAACGATTTGATTTTGTTGTTAAGACACCGAGTATGATTTATGGTATCGAAACCAACTTCTACGGAAGCGGCGGTAGTAAGTTGAACGAAACCGCACGTAGTTATAAAACTCTTGCGTGGGAAACTGAAGGAATTGACGGTTTTACGTTTGTTTGGTTTACCGACGGAAAAGGTTGGACAAGCGCAAAAAACAACCTCGAAGAAACTTTTGATGTTATGCAGCATATCTACAACATTAAAGACTTAGAAGATGGTGTAATTAGCGAGGTTTTTAAATAATGGCAAAGAAAATAACAAAATGGGAGCCTGAAAGCTTTGAACTTGAGATGACAACTCATTGGTCTTTTCCCCAACGCGGTAATTGGGCAACACACGATGCAAAGTGGCGAGGAAATTGGTCACCGTATATCCCAAGAAACGTTATTCTCCGTTATTCAAAAGAAGGCGATTTAGTTCTTGATCAATTTGCCGGCGGCGGTACAACTCTTGTTGAAGCAAAACTTTTAAACAGAGATATAATCGGTGTTGATGTAAACGACTCAGCTCTTGATAGATGCAGAGATAAGATTGATTTTGAGTATGAAAGAGCAAACGGAAAAGTTTACATTCATAAAGGTGATGCAAGAAAGCTTGATTTTATTCCTGATAATAGTATAGATTTAATCTGTACCCATCCTCCATATGCTGATATTATTCAATACAGTAAGGATATTCCTGAAGATTTGTCCTTGTTAAAGGTCAAAGATTTTCTTGAGGAAATGAAAAAAGTAGCAACAGAAAGCTATCGTGTTCTGAAAAAGGACAAGTTCTGTGCCATACTTATGGGTGACACACGCCAAAAAGGTCATATGATACCGATGTCTTTTGATGTTATGCGTATCTTTGAAGATGCAGGGTTTAAACTAAAGGAACTAATTATCAAAGAACAACATAACTGTAAGGCGACGGGATACTGGAAAACGAATAGCGTAAAATACAATTTTTTGCTAATAGCACACGAATACCTGTTTATATTTAGAAAATAACAAAGTTTAAGGAGGGTAAAATGACATAATGCTATTCAATGTATATTATTTAAATTTCTCAAAAGTTTATGAAATTAAGATGATGTTAAGTAAAGCTAAAGGGTATTCAGTCTATGAAAACTGCAGAAAGCCGGAACAATGCTTAAAAGGAGCAATTCCTTTAATTTGTACAGTTCAGGAACTATACTGGATTGTAAAAAAATGCAAATTATTTATTAGCATAAGGTCCGGGATAATTGATTATCTTATCGGTAATTCCGGTTGCTACATCACTCTGTATCCTCGAATATGGAACGAATATTTTAAAAAAGCATATAGTCTGGATGCATGGGAAACGGACAGCAGGGTTTTTGAATACTATTATGATGAGGAATCTGAAATTATCAGAAAGTTATCGGAACTTGTTGAAAAATCTTAATTCAATACGATTTACTTTTTTGAAAAAATTTACAAAAGGAATGTAAAGAATGAAAGCAGGCAGGAATAAAACTATAGATATAACTGTTGAAGAAGGAAAAGAATATCTGGAAAGATGTATTTCATTATCACAAAAATCTGAAATATCTTCCGTGATTGACAAAACAATAATAGGGGATACTTTTTCTGTTTTACCTCTGCTTCCGGAAAAATTTGTTGATTTGTTAATTGCAGATCCTCCTTATAACCTTGATAAAAATTTTAACGGCAATAAATTCAGAAAAACAACAGATGATTTATATGAAGAATATACAGAATCGTGGGTAAAACAGGTTCTTCCTGTGCTGAAGGATAATGCCACTGTATATGTTTGCTGTGATTGGCAATCAAGCCCTGCCATAGTTAAAGTGTTGAAGAAATATTTTTTTATTCAAAACAGAATAACATGGCAGAGAGAAAAAGGACGGGGCGCATTAAGCAACTGGAAAAACGGTATGGAGGATATCTGGTTTGCCACGGTTTCAAAACAGTACACATTTAATGTGGAAGATGTGAAAATCCGCCGAAAAGTGGTAGCACCTTATAAGGTGGACGGCAATCCGAAAGATTGGGAAGAAACGGAAAACGGTAATTTCCGAAATACTTACCCGTCAAATTTCTGGGATGATATTTCTATTCCTTACTGGTCTATGCCGGAAAACACTGCTCACCCTACACAGAAGCCTGAAAAACTGTTGGCAAAACTCATTCTTGCAAGCTCTAATGAAAATGATGTGGTTCTTGACCCGTTTTTAGGTTCAGGGTCAACATCTGTTGCGGCAAAAAAACTTAACCGCCATTATGTGGGAATTGAGCAAAACAATCAATACTGTGTTTGGGCTGAAAAGAGGCTTGAAACGGCAGAGCTTGACAAGACAATTCAAGGTTATACCAACGGCGTGTTCTGGGAAAGAAATACAAATGTATTACAAAAGAAAAGCAAAGATTCTGAGATTTAATCTTCCTGAGAAACACAAGATATTTGCAAACAATGATTTTCAACAAATAACTTGACAAGTTATCGGCCTGTTACTATACTATACAGTAACCTGTCGGTAACTTTTTTATTTTGACGAAACAGAAATTTTGTTTTGAAAACATTTTCAGAAAGGAGCGCATTTATGAAAAATAATAAACAGCTGATGCTTTTTATTACCTTCTTGAAAATAGGAGCATTCACATTCGGCGGCGGATATGCAATGATTCCGCTGATTCAAAAGGAAATTGTTGAGAATAAAAAATGGCTGACGGATTATGAAATTCTTGAAGTTATTGCAATTTCTGAATCTACCCCCGGACCTATTGCCATAAACGCAGCTACATTTGTGGGATACAAGGTATGCGGGTTTTGGGGTGCGCTTTTTTCCACCTTCGGAGTAGTTTTGCCGTCGTTTTTGATTATAGCGGGAATTTCACTTATATTGCAGCAATTTAAGAATTTCAGAGCAGTCAGATATGCTTTTTTCGGAATTCGTGCCGGAGTACTTGCTTTGATTGTAAAAGCATTGTGGTCTATGTATAAACAGTGCCCTAAAAATATTGTTTCATATATTGTAATGACAGCGGCGTTTATTCTGGTTGCGGCTGCAAATGTTAATGTACTGTTTGTAATAATCGGCTGTGCGGTTTTCGGCCTGATTTCATCGTATGCGGTCAGGGGGAAAATAAAGTGATATATCTTGATTTGCTTTTAACATTTTTTAAAATCGGCGCTTTTACATTCGGCGGCGGATATGCAATGCTTCCGCTGATTCAGTCTGAAGTGATTTCTCACGGCTGGCTTTCAGGCGAAGATCTTGTAAATTTTATTGCCGTAAGTGAAAGTACTCCCGGGCCGTTTGCAGTAAATATATCAACTTATGTGGGTATGTCTGTGGGAGGAATATTCGGTTCGGTTTGCGCAACTTCAGGTGTAGTGCTTCCTTCTTTTATTATTATATTGATAATAGCAAAATTTTTTGAAAAATTCGGGAACAGCAAGATTGTTTCAGGGTGTATGTCGGGGTTAAAGCCGGCAGTAGTCGGACTTATCGGTGCGGCTGTGATATCTGTCGGAATATCTGTGTTTTTCCCTGAAGGTGTTTCACTGTCTGTTTTTTCAGGTGTGTCTGTATATATTTCATTAGCTGTGTTTGCCGTTATGACAGTATTGGCGTTTAAGAAAGTTCATCCAATAATTATTATATGCTGTTCTGCTGTTATCGGCATAGCAACAGGATACGGCTTTAATTTAATATAAATATTTTACAGGAGGATATGAAATGCCTAATAATACAAAAAGCAGAGTTTTGGAAACTGCTTTAATGATGTTTTCGGAAAAAGGATATGAAGGAACGAATATTCGTGAACTTTCAGCGGCATTGGGCCTTTCAAAAGCCGCATTTTACAAGCATTATGAAAGCAAAGAGGAAATATGGAACGCTGTGCTTGATAAGATGAACAGCTATTATTATGAGCGTTTCGGTTCTCCCGATAATCTTCCCGAAATACCGAAAAGCATAAATGAGCTGAAAGCTCTTACCATGAGAATGCTGAATTTTACAATTCATGATGAAAAAGTTATTATGACACGGAAAATACTTCTTACCGAACAATTCAGAGATGAAAGAGTACGAAGCTTTGCAACCGAACATTTTAATATGGGGTTGGAAACTATATTTGCAAGAATTTTTGACGGTATGATGAAAAACGGTTCATTAAAAAAAGATGACCCTTTTATGCTGGCATTTGCTTATACAACTCCCATATCCTCCCTTGTTCAGCTGTGTGACCGTGAACCTGAAAAAGAACAGGAAGCAATAAAAAAAGCAGAAAAATTTATAAGCCATTTTACAGATATTTACGGAATATAAAAAAGTTTTTATGAGAGGTTGGTGTATATGAGTGTAGTTGAAATCAGAAACCTGAACAAAATCTACCCGTCTTTCCGTTTGGATAATGTTTCGTTTAACATTAACGAAGGTGAGATTACCGGCTTTATCGGAAGAAACGGTGCGGGAAAAACAACAACAATTAAATCTATGCTGAACCTGGTTCACCCGAACAGCGGCGAAATCAGTTATTTCGGGAAGCCGTTAAAAGAAAATGAAACAGAGATAAAAAAATTACTGGGTTATTCTACCGGAACAGTTACATGGTACCCGAGAAAACGAATAAAAGAAATAATTGAAGTTGTTAAAAAATTTTATGACACATGGGACGAAAATGAGTATCGAAAATATCTTGAAATGTTCGGACTTGATGAAAATAAATCTGCCATGGAATTATCAGAGGGTATGAAAGTTAAATGCACCCTTTTAATTGCTCTGTCACATAAAGCGAAGGTGCTGATTTTAGATGAGCCGACAAGCGGACTTGACCCGTTTTCCAGAGATGAGCTGCTTTGCCTGTTTAAGAAACTTAAAGATGAAGGCTTAGCTATATTTTTTTCTACTCATATTGTGTCAGACCTTGAAAAATGTGCAGATAATATTGTGTATATTTCAAAGGGAAAAATCGTTGCTTCTCTACCCAAAGAGGAATTTCAAATCAGATTTTCAAAAGAAGGGGAAAAGCTGGAGGACACAGTTATCAGATTAGAAAGAGGTGATTCAGATGCGTAATATTATGATTAAAGAAATGAAACTCAGCGCATCGATTCTTTCCTATTTGTTCATTTTATTCGGGCTGATGTTTTTCCTTCCCGGTTATCCCGTACTTTGCGGCGTTTTTTTCGTAACACTGGGAATATTCCAAAGCTTTCAGAACGCAAGAGAAACAAACGATATTCTGTTTTCGGCTTTGCTTCCCATAGCCAAGCGTGATGTTGTGAAAGGAAAGTATCTTTTTGTTTGCTTTATTGAGTTGTGCAGTCTGCTTCTTATGGGGATTGCAGTTGTTGTAAGAATGACTCTGCTTTCTGAAGTGAATGCGTACAGGACAAATGCGCTTATGAATGCAAACGGTTTTGCTCTCGGTCTTGCATTTTTTATTTTCGGTTTATTCAATACGGTGTTTGTCGGCGGATTTTTCAAAACAGCATATAAATTCGGCCGCCCGTTTGTAACTTACATTATTCTTGCTTTTCTTTCAATAGGAATAGGAGAGACACTGCATCATATACCCGGACTTGAAGCATTGAATGCATTCGGAACAGATAATGCAATACTGCAGTTATCTTTGCTGATTTTCGGAATACTCATATATCTGTTGCTGACTTTTGTTTCATACAGACAATCATGCCTCAGATTTGAAAAAACAGATTTATAATTATTTAATATTTCGAGGGAGCAGTATGACACTGAAAAATTTTTTGATAGTTGTTAAGGATATAAAAAAAGCACAGCAGTATTATTACAATCTGTTTAGCTTAAATGTTATTTGTGACAACGACGGAAATATGATTCTGGAAAACGGACTTGTTTTACAGGAAGAAAAATATTGGAAAAAGTTTATCGGAAAAGAAACAATTTATAAAAATAATTGCTGTGAGCTTTATTTTGAAGAAAAAGATATTGAGTCTTTTGCCGGAAAACTGGAAAAGCTTTATCCGGATACTGAGTATGTCAATCGACTGATGACTCACAGCTGGGGACAAAAAGTAATAAGGTTTTACGATTTAGACGGGAACTTGATTGAAGTTGGCACACCAATGGAGTAATCTGATTTTTAAGGTTTATTTGCTTAAACAGAAGAAAATATCAAAAAATTATCCGGGCATTGCCGTTGTGACGGAATGCCCGGGTTTTTCAGGTAAAAGTTTTTTAAGTTAAATGTATTGATTGCATTATCTTATTGTGATAACATATATTTACAAATATTTGACAGGAGGTATATTATGTCAAAATGGGATGTAATTGTAATCGGTGCCGGAAACGGCGGACTGGCTTCAGCGGTTACATTTGCAAATGAAGGTAAAAAAGTTCTCATACTTGAAAAGCACAATGTTCCGGGAGGTTATGCAACCAGCTTCAAAAGGGGAAGATTTGAATTTGAGGCTTCTCTGCACGAATTAAGCTCATACGGCTGTGTTCCCGGTGCGGGCAATATAAGAAAAATATTTGAGGAACTGGGTGTTCATGAAAAAATCGAATGGAGCAGGATTCCCGATGCTTACCGCATGATTACTCTTTCCGACCCTGACAAGATTGATGTAACAATGCCGTTCGGAGTCGGTGCATATATTGATAAAATGGAAGAATATGTACCGGGCTCAAGAAAGAAGATGGAGGAGATTTTTGCACTTTGCGAAAGACTTACGAGAACAGGTGATTTCTTCGGCAATATAAGCTCAATCAACGGCAAGCTGGTTGAGGATCTTTTCGCAGACCATATGGATTTTGTCCGGGTTGCTCCATATTCGTGTAATGAGGTTCTTAAGGCGGCAGGCATACCAAAAAAAGCAAGAGATATTTTCAATGCTTACTGGTGCTATCTCGGTGTTGACTGCGACACAATCGGAGCAATTCATTATCTCGGTCTTGTTGACAGATATATCAATTACGGTGCGGTATGCGCAAAAGGCAGAAGCCACGAATTAAGCTGTGCCTTCCAGGAGCGTTTTGAGGAGCTGGGAGGAACAATTTATCTTAACAGCTATGTTGATAAAATTATTATGAAAAACGGAAAAGCTGTCGGTGTTCATGTAAAAGACAGAGATGAACTCGAATACGCTGACTGCATCATCTGTAATGCTGCGCCTCATAACGCCGTTGCAAAGATGATTGACCCGAAAGACCTGCCCGAAATCGCAGTGAGAAAAACAAACGCCAGAAAATTCGCAGGCAGAGGATTTACAATGTTCCTGGGTCTTGATAAATCCCCTGAAGAACTGGGCATCAATGAACATTGCTATATGATTTATGATACGGCAAATACAGTTCAGCAGGTTAAGAGTATGGCAACAATTGAGGGCAACAACGCTCAGGCAACATGCTGTTTGAACAACGCTGTTCCCGGCTGTTCACCTGAAGGGACAACAATAATGTATTTCACAACTCTTTATACCGAAGACTGCTGGAGCAAGGTTGATGAAAAGGATTATGTCAGAACAAAAGAATATGTTGCCAATAAAATGATTGATAATTTTGAAAAAGCAACCGGAACAAAAATCCGTGACAGCATAGAAGAAATTGAAATTGCAACACCTGCAACTTACGCAAGATACGCAGATGCGCCTCAGGGCACAATTTACGGTTACAGCGCAGAAAAGTGGGACGGCATTGTTCAGAGACTTCTCATGCCCGCATCTGATGATTTTATTCCCAACCTTTATTTTGCAGGAGGTTACGGCTCCCAGGGGCTTGGCTTCGGTTCTGCATATACAAACGGATATCAGACAGCAAAGCGTGTTATGAAAAAACAGCAAAAGGAGGCGTTGGTATGAGCAAGCGTAAATTTATAGTAAAGTCCAACGCAATGGACATTGCAAATTTTGCAAAGATGATTCCAATAAGAAAATCAAAGCTTGAAAACGGTTCAGCGGCTCCCGTTCCTAAAACATATCCTATAAATGAGCTTGCAAAACTGAATCATCCGGGAAAGATGAATCTTTTTGTTGATGATATTATTGTTCATTCGGATGATGTTAAAAGCTTTATTCTTAAATCTGCCGACGGAAGTAAACTTGCGCCCTTCCGTGCAGGTCAGTACCTTACACTTCAGCTTAAAATCGGCAGCAGTATAGTTACAAGACCGTATTCGATTGCATCAACGCCCAACAATGCGAGAGAAGGATTTTATAACATAACAGTGAAGCGTGTTCCTGACGGATTTGTTTCAGGCTGGATTCTTGATAATTTCAAGGTCGGCGACAGCGTTACGGCTTATTCACCCGAAGGCACCTTTGTTTATGAGCCTATCCGTGATGCAAAAACTGTTGTGGGTATTGCAGGCGGCAGCGGTATAACTCCGTTTTTGTCTCTTGCAGGCTCTGTTGCCGACGGTACCTGTGATGCAAATCTTGTTCTTCTTTACGGTGCAAGAACGGTAAAAGATCTTGTATTTAAAGCTGAGTTAGACAAGCTTGCGGAAAATGAAAAAATCAAGGTTGTTTATGTTCTTTCGGATTCAAAGACCCGTGGCTATGAAAAAGGATTTATTGACGCAGAGCTTATAAAGAAATATGCACCTGCGGAATACAGTATTTTTCTTTGCGGTCCGAAGGCAATGTATGAATTTGCAGGCAAAGAAATTGAAAAACTCGGCATAAGGAAAAAGTTTGTCAGATTTGAACTTTTCTCATCTGCCTCCAAAGCTGAGCAGATTCCCGGATTCCCCATGGATAAAGCAAATCTTAATTTCAATATCACTGTAAAGCGTTACGGAAATGAAACTGTTATTGCCTGTCTTTCAAACGAAAGCATTCTTGTTGCCCTTGAAAGAGCAGGAATTGAGGCACCTGCACGCTGTCGCAGCGGTGAGTGCGGATTCTGCCGTTCAAAGCTTGTTTCAGGTGAAGTTTTTATCCCCCGGAATACTGACGGCAGACGAATTGCAGATATAAAATTCGGATATATTCATCCCTGCTCAACATATCCCATGTCAGATATTACTATTAAAATAGACTGATTTGATGTTTGTCTGATGATTTTAATGATTATGAAAAGCAAGTCATAAAAACAGTATGCACCTTGGAAGTCAGAAGCTTTCCGAGGTGCATATTTTTTTCAAATACCCGTGAATTTGTAAATTGCTCCGTTTTCACTTGCAAGATTCTGCATATATTCTTTATCGGGAGTTTCGACATTTGAAAGATTATAAGTAAGCCCGAGTGCACTGTATTTTCCGCAACCGGTTTTATGGTAGGCAAGAAGCTCATAGTCAAACGGCTTGCAGAATTCTGCGATAGCTTTAATTTCACTGTCATTATAACCCGGTATGACCGGTGTGCGAAACAGGATGTTTACACCGCTTTTTTTCAATTCCAGGGCGTTTTGGAGAATCAGTTTGTTGGAAATACCTGTAAATTCAGTATGCTTTTTTTCATCCATACACTTTATATCAAAAAGGAAAAGATTTACGAAAGGCAGAATTTTAAGAAAACTTTCCCATTTCACATTTCCGGCTGTTTCCACGGCAGTATGAATATTGTTTTCCCGGCACTTTTTCAGAATATCAGCGGCAAAATCCGGCTGCAGCAGAGGCTCGCCCCCTGAAAGAGTAACGCCTCCGCCCGAAGTTTTGTAAAACTCTTTGTCACGAATTATTTCGGCAACTATTTCGTCTGAAGCTGCAGTTCTTCCCGATATTTGTCTTGCTCCGTTTCGGCAAACTTTCGTGCATTTGCCGCAGGCAGTGCAATCATCCGTATTGATTTTATCGCAGATTTCAGCACATGCACCGCAGCCGGAACATTTTTCTTTGTAAAGCAAAAGCTGATTATCAATTATTTGCGATTCGGGATTGTGACACCATAAACATCTCAGATTACATCCCTTAAAAAACACATTAGTCCTTATGCCCGGGCCGTCATAGATACTGAAACGCTGTATGTCGAATATTTTTCCTTCCATATCACATTACCTGCTCTGAGCGTCTGATAATATTTTCCTGCAGCCCTTTTTCAAGAGTTGTGAAATACGCACTGAATCCGCCGACTCTTACAATCAGATTTTCGTGTTTTTCCGGATGTTCATACGCATCAAGAAGTTCTTCCTTAGAAAGCACATTTATCTGCAAAGTCTGACCGCCCATTCGAAAATAAGTTTTTGCAAGTGCAATAAATGAAGCAATTCCCGTTTCCGAAACGAACTGCTCTTTCTGAAATTTCATCTGTAAAACATTTCCGCTTACTGCAAGGAACTGATTGCATTTAAGAACGGAATTAAGTAAAGCAGTGGGGCCGTTTTTGTCGCATCCGGGAACAGCACCTATACTGTCGGCAAGATTATCTTCGGTTTTTTTCTTTCCGTTGGGAAGCGAACCGCAATATCTTCCGTAACGGGCTGCCCGTTCGAATGTACTGCATCCTGCACCGAAAAAGCCACCCCTGTATGTTTTTTTGGTGCGGAGATATCTGTAAAAATGGTCGGTGATTTCAACATATATACGGTCAACATCATCTATGTCATTTCCGAATTTATGGTATCCTGAAAAATCACGGTAAAGCTCGTCATAACCTTCAAAATCACTGTTAAGAGCTTCAATAAGCTGTGCCATAGTGTATTTTTTTCGGTCAAAAACAAAGTGCTTGATTGCCGCAAGAGAATCGGCTGTATCGGGAAGACCTTCTGTCAGAATCTGACCGTGTCCGTAATACGGGCCTGAATTTTTATAATCAACACCTTTTTCAATGCATCCCTGAATCACGAGAGAATGCCACGGATTCGGAGCGTTTTCCGCAAATATTTTCTGCGCAGTATTTGAAATATAAACAACCGTATCAGCGAGATATTCAACCTGTTTATAATATGCGTCCATCAGTTCGTCAAATGTTTTGAACTCTGCCGCATTTCCTGTTTCAAGTCCGAGCTTTTGCTCCGAATACCGGCATACACCGTTAAAAAGTGTAAATTCAAGAGCCTTGACAATACTTACTTCGCCGTCTTCAAGTCCCATGTGAGATTTGCCGAAAATATCAATCTGATTACAGCCGTTCATACAGTAAAGATGTGCATCGGATGCAGGTATTCCGAGAGCTTCAAGCGCAGGGCATACACATTCATCATTATAAATCGCAGGCATACCTATACCTGTTGCGATTGTTTCGGCGGCTTCAATCCAGTTTTTTTCAGGCGTGTTTTTGCTGAATCTCATGGTAATATTCGGTGTGTTATATTTAGTTTCACGAGCTACACGAAGAACATCATAGGTCAGGTCGCAGGAATAATCTCTGCCGAATTCATCACTCCTGCCTATGCACAGATTCCACGCACGCACACGGTGGAAAAGGTGCCACAGTTTTTTCAGACATTCATACCTGTCGTCAACATCATGATTTTCGTAATATTCGCCAAGCGCATAATCAAAAAGACCGGGCGAATCATTTTCAATGAAGCTGTACGCAAGCCAGAAAAACTGACATGCTTCAAAAAAATCTCTCGGCTTATTCTGCGGAATATTTTCGAATGCCGAAATGATTCTTTTCAGAACAGCAGAATCTTTGCTGTTTGCTGTTTTTAGCATTTCCCTTGCAAGATTCTGATATCGTGATGCAAGGATTTCAATGGCAGAAAGGGCAACTTCGAGGGAATCGTAAAATCCGTCTTTATCGTTATGTATTCCTCTGAAAAGAGCAATTTTTTCATATATTCCCTTTGTGCCTAATCTCAGAAGCATTTCATAATCCGGGTTGGCATGGCCTCCTCCGGTACCCCAGCAGCACTGGTTTTCAGCAAGCTTAAAATGAATGGGAGTTTTATATTTATCAATTAAATGCTGTGTACGGATTTCTTCAAATTCAGCATACAGTGCCTTGAGTTCAGCGGCATATTCGGGATGGTTTTTTATTTGATTTTCTCTGACTTCGGGATTTGAATATATTCCGTCGCCTCGGGAATATGTAAATCCCATTTCAGGATACAGACAGCAAGGGCCGACGAACCAGTCATCGGGGTCAATAGAAAGTTCTACGGTTTCAACAAGATATCTGAATCCGCAGGCTATGCGGTAACTGCGCTCATATTTTTTGTCAATTTCCGAAACATCGGCGGTTTTAAAACCGTAAGCGAAAGGTTCAATTTCTGCAATACTCAATTATAACATCCTTTCATGTATATTTTTATGCAGCAATACGCAGTTTGATAAGATTTGCTCTTTATATCACATTATAAAACGCTGTTTTCCGAAAGTCAACATAATGCAGATGTATGGTTAAATCTTTGATTTTTCCGATAGAATAAACAGTAGAACAAGGTGTCTGTTCCGTATAATACAAACACCTTGCTCTGCTGTTTTTTATCTTTTGAATATTTTTGTAATAAAATTGATTACTTTTGAAATTGCCTTCAAAGCATTTTCAAAAAATTCTTCTACAGATTCTGCAATTTTTTCAAAGAAAGTTTTTTCTGTTTCGCTTTCATCTGATTTTATTTTCAGCTTAAATGCATCATAGTTTCCGCTTTCAAGAAGCTCAAGCATTTTGGCAAAACTGATTTTATGCTGACCGTCTTCGTCAAGAACACTCAGGCTGACATAGATGTTATGAAGCGTAAGGTCGGTGTTGATTATGCTGGCATCTATTTCGTCATCTTCAAAAAACATCATTTGTTCAGGTATTATGTTATGAAATTTAAGTAAATCAAAAAATACATATTCACTGTTTGGATTTGCACGAAGGAATTCATTCAGAAAGTTATATGAAAGGCTGTCGTTAATATCAATTCCGCCGTTAAAGCTCAGAATATTTTCTTTTTCATCGTATGAAACGGTAAGAATTTTTATACCGTTTTCTTTTGCATATTTTTCAGGTTCCGTATTTTTAACATCAAATATAAATGTTAAATCCGAGTTTGAATTTTTAAAAGCTCCGTCGCCGATTTGAGTATTTCCCGCAAATGAAACATTCACAAGGGAACTACAATCAGTAAAGGCGTTTTTGCCGATTGATTGAAGACTGCTTGCTAAACTAACTTCGGAAAGGCTGTCAAGGCTGCTGAAAATTCCGTCCGGAAGTGAAGTGATTCCATTGCCGATTACGATGTACTCAATATCGTTATTATATAACTCCCATCCGTATTCATCTGAAAAATCAACTTTTCCTGTTCCTGTTATACTGAGTTCGCCGTTGCTGAAGCTCCATTCGGCGTTTTCTCCGCACTGATAATTTTCTGCAGTCAGATCTTTAAGATTTAACGCAGGCACAATTCCGCAATAGTCAGTTTCATTGGTGCTGACAAAATTTCCTCCGTATCCTTCACAGTGCACATTGCATACCCGTTGAGAATTGATCGGTGTTCTGAGTATCCAGTTAACGGAATATCCTGTTTCAGAGCAACTTAATCCCTGACAGGCCGAATAGTCTGTGAATTTCATTATTCTGGCAGAATCGGTTGTTTTGTACGGTGATTTAAAACCGTAATTTGTGTTTGAAATATCCGACAAAGACAGTAAGAATATTTTATCACTTATGTCAGGACACCCGAAGCTGTCATTATCACGGCTGGGTGTTTCAATAAGGGATTTCTTAATCATAAAGCGTTCGTTACCGTCAAAAGCAGTATAAAGGAAATTACTGTTAAGCCAGTCTCTGATTTCACTTGTTGAGTAATCAGAGGCATAGTTTGTGCAGTCCGGATTGCTGTAATACAGGCTTTCACCCTCGGGACGGTAAACATACCCGTTAAAATCTATGCAGTCTATTGCACAATCACTGCAGACAAAACCTGTTGCCGGGTCAAGAACTCTCCATTTAAGCGGTTCATATTTGAAATAATATACGGTATTTGTATAGTAGCCGTTATCTTTCTGATCACTGAAGGTTCCGATATGTCTCATAGTGTCATACGGGCGGTACATATCAAAAACAACAGCACGGTATTTTTCGCCGTTATACTCTATATCGGCATATCTCATAAAATCGGATCTGGACATTGTTCCGTCTGCAAGTCCGCTCTGAATATATCCGTCATAAGTTCCCAGATAATAATTATATGAAATCCAGTTTTTATCAACAGAATCAAGATAGTCAGTAATATTTTTATCTGTAACCTTTGACTGGGGGTACGACCCGAATTCAATTATGTCTCCTGTTTTCATTTCGCTGATATCAACCGCATAAGACTTTTCCGTAAAATTCATAACAGGAAAAAGGCATAAGATAATTGCCAGTGTTAAAAAAACTGATACGGCTTTTTTCATTTGAACTGCTCCTCTTTTTTAAACATTAACCCGATTTTTATTGTAAAGAAATTATTTTCACATTTAAGAGTTACAAATCCGTTGTTTTTTACAGCAACTGATTTAATGTTTTCTATTCCGAATCCGTGATTTTTTCTTGATTTTTTACTTGTAGATATTTTGTTATTTTTTATATTCACCTGTTTGTTGACGGGATTGGTGATTTCCAGCATAAATCCGTCGGTATTTTCAATAGCTTTTATGCTGATTGTGCACGGTGAACATTTAACGCTTCCTTCAATAGCGTTGTCAAGAGCATTGGATAAAACAGTGCAGAGGTCATTATTTGTTACCCCTGATGACGGTATGGTTCCGTCAAAAGAAATTTTTATATCATTTTGTTTTGCAATAATCGCTTTGTGAGAAATAATAGCGTCAGCAAGATAATTCCCCGTTGCAAAAGTTATTTCGGTATTTTCAATAGCCATATTCATCTGAGCGATAAACGCTTTAGCATCGTCTACTTTACCGTCATTGATAAGAGAACTGAGAGCGTACATATTATTTTTATAATCGTGCCTGAACCGCTTGATTTCACGGTTATTATTAAGCAATTCCTCGTACTGCGCAAGCTGAGAATCAATCTGAAGCTGGGCATTTTTTTGTGACTGAACTATTGATATATATTTTGAAATCATATATATTACGCAGATTATTACAAGAAAAACAGAACCGATAAGAAGAAAATACGAATTTTGACGGGTATATTCACTGCTTTTCGGGAGCATCATGGTGTAGTATGTGGAAAGTGTGGAAATAAAAATCACAACATATATTATCACAGGAACATTTTCCAGAATATCTATTGAGGCATTCATTTTGTTGCGTGTTGTTATTATCAGAAAAACTGCAAAAAATACTGCCGCAAACAAAAGAAAAACAATGTTTGAAATTGTATTATTGTATATTTGAAAAATATAATTTGCGGTTTCGGTAAATAAATCAAGAACAGAGTTAAGAATAAGTCCGAAAAGTGCAAAAGTAAATGATTTCTTTTTTTCCAGAATGAAATAGGGAAGTACGGTAAAAGAAAATAAAGTTGAAAAATCAGCAATTTCGTCGGCTGAAACTCTGTCAAGTATGATATACGGGATGACAGCTATAGCAATGATTGAAACTGCGGCAATACATAAAGCCGGTATTTTTATTTTTATTTTATAAACAGACAGTCTGTTTAAGAATATGACGGTCAAAAAGACGCCCATTATATTTTTTAATAAACAGGTAACACATTCCGCAATCATTAACTCACTACCTTGATACTGATTATATATTTTTATTTTGATTTTGTAAATACAATTCGCATAACGCAGGATAGCATTTTTGGCTTATAAAAATTTTTTCACCGTTTATCAGAACAACATTTCTTGTATCAAACCGTTTGATTTTACTTATATTAACAATATAAGAGCGGTGAATACGGCAAAAACCGTAATTTTTAAGTTCTTCTTCAAATGAAGTAATGCTTTTTCTGCATTTAAGAACGCTGCTTTCAGAATAAATAAATGTGTTTTTCCCGGATACTTCGAGATAGAAAATATCATCAAGATTTACCGGATACATTTCTTTGTTTATATTTACAAGGAGTGTTTTGCTTTCGGAAATACTGTTAATAAATGATTGAACGGCATCAAACAGTTTTTCCTTATCAACAGGTTTAACAAGAAAACGGTATGTGCGAACCTCAAATGATTCATAAACAAATTCGGGATAGGCAGTGATAAAAATGATACCTTTTTTATCAGAACACTGCCTGATAAGTCTGGCAAATTCCATTCCGTTAATTTTGTCTTCCGTGTTTTTGCAATCTTCATTATCAGCCATGTTATAGTCGAGAATAAACAAATCAAAATCATTTATTCTGTTATTAAGCTGTTCGTAGTCGGTAAATATACTGTAAGAAATATCAATATGTCTGCTTTCCGAAAAATCTTCAAGCAATTTTGAAATATTATCAAGAACAACATTATTGTTGTCACAAATTGCAATATTTATTTTCTTCACATCCTTTTTTAAGTATCAGTAACAATTATAATATTTTTATATATCGTTTTCAAGGTCAATAAACATTATTGAAGATTTTTTTACGCCCTGAAAACGCCTTTTCAGGGCTGGTTGTGATTTTTTTGAAAATATTGTGATACAATTAAAAAGATAAATTGAGGGGAATTATATCAAATCTGTTTTTTTACAGGGAGGAATTGTGAGAAGGGTAATCTATTATAAACACAGCTTGTACATAATTCAAATTCCGTAGTCTTGATGATTACGGAATTTTTGTTATTTGATTACAAAACAGGATATTACAGTTGACTGGGATACATATATGTGTTACAACATATGTGACTGATTGCATATACGATAAAAAGAATAATTAACAGGGGGAATTTACTGTGAAAAAATATGATGTGATTGTTGTCGGCGGCGGATTTGCAGGTTGTGCGGCAGCTATAACGGCGGCTCGAAACAACTGCAGCGTGTTATTGATTGAGCAGTCGGGCGCACTTGGCGGAGCGGCAAACAACTGCCTTGTTAATCCGTTTATGACTAATGCGACCAAAACTGTTTCCGAAACCGGAAAGAAAGAAACACTCGAACTCAGCCGTGGTATTTTTTCTGAAATATGTGGAAAATTAAAAGAGGCGGATGCATTGAAATGGCCCACATTTCACGAGGAATATCTGAAACTGGTTCTTGACGATATGCTTGAAAAAGACGGGGTGGATGTGCTTTTTCATTCAACTTTATGCGATTCACAGATTAGCAACGGTGAAATTAAGAACATAACGGTAATTACAAAATGCGGAAAATTAAATTTTGAAGCTGACAGGTTTATAGATTGCACAGGCGATGCTGACCTTGCGGTAATGAGCGGATGTCCTTATCATCTCGGAAGAGAATCCGACAATCTGTGCCAGCCGATGACACTTTGCTTCCGTGTGGCAAATGCTGATGTTGAAGAAGCTTTTTCCCGTGAAAGTGTAGAGCGTATGCAGTCAATTTATAAAAAACTCAAATCAGAGGGGAAAATATTGAATCCGCGGGAAGATGTTCTTATGTTTCGCACTTTAATTGACGGTGTTATTCATTTTAATACAACCCGTATCGTTAAAAGAAATCCCGTTGACCCGTTTGATGTTTCATGGGCAGAAAGAGAAGCAAGAAGACAGATGATTGAACTTTTCAGTATGCTGAAAAAAGAAATTCACGCATTCAGAAACGCCGAGCTTCTCAGCTCCGC
Organism: Acutalibacteraceae bacterium; assembly: GCA_045628495.1. GTDB lineage: Bacteria > Bacillota > Clostridia > Oscillospirales > Acutalibacteraceae > CAG-488. The sequence goes on from JAZQPL010000038.1 coordinate 18,971, forward strand.
TGCATGGATAGGTGCAAGAGAGAGCCGTATGATTGACGGCGAACACATTCTTAATGAAACAGAGCTTAAGAATTGTGTGCGTTTTGAAGATTCTATTGCAGCAGGGAATTATGATATTGATATACATAACCCTGAGGGCAGCGGAACAAGTCATTATTATTTTAAACAAGGAGAGTATTATACAATTCCCTACCGCAGTCTTATTCCGAAAGGAATTTCAAATCTGCTTGTAGCCGGAAGATGTATATCTTCAACTCACGAAGCTCAGGCTTCATACAGAATTATGCCCATTGTGTGCTGTCTGGGAGAAGCGGCGGGAGCTGGCGTGGCAGTTGCAATAAAAAATAAATGTTCACCAAAAGATGCCGATGTAAAAGAGATACAAAAAATCCTTGCAGATAACGGAGCATTTTTAGGATAATGCTTATAACAAAATATAATAAAAACAATACCGAAACAGCAGGCAATCTGTTGCTTCGGTATTTTTTATGCAAAACGGTTTATTTACTTAAAAAGTTGTCTACCTCTTCCCTTTCGGGAATTGTTTCCGCAGCACCTGATTTGCCCACAACGATTGCCGATGCGGCGCTTGCTGTAATCAAAGCTTTTTCAGCGTTTGCACCGTTCAGTATTTCATTCAGAAAGTACCCTGTAAATGTATCGCCTGCACCTGTTGTGTCAACTGCATTAACTTTGAAGGCGGGAACAAAAGTGTACTCTTTTTTATCTGCATAAATTGCCCCGTCGCCGCCCAGAGTAAGTATAACGGCACCGCCGCAGATATCAAGCAGTTTATTTACAACTGCTTTTATTTCTTTTTCGCCTGAAATGCTTTGACCTTCTGATTCGTTGAGAATAAGAAAATCAACTTTTGAGTAATCAAAGGTTTTAAGTCCTTCAACAAACGGAGAAGGATTTAATGCTGTAAGCAGTCCCTTTTTATGAGCTTTTTCAATCATATATTCAACCTGTGAAGTTTCATACTGCATCAGAACAATGTCGCCCACTGAAAAATTTTCAAGTATTGAATCACAGTAGTCTGATGTAATTTCTTTATTTGCACCGGGGAAAAGAATCATCTGATTCTGACCGTCACTGTCAACTTCAATAACTGCGTGGCCTGTAAAGGTGTCTGCTGTTTTTACAAGAGATATGTCCGCTCCGCTTGCAGAAAGAAAATCAAGAAGAAATTTTCCGTCTGTTCCGACTTGACCGGCGGCATAAACTTCAGCTCCTGATTTAGCAAGAGAAACAGCCTGATTCAATCCTTTGCCTCCAACATGAATTTCATATTTTTCGCAAGACAGTGTTTCGCCTTTTTCCGGGAGCTTTTTAACTGAATAAACTTTATCAATATTAAAAGAACCGAAAACTAAAAATTTCATTTCAGAATTTCACGGAGTTTCGCAACTCCATCCTCCGTAGTTATATTTTTATTAAAAATACTTGAAGTTCCAACAACAAAAATATTTGCGCCGGCATCCTTCATTTTTTTCGCATTTTCGTAGTTGATATTTCCGTCAACTTCAATTTCAATGTTGCCATAGCCTTTTTCATCAAGCATTTTTCTAAGCTGTGCAGTTTTGCTGATTGTTGAAGGAATAATTTTTTGCCCGGCAAAACCGGGATTAACCGACATAATAACAACCCCGTCGATATCATCAAGTATATGTTCAAGCACATTGAGAGGAGTAGCCGGATTTATTGCAACAAACGGCCGTCCGCCACGCTTGCGTATTTCAAGAAGTGCCTTTTGAAGATGTGCCGTGCTTTCGCAATGAACTGAAACAATGTCTCCTTCTCCGAAGTCGAACCACGATATTTTTTCTTCGGGCTTCTCAATCATAAGGTGTATGTCAAGGGGAATACCGCAAAGTCTTTTAATATGTTTACAATAGTCTGTTCCCAACATGAAATTCGGTACAAAATGGCCGTCCATAATATCAATGTGAAGATATTCTATTGATAGATTCTCGAATGTTTCAAGGGTTTGTTTTATGCTTTCAATATCTGCGCACATAAGCGACGGGGATATTTTCATCTTCATTTTTATCACTCCGTTTCATAATTGCTGTTACCCGGATATTATAATGTAAAACAAAAATAATTTCAACAAGTTTTTTACCACGCAAATTCAGTTCAATATCATGTAAATATTGAAAAAGCATATTCCGCAACTATAATTAAAGTAATGAATGTTGAAGTCATTGAATAATCACAACAGTATGGGTATCTGATATCTGTAAACGGTTGTTATGATTATCGTTGATTGATGTTCTTTTCAAATTCAATAAATATATTTAGGAGTTGATTGCATGAAAAAGAGTATTGGCATTATTTATGATTGTTGCGATGATGTTTGGCGGAGTTCAGACAGCAAGCGCATATTATGACAATGGAGTTTCTTTTCTTACGAACAAAAAAGAAACAGGATTTACTGTAAAAAGTACATCCTGCTTCAACAGTGAACAAATTATAATATCCATATCCCGAGAATCTTCTGTTATTCGGCACAGTTCAACCTGCTGATAACAGAAGATTTTTTTGCGGTTATATTTTCATTGACAGCAAAGAAACAGCAATATTATTTTCATTTTTGACAGAGAAATTTCCGTTATATTTATCTGAAAATCCGTTGAGAATCTGAAGACCGTAACCGTGGTCTTTTTTATTTTCCTTGCTTGTTTCTGAAATATCAAA
>JAZQPL010000039.1:0-10152 GCA_045628495.1 Acutalibacteraceae bacterium
CATTTTATACATTTCAGGCTACCGGATATCTTGTTGATGTTTACTGGGAAAACAGTAAGCCTCAAAAGAATTATTTGAAAATGTTGCTGTTTGTTTCGTTTTTTCCGCAGGTAACGCAGGGACCAATCAGCAATTATGATCAGCTTTCAAATGAACTTTTTGAAGAACATAGTTTTAAATATAAAAATTTTTCTACCGGATTTCAAAGATTTCTTTGGGGTTTGATGAAAAAAATGGTTATTGCGAACTTCCTTTCACCTATGGTTGAAGATGTATTCGCCAATTACAGCCATTATACAGGTATCAGTACTTTAATAGGCGCATTTTTGTATAGTATTCAGATTTATACTGATTTTTCAGGTTATATGGATATAATGTGCGGCGTTTGTAAAATGTTCGGTATTAGCTTAACTGAAAATTTCGAGCGTCCGTATTTTTCAAAATCCATTGCCGAATACTGGCGCAGATGGCATATTACACTTGGTGAATGGTTTAAGAACTATATTTATTATCCGATTGGTATGTCTTCATGGATTAGAAAAATCTCTCAGAAAAGTAAAGACAAATTCGGTAAATTTATCGGTCAGACTATTCCGCCGACTATTGCTCTTTTAGTTGTTTGGTTTGTAACCGGATTATGGCACGGCGCTACATGGGCTTATATTGCATGGGGCTTTGTAAACGGTCTGTTTATCATAGTTTCTATTTGGATGGAGCCTGTTTATATAAAAATTAAAACTGTTTTGCATATAAATGAAGAAAAATCATTATGGCGTGTTTTTCTTGTATTGAGAACCTTCTTCCTTGTTACATTGATAAAAGTTCTTCCTGAAGTCGGAACATTACAGCAGGGATTCGGATTATGGAAACAAATCTTCACCAACCATATGGTGCCGACCTCTTTAGCTGAATTATTACCCTTTGGATTCGGTGTATCATTAAAAGAAATTATTGTTCTTTTGATGATTGTTCTTCTGTTTGTTCACAGTTTAATCGGAAGAAAAAAGAATGTCAGCGTTTTATTTAATAGTCTTCCGTGGATAATAAGAGTTTTCTCATTAGTTATTCTTTTATTTATCATTTCATATGTTGGAATTCCCGCTTCAATTGAAGGAGTATTTTTATATGCAAACTTTTAAGAAAGTTTTAATATCTTCATTAGCGTTTATTATTTCTTTTTTGATTATTTCTATTGCTATTATTGAACCGTTATGTCTTTCTGAATATACTGTTTATAATGATTCAAAATACAGAGAAAGTATTTCCGGAAAAATTGATTATTTATTTGTTGGAGCATCAGGCGGTCAGTGTTCTTTTTCACCTGTTATTGCTGATAAAAAAATGAATATATCAAGCTTTAATCTATCAAACACTTTGCTGACATGGTACGGAAGAAAAATTTTAATAGATAAGGAAATAAACAGAAACCCTGTTAAAACAGTTGCTATTGAAATATCGTATAATTCTTTATCGAGAGATTATCATGAGTATTTTGGAGATGAAATTCTTTTTTGCCGGTTGGATAATTTAGGAGAGAGAATAAAATTTATAGGCAAAATGGGTATAAATGAGATTGATAAAACTTTCGGTTTTCTTATGGAAGAGGGGATATCATTCGATATAATGGTGGCAGAGCAATATATCGGTAAGCTTTTTAATCATAGTGATATTTCTATACCCGTAAATGTTGATTATTCAAACAAAGGATTTACCGGCAAAGAAAATAAAACAGGTGTTCCGTTTCATACAAGTCCTGAAGACAGAAAAAAACTCTGTTTTTCTGAAAAAATTGATACAAATTTTAATAAACGAAGTCTTAATGACTTGCGTTCAATAGTTAAAAGTTGTAATGAAAAGAATATTGAAGTAATTTTTGTTGTTGTTCCAATCTCAGAACAATTAATTATGTGCTATGATAATTGGGATGATTTATCAGCTAAGTGGAAAAAACTTGCTGATGAACTTGACTGCCCGCTATATGATTTTAATTTATTGAAAAATCGTTATGAATTGTTTTCAGACGAAAAAAGCTTTTATGATTCAAATCATATGTTAAAGGAAGGCGCAGAGCTGTTTACAGATAAATACTGTGATGTTATGAACAAAGTTAATAATAATGAAGATGTTTCCTGTTTGTTTTATGATAGTTATAAAAAAATGCAAAAAGATTCTTCTTGGTTAAAATAAAATATTTATATAACGAATCACGCCACAGACTTTTATGTCTGCGGCGTGATTTTTAATGTATATTTTCAGTTTTTATTTTTGATTTTTAACCTTTGAGTGATTTTTTTAATTTTGCTCTGTATGGTAAATATATTACTGCAATAAGACCGGAAGCAATAAGCATCATCGGAATGGTAACATTCATTGAAGGATGTAATATTACACAATCATCAAAGAAGAAATAGACTACAAAACACATTGCAAGGTATGCCGGTAATGCAATTATTGAAAAATCAACAGGTTTCATATTGAAAGGATTTGTACCTTTTCCAAGAATATTCTTTTTCATAATCATTATCATGAAAATACCGAATATGATTGATAATACTACAATTAAAATTGTTGCAAAGGGTTCATCATCCGGCAGGATACTTTTCTTTTCAAGCAGCTTTGCAAATCTTATACTTATTGCTCTTGCGGGAGTTACGCCGAAAATGAAAACAGTAAGAACAAAATTGAATGCGAAACTGAGTTTTTTATTTGTAAAGAGAGGTGCTTCATCAGCAACACATTTTACAGTGTATTTATTTGCCGTAATTGCCAAGAAAAGCATAGTAAACAATCCAACTGCAAATCCTGTTAAAAATTCCCATACACCCCAGTCTGAAATTTTCATATACCAATCGGGAATATCAACACCTTTGAAAAATCCTGAATCAAATACGTCTGAAACAAGAGAAGTTAAAACTGTTGAAACAACTGCTACACATAAGTTTATTATTATTGAACCGAAGCCTGTATATTTGTCCTTACGGCCGATAAGAGCATACAATGAAATTGTAATAACGGCCAGTGCATCGGAAATATGTTCAACGCTCATATAGTAGTTCTCAAAGAACGGAATATCATCTGCCCATGAACGATCAAGGAAATGGCTCATGTAAGCTTTCATAGGACTTGAAAATTCAAGACCCATTTCTTTAAGACCCAACATAGCGTACTGAACCTGATCAGGATTTATAAGTTTAAGTATAAAATGAGAAACAGTTGCTTTGAAAATTGTCTGTGAAACAAAGAAAATAACGGTTACGATTATGTAATGTTTGATTTTATATTCTTTATCAGAGAAAAGTGATGTTACAAAAAATGAGAAAAGCGGGATAAGTGTAAACGCCATGATAAAGATTATAACAGCACCGCTTATATGGTCTATAGGTGCGCAGACACCTCCGTCATCCAATACCAAAACAGGAGCCTGTCCTTTTATCATTTCACCTGAATAGGGAAGATCGCTGTATAATACGCCGGCAAGTTGATCAATAACAGTGGCATATCCTGTAACGCTAAGACCAAGCAAAAGTCCTCCCAAAGGAATCATTTCATATTTCATTCCTTTTCTGTCACTGTAAAAATGGAATATGATCATCATAAGAACAAGACCAACACTGTAAAGTCCCCATGATGAACCGAATCCTCCTTCGCCTCTGCAACGCCACATAAAACCCGTTATAATGGCGCCCAGAACAACGGATAGAATTTTATTTCCGGTTGTTTGTGTTTTTTCCATAGCTTAAACCTCCATATTAAATTTTAATATATTATATTAGAAAAATATTTATTTGTCTATAGTTTTAATGATTTTTATGTATTTAAGGAATAATTATGTCGTAGCTTTCTATTTTCTGATTCCATTTTTTTATTATGTCATATTTAAAGTACTCAGGCGGTTTTTTATATGCTGCTGCCACACGGCTTCCTTTTATAAGCCCGTTAATAATTGCAAAGAAATATTCAGGCTTTTTCATTCCTCTTACAAATTTTCCCATCAGTGACTGTATATTTGTGTTTTTACCGGCACCGGCAAGGTCTGCTGACTGGATAACATCGTTTTCAAATAAGAAATCAATCCCTTCACTCGGTACAGATAAAATTGAATTTTTCAGTCCTTCGTTTTTGGCGGTTTCCCCACCGAAAATTATATGGAATTTTTTATTGTATTCCCAAAGGGATTCTTTTGAAAAATCACCGTTTGAGTTTATTATTGTATCACTGAGAAGTTTTCCTGCATTAAGTGATAAATCTATTCCCATGCCGTTCATAGGCGTTGTCATAAATGCGCTGTCACCGACAGCGGCATATCCGTTATAAACCATTACGGTCAACGGCCTTCTGACGGGTATTGTTCCATAGCTTCCGCCGTGAATTATTTCATCTGTAAACCAAGGGTGACTGTTTTTGAATTTTCTGATATGTTCGTTTATTTTAGTTTCTGTAAGCGGGTCAATTCTTCCTATCAGAATATCGACACAATCTTCATAGGTGCAGAACCAGGAAAGTCCTTTTTCGCCTTCGTGATACATATATACCTCAAAAGGTATTTCAGGGAGGGGAGAGCTGTCTGATTTTTTGTAATACGCTCTGTATGCATAAAACAGATCTCCACGCTTTGGCATTTTTTCTATACCGGATTCATCGGGAAGATTTGTTCTTATCGGTGAAAACACGCCTGCAGCATCAATAACCATATCGGACATTATTTCTCCTGCGTCGGTTCTGAAGCCGCAAACATATCTATGCTTTACAATAGGTGAAAGGATTTGTGTTGAAAACATAAATTTAACACCGCATTTTTCAGCATAGTTTATAAGCATATTTATAAGCGGAGCTCTCCACATAATCTTCTGCTTGTTGTTTTCATTGTAATTTATAATTATTTTTTTCTTTTTTGCAGGGCTTACAAAAGCACAATCTCCTCTGTATTTCCAGCATTCAGAAGAAAATTCATTTTCATTTATTCCTATTATTTCAGAAAGTAAAGAAAAAGTGAATCTGTCTTCCCAGTCGTGACCCAATTCAGCCCTATTTTTCTTTTCAACAACTGTAACATCATAGCCGTTTGCCGCAAGACGAGCTGCTGCAACAAGTCCACCGTGTCCGGCACCGGCAACAAGAATTTTTTTCATATTCAACCTCTTTTATTTTTTATTTTAAGTGTTCTTTCAGAATATAAATCGGTCTGTTCTTAGACTGAATAAATATTTTTGAAATATATTCGCCGATTATTCCTAAGCAGAATAACTGCATACCGCCTAAAAAAAGTAACAGGACAACTATTGTCGCATAACCCGGAACATCAATCCCAAATGCACATTTTTGAATAATAACAACAATAAGATATAAAAGGGAGGCTATTGAGGAAAAAATGCCGGTAATTGTTGAAAGCTTCAAAGGAAAACTTGAAAACGAAAAAATACCTTCAACAGCATATTTTATAAGTTTTTTCAGACTCCATTTAGATTTTCCTATTAATCTTTCTTCGGCTTTGTAGGGTACATAAACCGTATTAAATCCAATCCAGCTGAAAATACCTTTTGAAAACCTATGATATTCGCTCATTGCTAAAATAGCATTTACAACATTGCTTTTTATCAGTCTGAAGTCAGAAGCTCCGTTTTTAAAATCAACTTCTGAAATTTTATTTATGGTTTTATAAAAGCATGATTTAATGTTTGATATAAGTTTGTTTTCTTTTCTTGTTTCCTGGTATGCCGTTACACAGTCAACATCAGGGTTTTCTTTCATTATATTCAACATTTCAAGAACAACTTCAGGACGCTGTTGTAAATCGGCGTCAATTATACAGGCTTTTTCACCTCTTACTTTTGAAAGACCGGCATACATTGCCGCTTCTTTGCCGAAGTTTCGACTGAATGATAATACCTGAATATTGTATTCCTTATTATTTTCATATATCTCTTTTAGTTTCTGATATGTTTTATCTTTACTTCCGTCATCAATAAAAATAAATTCATATGATAAATTTGAATCTGAAAAAACTTTATTTACTTCGTTGAAAAACAGAAGAACATTATTTTCTTCATTGTAGCAGGGAACAATAAGAGATAATTCGATTTTTCCGCACATACAGAATTCTCCCATCTTTTTTATATATTGAAGATTATATCAAAAGTATATCTTAATTTCAATATTCATAACCATAATCAAATAAAATATTTAAAAACAGCAAAATATTTTAAATAAGTTATTGACATTTCTTAGTATTTGTGATAGTATAACAAAGTCGCAGGTGTGCGGGTGTAGTTTAGTGGTAGAATTCCAGCCTTCCAAGCTGGTCGTGTGGGTTCGATTCCCATCACCCGCTCCATTTTTGCGCCAGTAGCTCAGCTGGATAGAGCAACTGCCTTCTAAGCAGTAGGTCAGGGGTTCGAGTCCCTTCTGGCGCGCCATATGGTGGGTATAGCTCAGTTGGCTAGAGCGCCAGATTGTGGCCCTGGAGGTCGCCGGTTCGAGCCCGATTACCCACCCCATATATACTGATGAGCGGAGTCATTTTGACTGCGCGTTTTTTTTAATTGAATATTGGGGTGTAGCCAAGGGGTAAGGCAAGGGACTTTGACTCCCTCATCCGCTGGTTCGAATCCAGCCATCCCAGCCAAAGGTATCGATTTATTTCGGTGCCTTTATTTTTTGATTTTTTGTTAAATTACTGTAAAATATTGTATTGATAATTGAAATTATATACATTTGTGGTATAATCTTATAATAAATGTTTAAGGAGTTATTTCAATGGGTAAACTTATTGTTATTGAAGGACTTGACGGAAGCGGAAAGTCAACTCAGATAAAGCTTCTTTCTGAAAAACTTAAGCTGAAAAATATTGATTACAGGCAGATTAAATTACCGGATTATGACAGTGAATGCTGTGCACCTGTTAAAAAATATTTAAGCGGTGATTTCGGTAAAAATCCTGATGATGTTAATGCGTATGCCGCTTCAACTTTTTATGCAGTTGACAGGTTTGTTAACTACAAATTAAAATGGAAATCTGATTACGATAACGGTGTTCTTATTATTGCTGACAGGTATACAACTTCAAATGCCTACCATCAAGCTACTAAATTACCAGAAGAACAGTGGGTAGATTATTTTAATTGGCTTGAAGATTTTGAATATAATAAAATTAAAATTCCAAAGCCCGATGTTGTTATATATTTAGATATGCCCATTGATGTTTCTCAAAAAATGATGACATCAAGATATAACGGTGATGAGAATAAAAAAGATATTCATGAATCAAATATTTCATATCTTAACAGTTGCAGAATAGCTGCAAAAGAAGCGGCAAAATCAATGGGCTGGCATATTATTACCTGTAATGAGGGAGATATTCCCCGTAAAAGAGAAGATATTAACGAAGACATCATGAAAATTATCTATAAATATGTATTTTAATTTTAAATTCTATTTACTTTTAACACAATATGTAGTATAATCATAATTTGAGAAAAGGGGGTATTTTATGATATATGCTTTTTTGGCAAAAGGGTTCGAAGAAGTCGAAGCGATTGCGACTATTGATGTTATCAGACGGGCTGAAATTGATGTTTGTACAGTCGGAATCGGTTCAAAAATTGTTTGCGGCAGTCATAATATTCCTGTTTTTTGTGATTTAGACGAAACTGAAATTTCTGTAACCGATGATTATGACGGCATTATTCTTCCGGGTGGTATGCCCGGTACAATTAACCTTGAAAACAGTGATACTGTTAATAAGTTTATTGATGATTGCGTTATAAATAAAAAACTCATCGGGGCTATTTGTGCCGCACCGTCTATCCTCGGTCATAAAAATTTACTCAAAGATAAAAAATCTGTTTGTTTTCCCGGATTTGAGAGTGAATTATACGGTGCTGTTATTTCAGATGATTATGTTTCAGTTGACGGTGATTTTATTACTGCAAAAGGTATGGGCGCTGCTATAGATTTCGGGTTAAAAATTTCAGAAAGATTCAAAGGAAAAGAATTCTGTGATACGCTCAGAAAATCACTTCAGATTCCCGAATAATTTTGAAAGGAGGTTTGGATATGGAACCCAATAAAGGAAATTCAAATAAAGACATTGATCTTGATTCTATTCTTGCATATTATAATTCACCGGAAGGGCAGAAGTCTGTTAATGCCGATTTAAGAAAAGATAACAAGACAAGCAGTGCAGATATAAGTTTTAATAAATCCCATCCAACGAATAGCACGGTTAATTCTGCTGTTAAACCTTCTCCGGATAAAAAGAAATTTGTTATTCATATTGATGATGATGAATTGAATTATTCAGGTTCTCAGTCTGCTTCCAAACCTGCTGACAGTTCTTCAATTTATTTTTCAAATTTTAAGCGTAACAACGGTGAAAACAGTACTTCTGACAGGGATAATATTCAGAGAAAAAAACAGCCTGTTTCCCATTCTTCTCAGAATAAAACAACAAAATTAAAAAAGAGAAATAAATCTGTCGGCAAAAAGTTTGCTGTGATATTGTTTGCCTGTATTTTAGTTTTCACTTCACTGTTTTCTTTTTTATCAATTACAACAATAAACGATATCCTTGCAATTAAAACTTCGGACGATGCTATTGAGGTTACTGTTTTTGATGAGCAGAATCCTAATGCGGAATATTTGAGTTATGATAAAGTTATTGATATTCTTGCTGACAATAAAATGATAACAAATAAAACTTTATGTAAGTTTTTTGCAAGATTCAGAAATTATGATAATTCCGAGCTTCATTATCTACCGGGTTACTACACATTGAAAAAGAGCATGGGACTTGAAGGTATGCTTAACAAGTGCCTTCGCAAAAGCAAGTCTGCTGAAACTGTTACAATATCTTTCCCCGAAGGATGGACCATAACACAGATGTTTGAAAAGCTGGAGACAAACAAGGTTTGTACAGCGAAATCTCTTTATTCTGTTTTGAATAAGTATGCTGATATGCATGCAAATGATTATCCGTTTGTAAAGTCTGTTCCTACCAGCAACGAAAGATATCAGAATTTTGAAGGTTATTTTTTCCCTGATACTTATGATTTTTATGTTGATTCCGATCCTAATGTTGTTATTGATAAACTGTTTAATTCATTTAATACACAGTGGAGCGAAAAGTATCAGAAACGAGCTGCTGAGTTGGGCTTCAGTATGGATGAAATAATAACTATTGCATCTATTATCCAGAAAGAGGCAGCAAACAAATCTCAGATGAAAGATATTTCTTCTGTTATTCATAACCGTCTTGATAATTCTGTTAACTATCCCACACTCGGATGTGACTCAACAAGCGATTATATTGCTAACCATTTTGATACAAAAAATTTCAAAGCCAATCAGAAAAATCATTTTCTTAATAAATATGATACCGGAATGAATCAGGGATTACCTCCCGGACCGATATGTAATCCCGGTCTTGATTCTATTGAAGCCGCTTTGTATCCTTCAAATACAAATTATACTTATTTCCAGCATGATATAAACGGCAAAATTTATCTTGCATCAACTAAGAGTCAGTTTGATTACGATTACAGTGTATGCCAGCAGTTAAAAAATGAAAAAGATGATTAATGTGAATAAAAAAAATAATGCACCTGAATTGCTCTCACCGGCAGGTGACAGAGAAAGATTTGACAAGGCTTTGTATTTCGGAGCTGATGCAATATATGTCGGCGGTGCAGAATTCGGAATGAGAACTGCTCCCTCGAATTTCTCGTTTGATGAATTACAAAATGCTGTTTCTGCTGCGCATGAACAGGGAGTAAAAGTCTATCTTACATGCAATACTGTTCCGAGAAATAATGAAATATCAAAGCTTCCCGATTTTATTAAAAGAGCAGTTGACTGTAATATTGATGCTTTTATCATTTCAGATTTAGGAACACTTGACATTGCTAAAAAAATTGCTCCTGATACTGATGTTCATATTTCAACTCAGGCAGGAATAACAAATTATGCCACGGCAAATGTTTTCTATAATCTCGGGGCAAAGCGTATAGTAACTGCAAGAGAATTATCATTAAACGATATTTTTGAACTTCGTTGCCGTATTCCTGAAGATATGGAAATTAAGTCGGATCGTAGCCATGTCGTTCTGTGAGCCAAGGAGTTGTCCACCAAATTTGTCTTCCTAAGACCGCTTGGCCT
>JAZQPL010000040.1:0-4318 GCA_045628495.1 Acutalibacteraceae bacterium
GAATCGGTGTAAGCTGATTTTTACCGCCAAAAGGCATTAAAACAGTACCGGCACCGATTGTTGAATCAAATCTTTCCGAAAGACCTCTTTTTGAGCACATGTTAAGGTCATTTGCAATATTTTTAATATTTTCTGTAAAAGAACCTGTAACTTCTTTAGTATAATCTTGTGATTCAGCAGGTGTAATGTCAATATGTTTGTCAGCACCGTTTGAATTAAGGAATTCACGGCTGATATCAACAATTGTATTGCCGTTCCAGTTCATTGTAAGCCTGGGTTCAGCTTTTACAACTGCGACAGGACATGCCTGAAGATTTTCACTTTTTGAAATTTTAAGAAATTCTTCAACATTTTCTTTTTCGACAACAACAGCCATTCTTTCCTGGGACTCACTGATTGCAAGCTCAGTTCCGTCAAGTCCTTCATACTTTTTAGGAACAGCATTAAGATTTATTTCCAATCCGTCAGCAAGTTCACCGATTGCAACAGAAACACCGCCTGCACCGAAGTCATTGCATCTTTTTATCATTCTGCAGGCTTTTTTATTTCTGAAAAGACGCTGAAGCTTTCTTTCCTCAGGAGCATTACCTTTCTGAACTTCTGCACCGCATGTTTCAACAGAATGAGCATTATGTGCTTTGGATGAACCGGTTGCACCGCCGATTCCGTCTCTTCCGGTACTGCCGCCTAAAAGAATAACAACATCACCCGGCTGAGGAACTTCTCTGCGAACATTTTCCTCAGGAGCAGCAGCAATAACAGCCCCGATTTCCATTCGTTTTGCAGCATATCCGGGATGATAAATCTCATCAACAATTCCGGTTGCAAGTCCAATCTGATTACCGTATGATGAATAACCTGCCGCCGCAGTTGTAACAATTTTACGCTGAGGGAGCTTTCCGGGTATTGTCTCGCTTACAGGCTTTAACGGGTCCGCAGCACCAGTAACACGCATGGCGCCGTAAACATAGCTTCTGCCCGAAAGCGGGACACGAATAGCACCGCCTATACATGTTGCAGCACCGCCGAAAGGCTCAATTTCTGTAGGATGATTATGAGTTTCATTTTTGAAAAGAAGAAGCCAAGGCTCACTGACACCGTCAACATCAATATTTATTTTAACGGTACAAGCGTTAATTTCTTCACTTTCATCAAGCTTATCAAGCTTACCGTGCTTTTTAAGATATTTGACAGCAACAGTCGCCAAATCCATAAGACAAATCGGCTTTGTTCTTCCGAGTTCTTTTCTAACGGAAATATAATCATCATAAGCTTTTTGTAAAAGTTCATCTTCAAACTTAACGCTGTCAATAACAGTTAAAAATGTTGTGTGACGGCAATGGTCTGACCAATATGTGTCAATCATTCTTATTTCTGTTATTGTTGGATTTCTGCCTTCTTTTTTGAAATAACTCTGGCAAAATTCAATATCGTCAGCATCCATTGCAAGACCGTAGTCTGAAACAAAACATTCAAGCTCACTTCTTGAAAGTTCAATAAATCCTTCAAGAGTTTTAACTGTTTCAGGTATGTCATAATCAACCTTAAGGGTTTCAGGTTTTAACATAGAAGCTTCTCTTGCTTCAACGGGATTTATAACATACTTTTTAATTTCATCAATATCTTTTTGAGAAATATCACCGTAAAGTGCATAAACCTTCGCAGAGCGGATTAACGGGCGTTCACCCTGAGAGATAATCTGTATGCACTGTGCAGCAGAATCTGCACGCTGATCAAACTGACCGGGTAAAAATTCAACTGCAAAAACTTTTGCATCGCCAAGATCCGCATTTTGTGAGGTTATATCAACCTGTGGTTCAGAAAAAACAGTATTTACTGCATAATCAAAAAGCTCATCGGTAATGTTTTCTGCATCGTATCTGTTTAATATTCTTACATTTTCTAATTTTTTTATGCCTAAAAGAGCATTTGCATCAGAAAGCAAAGCTTTTGCTTCGTTTGCAAGCTCTTCTTTCTTTTCAACAAAAATTCTGTAAACCATTCTATTACTCCTTAACAGCTTTTAATGCTCTTGTGCCGATATCGTTGCGGTAGAAAGCATTGTCAAAATGTATTCTTTCAACAGAACAATATGCTTTGTTGATTGCTTCCTGCAAAGTGTCGCCGGTTTTTGTAACACCGAGTACTCTTCCGCCGTTTGTTAACAGCTTATCATCCTGAATTTTTGCACCCGCAATATAAATATCAGAAATCTCATCATCAGGAATTGTTATTTCAAAGCCCTTTTCATATTTAACCGGATATCCTTCAGAAGCCATAACAACACAGCACGCATTTTTATTGCTGAATTTTACATCATCATTATTAAGCGTACCGTTTGTAACTGACTGCATAACTGTAAGCAAATCACTTTCAAGCAAAGGAAGAACAACCTGCGTTTCAGGGTCGCCGAAACGACAGTTATACTCAATAACCTTAGGTCCGTCTTTCGTAATCATAAGACCGAAATAAAGACATCCTTTAAAAGTTCTGCCTTCAGAATTCATTGCATTTATTGTAGGAATAAAGATTTTTTCCATACATTCCTGTGCAACATCTTCCGTATAATACGGATTCGGAGCAACTGTACCCATTCCCCCGGTGTTAAGTCCTTTATCGTTATCAAGCGCTCTTTTATGGTCCATGGAAGAAATCATGGGAACAACTGTTTTACCGTCAGTAAATGCAAGCACAGAAACTTCAGGACCTTCGAGAAATTCTTCTATAACGATACTGTCCCCGCTCTTGCCGAATTTTTTATCTTTCATAACAGAAATAACAGCGTTAACAGATTCTTCCTTTGACTTGGAAATAATAACTCCTTTTCCCAATGCCAGACCGTCAGCCTTAATAACTATCGGAACAGGTGCTGATTCTACATATTTAAGAGCATCAGCAGCATCAGAAAAAACTTCATATTTTGCAGTGGGAATATTATATTTTTTCATAAGATTTTTTGAAAAAACTTTGCTTCCCTCAATTATTGCAGCCTTGCTTTCAGGTCCGAAGCACGGAATATTATTTTCCTGTAATTTGTCAACACAACCTAAAACAAGAGGATCATCAGGAGCAACAACTGCATAATCAATTTTATTATTTACGGCAAAATCAACTATACCTTCAATATCAGTTGCACCGATATTCACGCACTCAGCATCGGCAGAAATTCCGCCGTTGCCCGGTAAAGCATATATTTTTTCAATACTGCTGTTTTCTTTAAGTTTTTTTATAATTGCGTGTTCACGGCCGCCGCCGCCGACTACCAGAATTTTCATGTAAATTCTCCTATATCGTTATAATAAACAGAAAAAACAGTAATTTATCAGTGATGGAAAAGACGCATTCCTGTAAATGCCAATGTCATACCGTATTTATCTGCACATTCAATAACTAAATCGTCACGGATAGAACCGCCCGGTTCAGCAATATATTTAACACCGCTTTTCTTTGCTCTTTCAATATTATCACTGAACGGGAAGAAAGCATCTGAACCAAGAGCAACATTATCAATAGTTGCAAGATATGCTTTGATTTCTTCATCAGTAAGGGGTTCAGGCTGTGATGTGAAATACTTCTGCCAGTTACCGTCAGCGCAAACATCTTCTTCGTTTTTGTTGATGTATCCGTCGATAACATTATCACGGTCAGGTCTTCCGATTGAATCTTTAAAAGGAAGATTAAGAACTTTATCATACTGACGAAGGAACCATGTATCAGCCTTTGAGCCGGCAAGTCTTGTGCAGTGTATTCTTGACTGCTGACCAGCACCGACGCCTATTGCCTGTCCGTCAACAGCAAAGCAAACAGAGTTTGACTGTGTGTATTTAAGAGTGATAAGAGAAATAATAAGGTCACGAACAGCGCTTTCGGGAAATTCTTTATTTTGAGTAACAACATTTGAGAGAAGTTCACGGTTAATTTCAAAATTATTTCTTCCCTGCTGGAATGTTATGCCGTAAACCTGCTTGCGTTCAATAGCTTCAGGAACATAATCTGCATCAATTTTAACAATATTATAGCTGCCTTTTCTTTTGGATTTAAGTATTTCAAGTGCTTCAGGCTCATAACCGGGAGCAATAATTCCGTCTGATACTTCACGCTTAATCATAAGTGCGGTTGTAACATCACAAACATCTGAAAGTGCAACCCAATCGCCGAATGAGCACATTCTGTCAGTACCTCTTGCTCTTGCATAAGCACAAGCAAGAGGAGAATCATCAAGGCCTTCAATGTCATCAACAAAGCAGGCTTTTTTTAATTTATCTGAAAGAGGAACGCCTACAGCGGCAGAAGTGGGACTTACATGCTTAAAAGAAGT
>JAZQPL010000041.1:0-8431 GCA_045628495.1 Acutalibacteraceae bacterium
AAGCAGCATTCCTATGATATTCTTCTTTCCCTCACTCATCGGTTCTCTTTTCCTTCTTGCCATAAAAAATCAGCCTCCTGTGATATTAATTCTATTTTACCACAGTTTGCTGACTTTTTACAGACTTTTTTTCAGAGGCTCGTTTTTATGCTGTTGAGTAATTCATGCGGATTTCAAGTGGTTTTTAGAGGTGCCCTTAAGTGAATATATGTCTATAACTCCTTGTCATAACAAAACCTCTTATGGTTTATATTATACCACAAGAGGTCTTTTTGTCATTGTTTGTTTTTTATGGTTTGGTTCAAAATCAAAGGCTTTAGCCATATTTACTGTTTCTTTTAACAAGCTGACCACCAAAAAACAGATTCTATTAATAATATGTTTTTACTCCATAATTATAGTGATTGTCTGTCAGCAGAACTGATTAGTATTATGTTATAGTTGTTTTTAAGGAAATCAGCAAAGTTCTTATCTCTGTTTGTCTGACAATAAGCGTAAAATGACGGAATAATTGAAGCATTATTATCTATATCGCCAGGTGAAATTTCATTTTAATCAGGAGAGGTCGATGTTTATGTTCCTACATATTCTACAATTGCATTGCAACCATTCTTCCAATATTCTTCTGTATCTTGTAGTGAATAATTGGCAGTTATTTTTTTTAGGGATGAACACTTCTTAAATACAGAAATGCCAATATCTTTAACAGAATTTGGGATTGTTATGCTTGTAAGTGATGAACAATTACGAAAAGCACCATCGACGATAATTGTAACAGAATCAGGGATTACAACATCTCCTGTACACTTTTCGGCATCTGCCTCTATAAGGATTCCATTAACTATAACAAGTGAACTTGTTTCTTTTTGTTTTTCAAGCCATGGGGTTTTAAAAAAAGCAATACAGCCGATATATGTAACAGAATCAGGAATTGTTATGCTTGAAAGTTCAGAACATTCCTTAAAAGCACAATATCCAATACTTGTAACAGAATCAGGAATTGTAATATCAGTAAGTGAGCTGCAGGAAGAAAAAGTAAAATCACCAATACTTGTTACAGAATCAGGGATATCTATGCTTGTAAGTGATGTGCATTTGTAAAAGGTAGATTTGCCAATACTTGTAACAGAATCAGGAATTGTTATGCTTGAAAGTTCAGAACATTCCTTAAAAGCATAATCTCCAATACTTGTTACAGAATCAGGAATTTCATAATTAGCAGCATTTCTACCTGTCGGATAATAAACTAATGTGGTTTGTTGTTTGTCAAACAGTATCCCGTTAACCTCACTGTAACATATATTGTCTTTATTTACTGTTATTTTTTCAAGCGATCTGCAGCCAGAAAAAGCTGTACTTTCAATATTTGTAACAGAATCGGGGATAGTTATGCTGCGAATGGAGCTGTTATTATAAATATTAGAAAATGCACTCCCACCTATACTGCTAACAGCAACCCCATCAATCTCTGATGGAATTTCTATTTCGTTTTCAGTTCCTATGTATTCTTCGATTCTACCCAATGTTTTGTTAAATTTATAATCGCCAATTGTAGTAATATATACCTTAGTTGAATCATTGCGTAAAGTTTTTGAAAAGAGATAAATAGATACTATACCTGCAACAAGTACTAATGCTGATATTGCGATTAAAATCCTGGGTGTTTTGCTTTTCATTAAAATTACCTTCCTTACATATTCATACAAAATCTTTTCTAAATTATATCATATCAAGTGATATAATCAATAATAATGACTTAAAAAAGTGATATCGTGTTGTTTATACAATTTATTCCTGTGTGCTTTTGTCCGGAAAAGCATCTTCTATTGTAAGCTCTAAACTAAGCGGTTCATCCATAGTCGGAACAGGTTTCCTTCTTGAGTGTGTCACCGTGACACATTCTTACTTTTTTTAATTTCTTTTTTGAATCCATTGTAATTTATCTTCTGAAATATATTTTATGTTTACTTATCTGAAAAAGAAAGAATGGTTTATATTTTTTTGCTTTCAATGAATTCTACATACTCAAATACTTTATTTAACTGACTGTCTGACATGGCATTTATCTTGTCTGACAGCTCTTTTTTCTTTTTTTCAGTATTGCCTGAATCAAATACTACAGGAGCAATGCCGAATAAATCGTCTAATGAAATATGAAAGTAATATGCAATTTTCGTTATTAATTCAAGATTTGGTTCACGCTGATTTGTTTCATATGATGATAATGCACGAACAGATACGTCAAGCTCCTGAGCAAGTTCAGCTTGAGTAAGGTTGTTTTTCTGTCGTAATGCTTTAAGATTTTCACCGAACATATAATTCACCAACTTTAATAGTTTTTTCATTATAGCACCGTTTCGGTGATAAATCAATAGAGATTGTGCAAATTGGTGATTATCACAAATTCAAGGAAAATAAAAACGATGATTTGTATAATAAAACAAATCTCACCGTTTTGGTGGAATAATCGCCAAAACATATCGCCATATTACCATAATGGTGATATGATATAAGAGCAGTAAAAATAACTTGCATAGAAAGGGCGATTAATTATGGTAGAAATGGTATTTGAAATCTGTCCGAAATGCGGCAAGAAAATGTATCTTTGTAGTCAGTGCTGTTGCATTAATGATTGCGACTGGAATTCGGAAAGCTAAACTTGCAAAATGCAAAAAATATCCGAAGCTGTACACACCGATTAGATGTAAGGTGTATCAGAATGAAAACGAAAATGATTATTTCTCTTGCTTTTTGAGATGAACGCCTGCGAATGTTTAAGAACAACTATGATACCGATATAAAACAGCCTGAGTATTTTACTGCACAGGCTGTTTTTTCAAGGAGTTTAGTTTAAAATGATGTCGTTTTTTACCTATGATACCGTCCTTATATTGCAACAATGCATTATATATTGTCCCTGTTAATTCGCCGATATTTTATTTTTTAAAATAAACGATTCATAGTCTGCTGCAAAGTTTTATGTTTATATAGTGTAAGCGTAAAATAATTATATGCTTACAAAGAACCATCCGGTTCACTTGACATTTTGTTTGTAAAATGATATAATCCGAATATATTACTTTCAAAATTAACTCTTGAAAATTTTTCTTGCCTTTTATTGCCGCGTTTCGCATAATTTCTTCAAGATTTAATTGGTGGGGCGAGAAAAACGGGGAATTTCTGAAAATGGTTATGATTCATATTATGCTTTTACATACACCATTACTATGCAGCAATGTTGAATGCTTATAAATAACAATTCAAATACCTGAATATGCTGTAAGTTTCGCTTATGGTTTTGTTAAGGGCTTTGTTTTATTAAATGATGAAGGATGTGATATGAAGCCGGATTAACAGCAGTGACACTTGAGTGAAACAGTTAATGCGCATATGATGAAAAATAATTTATGGAGGTAAGAGATGAGAAACCGAAACAGGATTGCATCACTGCTGATATCGGCAGTAATGCTTGCAACCACAACACCGCTGTCAGCAATACCAACTGCAACTGCAGAAACGGACATGATATATTATATATGTCCTAACTCCAAACTTCTGCGCCAGGATGAAGCGGAGTATTCAGAAATGGTGAAAGGCGGAAAACTTTTATTTAATGCGGCGTCAAATGAGCGGGAATCGGCACAGATAATTATTGCAGACCCGGGAAAATATCAGAATTTTACTATGTCGCTTGACGGTGACTTTAAATGCAGTTCAAACGACAAAACAATATCAAAAGACAACTTTGAGATGTTCTTTGAATCTTATCTTAAAGTTGAAGGATATTGGACATTAGGCGGCTCTCATAAAGA
The DNA here is from genome assembly GCA_045628495.1 of Acutalibacteraceae bacterium. Taxonomy (GTDB): domain Bacteria; phylum Bacillota; class Clostridia; order Oscillospirales; family Acutalibacteraceae; genus CAG-488. Next base: position 3,813 of record JAZQPL010000041.1, read on the forward strand.
TGGAAACGGAAAGGTCAGCTATGACTTTTATCCTGATGCATTGATTCCGTATAATATGGCTGTCAAAGAAGGTAGAAACAGTTTTGAGTTGAATAGCAGCAACCTGAAAAATCAGGGATTATGGTTTACTTACACCATTCCTGAAAATACAGAAGCAGGTTTATATACTGCAACTCTGAATTGTACATATACTTTGAACGGTAAAAAAACCACATCTGCAATTGATGTTGAAATTAATGTATATGATTTTGAATTAGATACGATAACTCAGAACCAAACCAAATTTGCAGCTTCAACAGGACATATTTCTGCATCAAAGAAAAACCGTGTGAATTATCTGAATGGAATTATTGGTATTGAGACAGAGAATAATGACTGGGATTATGCTGAAGAATTATATCAAACCAAAGTCAATGAAGTTCTGAATGAAAGAAAAGTAACTTCCGGTTATAACTATGGAACATTTTATAATTCGGCTAAGCTGGATGAGGAAATAAATGTTTTGACAGAACATATAAGGTCAAGTGATACCAAAGTGCCTTACTTTAATTTATATAGCGGTTATCTGGAATATTCCGAAGTTCCTGAATGCAAAGCCCGACTTAACCGTTACCCGACGGCTGAAGGCAGAATCGGATTTGAAATGATAATGAAAAAGCTTGCTGATAAAAGTATAGAGGATAATTTTGATTATCTCCAATATGCTTACATCTATATTCCGCAGGATGATGAACCGGCTGAAGATTCAAAATATGCAAATATCAGAACACTTGTAAACAGTTACATTTTTGAAGAAACAAAAGAAGAAATCAAGAAATATATTGAAAGTAAAAAGTCGCCGCTTCAAAACAAACTGATTAATTCGGTTGACGGTATACTTTATATTCATACCGTAGGTCCAACCGAAAACAGCGGAAACTGGGGCGATATACTTTATCAGGGATTACAGGCAAAGGGAATATCAGAATGGAAAGAATCATATGAATATTATGACAGCGAAACAAAAGAAAATAAAACATATACAATAAATGTTCCGGGTGATTTTTGCCTTAAATGCTTTTGTCCTCAGTTCAACGATTTTTCCGATACTGATTCTGTAAAATGTACCAAATCATCAGATTTATATAATAAACTGGAGGAATATCAGAATAAAGGAACGAATTTCTGGTGGTACAGCACACTTTGTACAGGCCGCAGTATTTCTACTGCAGGTTATATGATAAATGAAAATCATGATGAAACCACATCATTGAATTCTTTGGCTATTGCCAGAGCAAATAAGTGGCAGCAGTATAATCTTGGAATTCTTGGAGAGCTTTACTGGGGTGTAGATGTTTTCAGATATATATATAATCCTGACAGACACAAGAAATTCAGTATTCCGCTTGAAGATACAATTTCTTATCCATATAATATTGAAGATACAGAATATGTTAAAGGAAATATATATTTTAAGCCTGATATCGGAATTACCGCAACAAACGGAGATGATTATACATCTTCTGACGGTATGCTGATTTATCCGACAAAACAGCTTCTGAAAAATCTTTATGGTATTACAGATGAGAAAACACTGAATACAAAAACAGCAGAATATGGCTGTTTTTGCAGTTCAATCCGTCTTGAAAATATTGGAGAAGCCGCTGATGACTATGACTATCTCTGTCTTGCAGAACAGTATGTTAAGGATAACCCTGAATACAAAGTACTTCTGGATAAAATTATATGTTCAATTATTGAGCCGGGCAATGTAGACTATACTGATACAGACTTAACAAATTCAGAAAATCTTGCAGCAGCAAGAGAAGCGCTTGCACATCTCATTTCAGGAGAGTATGACTCACTGCTGAAGCTGAATACAAAACTTATCAATATGAATCATATCATTGGCAATTCTGCCGATAAATTTGTTAATCAGTTTACAGAGATTCGTGACAGCCTTCTCTCTGATACAAAGATGTCTGCAACAGAAATTGATGATGCGTATGATAAGCTTACGGCTATCAGCCACCGCCTGCAGGAAACTGTTCGTGCCAAGGCTGTGACTTTTGAAGTGTATCCTCGTGGTGAAGGTACTGTTTATGTTTGCTGGGAAGGCGAATCACGCAATAATGCAGAGTTGACTGATTCTGTTCAGCTTGATTTTGCAAACTGCACTTGTTCTGTTGGTTCTATGAACAAAATCAGCAAAAACAACGATAACGGCTGGCGCGAAATTATTATTCCGGTTGAAGATTTGCCTGTAAGGGACTCGATTATTACGGATTCTGCTGTTTTAAGCAGATTTTACAGAGATAAAAATGATCCGACCACTTATATCTCAATCACAAGGAATACCGATCTCCCGGTTCTGGATGTTGTACAGCCACGAACCAAGGATTGCTATAACAATACGAGATTCTGGAATTATCAATTTGATGAGTCTGTAAAGAACTGGAAAACAGGCACAAAAGGTGTTTCGTTTGAATTCAAGCCGATTAACTTGATGGCTGATGCCAATCGAAGCCAAAACACTTTGCAAGTTTATTTCAATCAGCAATCTCCATGGATGGGCACAACAAATTTATATAAAATTAACCTGACATATAATAGTAATGGTGAATCAACAGGCGGATATTTTATGATTGGTGATAATAAAGTTGAGGCAGTGAAAGTTGAAAACGGTTGGTATCGCTTTACAATTCCATTCAAACTGCTTGAACCAAGAAGTTCAGATGCTGTGTCTTATTCAATTGACATGATTGAATTTACTTGGATAAATCACTCGGTTGCTATTAAAAATATCAAACTGTTTGATGATGCAGGCAAGGGCGATTTAAATTATGATGGAACGATTGATGAAGATGACCTTATTATCCTTAATGCATTACTTCTTGGAAATGGTCATGTAAGTCTGTCAGACTGGACTGCTGCTGACCTTAATCATGATGAAGTTATTGATGCTTTTGATATGATATTGCTCAGGCAAAAGGTTATGGAATAAAATTGTTTCACTATAGCAGAATTAAATGCGGACATCTGTCTTTCAAAGGTATCCGTCAAATATCAGCACTATCGTAGATACCGTTTTTTCTTTAGCAGCAACTATCATTGGAAAGAGCCGTGAAATTTAATAAGAAGTATCATACAGAGATGAAAAGAGAGTAAACATGAGTAAATACACTATAAAATACAATGAACTCACTGCTGAACAATTTATATCATTATGGGAATCAGTATGGGGGAAAGGCCCGTTATTGGAGCAGACCAAACTTGCAATGAATAATACGTTGTTCAGAGTATCTGTCTGGGATAATGAAAAAATAGTTGCTATGGCACGAATGATAGGTGATATGGGACTTGATTATTACATAAAGGATGTAGTTGTTATCCCCGAATATCAGCATAAGGGAATTGGCAGACTGATGATAAATGAATTGCTGAATTTTATCAACGAAAACGGAGTAAAGGGAACTGAAATCTTTGTTGAGTTGTGTGCAATGCCTGATAAAATACCATTTTACTCGAAATTTGGCTTTGCGGCGAATGAAGCACAGAGACTTAAAATTATGAAGCATATAGATTAAATCAAATGAGATATGCTGCAAGCAGATAATCAAAAGCATCACACTTTTCCTTTTTCTCTCTGCAGGGGAGAACAACACACTCTGTCGGAGTGCCAATAATCAGGCAATTAAGGCGGAGCAATAATATGCATAGCAATATTTAAAGGCAATACCGCATCTTGTTACAAGTGCAGTATTGCCTTTAATTTTGGTTACATCAGATTGGAAACTCGGGAAGTTCATCATCATCAGGAATTCTGTTGAATGAAGTAGATATTATATCCTCATTTGCGAAAAATATCATTTGTATTTCAGGATTTTCATATTTTTCCATATTTAATCTCCTTTAATTTTTTGCGTAATCATAAGCAGCCTTATAGTACAAATAGAGCGATTTTACTGCATTTATCAGAGTTTCATCATCAGAATAATCAAATCCTTCAGCCTCGATGAGCAATCCGTCATCACCGTACTCATCAAGCAGCATTATGCAGTGATAGGCATTCTTGTCCTCGTACATAAGGTCCCTGGCAGCAGTTATCGCCTCATGCTCCTGATATGGGTTTGCTTTCAGCCTTTCAAAGTCTGAGTGAGGCAGAAACACCCATTTCTCAATCCCACAGCGTTTGGTGTTGTGATTGGAAGCCTTGTGTATCAGCTTACCGTTCATGTAGAATTTGTCCATCTGATTCCTCCTGTTACATAATTATTCCATAGACATCAGGCGTGATCTGCTTTCTATGTATCTGCCACAGGAGGCTCAAAAATCGTTCACAGCGGCTGTAGTTGCTCTCGATGGTGCAGTTTCCCGACCTGCAACCGATGCCGTCAGAAACGGCTCACAAATCGCCGATAGGTTTTCTATCACTTGGTTTTCGGTGAAACAAAAAAGGACTCGATTCCAGTGTTTTCACATTTCGTGAAAACCACTAAAACCGAGTCCTTGAACTTTATAATATGAACATGACAATTTAATCGCAGTATGAGAAAAATAAAAAAGAGATACTCAACCAAAAGACAACCGCACCTCTATAAGAAACGCTATCTCAATTGAGTATCTCTCTTCATTTTTGG